>NZ_JBBUTI010000006.1:0-372892 GCF_038066635.1 Ideonella margarita | reverse complement strand
GCGATGCTCCTGCACCAAGCGCACAGCGCGCTCGCGGACCTCAGGTGAGAACTTGTTCGACTTGTTCATGGCTCCATCTTCTCAAGAGTTGGAGCCTCCTGAAAACCCGGGGCGCTTCATCATGGAATCTTCGGGCCGGGTTGGCGGGCCCAAAGGGCGCCACAGCCTGAAGCCTTGCAACGTGCTGTTCGAAAAGGCTGCCGTCATGCCGTCGTTCGTGAGCTGGCTTTTCAGCGGGTCAAAGTCTGGCTCACCGGTAGGCAAAACGGTGTTGAGCGTCATCACGGATTGGCCACAAGACCAATCCAGCTTCGCCGGTGGTTGTTGCAGCCATTCCGTATCGGGCTTGCGGGCGTCGCAGGCCATGGTGGGGGCAGATTGGGCAAGCGCTGCAGGCGCAGCAAGCAGTTGGGTGCCAAACAGCAGGCCACAGGCCAGAACAACGCGCATCAGGGTGTTTCTTTCAGGTATTTCGCTTCGCCCATGGGCGTCGCCGGCGACTATATCCATGGGGCCATCACAACCCGTTTGCTGAGTTCATGTGGCCGGGCATGGCGTTGCGTCACTTACTATCGGCGAAGGTTCAACTCAGCCATACCCCATGAAGTTTGCACTCCGCGCCTTGCCCCTGTGATTGATCCTGGCCTCTCAGCTGGCCTAGTCTCACGCTTCGATGGACAAGGAGCGTGCCGGCGGCCTGGTGAAGCAGGTCTTGACCGAGCGCGAGCTGACCGTGCGATCCACTGCCGATGAAGGCGCCCGGTTCAAGTCCGAGCCCTTCAAGTTCGAGAGCGAGAGCCAGATTCGCTACCAGGGCAGCTACAACTTCCAGGTGGTGAATGGCGAGATCAAGGTCACCATCACCGACATCCGGTTTGCGTCGGGCATGCCCACACTGTTCCCGGTGCCCGGCGCCCTGCTGGCCAGTTTGTCCAACCCGATGCAAGAGCGCTTGCAGGCTTTGGCCGCTGGCACGCCAATGGCGCGGGCCTCACACACGTCTGCGCCGCCCGTGGTGCCCGCCTCCGGCGACCACCTCAACCAGGCCGACATCCTGGGCATTCACCTGAACATGTCGGCAGCGCAGGCGCGCAAGGTGCTGGCGGGCAAGGGCAAGTGGACGGAGCGTCCGCTCAAGAGCGGCATCGGGAACGAGTATCGGCAACTGCCGATGACGGTGGGCCACTTCCAGTACCGCTGCGCCGGTGCAGGGCCGTGCAAGGTGGGCGATGCCATCGAATCAATGGCCACCTATGCGCTGCCCGGCCAGCCCGACATGGTGGGCATCTACCGCGTTCGCATCTTTGGCGCGAATGAGAAGCCGCTGCTGAACGAGACCGCCAAGGCGCTGCAAGACAAGTACGGCCGGGAGCTGTTCCATACGCCGCACGAGTACATGGGCACCGCCGACCGGTACACGATGCGGTGGGCCGCCAACATCCCGGGGGGCGTGCGCGGTGATTACTCCGGGCTGAGCCCGATGGACCAGCGCTCTGCAACGGGCTGCCCCATCGCCTATCTGCCGGAAGCGCCGATGCCCGAGTGGGGTGACCCGAAGACTTTCTACAGTGCCAACGACATCGACGCGAACCAGCCCACCATCAACAGGCCCGAATTCTTCACCGACGTGAACCGGGTCTTGCGCAAGGAGCGCCCGCTCGCCGGCTGCGGCACGCTGCTCGGCGTGGTGCTGGCACTCGACAGCAACCGCGACTACGTGAAGCACATGCGGGTGTCCGTGCTGAACTACGCCAGGCTGGACGCCCAGTTGCAGGCGCTGGGCAGCAGCTTCCTGAAGGACGCTGACGGCGCCCGGATGCAGCAGCTGGAGAAGGACAAGGGCCGCAAGCCCGAGCTCTGAACGACGAGCCGGGGTTGCGGCGCAGGCCGATCAGTACGGGGTGAAGCGGATGACGGTGCTGCCGCTGTTGTCCGCGCAGATGCCGTCGGAAATGAACGCGTGGATGTCGCCGTCGAAGCCGCCGGCCACCTTGAACTTCAGTGACTTGCCGATGGCGATGCCGCCCAGCACGTTCCCGGCCTGGAAGAGGCCGACGTTGGAGTTGATGTAGTCCGGGTAGCCCGGGTTGGGGACGTTCGTGCTGCGCACGACGCTGGCCTTGTAGTTGCCGTCAGGCAGATACACCTTGACGAGGGCCGGTGCAGATGCCGTGCCCAGGTCCAGGCAATTGGCGAGTGCGTCGACGGTGACGACCGTCGGGGCTGCCGAAGCGACGCCGGCTGACAAGGCGAGGATGGCGGAGAAAACTGCTTTCGTGACGTTCATGACATTGGCTCTCTGAGTTGGTTGTCCCACCACGTTCTGGATGCCGCAGGGATACGTGGTGAGGTATGTGTCTTGGACCCCGTCGGCACTTCAGGAACGAACTCTAGTGAGATGCGTCTGCGTTTGAAATGGTCTGTTTGGACCAGTCGCCCACACGCCCCTGCATGCTTTAATTCCCTGATGAAATCGCCGCGAATCCTGCTGGTCGACGACCACGCCATGTTCCGGTCCGGCCTCGCTTTGCTGATCCGGGCTGCCATGCCCGACGCCCACATCCATGAATGCGCGTCCATACAGGAAGCGTCTGCCGCCGAGCTCGACGGCGTGGATGTGGTGTTGCTCGACATCCATCTCCAGGGCCTGAGTGGCCTCGAAGGCATTGACCTGATGCACCGCCGCTGGCCCGATGCGCCGGTGCTGATGCTGTCTTCACAAAGCGAGCCGGAAACGGTGCGCCTGGCCATCGCCCGTGGCGCGGCCGGCTTTGTGTCCAAGGCCGAAACCGCCGACGACATCGTCAAGGCCATTGACCGCGCCTTGCATGGCAACAGCGCAGCCCCCGCCGCATCACCAGATGCGCAAGGCGAGCGGCGCCTCACGCCGCGTCAATGCGAAGTGCTGGACCTGCTGAGCCAGGGCATGTCGAACAAGGTGCTCGCGCGCCAGCTTTCGCTGTCCGACAACACGGTGCGCCGCCACGTGCAAGACATCCTGATGTTCTTCGACGTGGGCAGCCGCGCCGAGGCCGTCGCGGCCGCGCGCCGTCAGCGCCTCATCGGCTAGCGCGCGAGCAGCCGCACGAAACGCAGCCATGTTGCGCAACCCGCTTCGCCTGGCCGAGGAGCGCATCCTCGCGGAGCAGCTGCGCTTCATCATGGAAGGCCTCCGGATCGCCTTCTGGCCCGTGGTCATGGCTATCTTGTTGATGGTGTCGATCCTGATCGACACACACAACGCGCACATCCTGGTGCCGTGGGGCGTGGCGGGTACTGTCGCCAACCTGAACACGGGCCGGCTCGCCCGCACATTCCTGCGCGCACCATTGGCCAACCGAGGCGCTCACGGTGCCGTGTACAGCCTCATGTTCGCGCTCACCCTCGAGGGCCTGGTCTGGGGCGCGCTGGCCTGGATCGCACTCGATGGCATCAACCCCGGCGGCAGCTTCGTGGTGCTGGCCGTGATTGCAGCAATGGCCGGTGGCGCCGTCTCGGTGCAGGCCGCCATTCCAGCGGTTTATGTCGCGCTGGGGCTGCCGATGGGGGTGCTGGTGCTCGCCCGGCTCTGGTATCTGGGCGGTGATGTGCACAACGGCCTGACCTGGCTGGTGCTGCTGTACGCCGTGCTGGTGGTCGGACAGGCCCTGCGCTTCTCGCGCACCGTGCTCAAGTCGATCGAGCTGCGCTTCGAGAACGAAGCCCTGCTCGGGCAACTGCGAGAGAGCACCACGCAGGCCGATGAGTCTCGGCAACTGGCCGAGACCTCCAACGTGGCGAAGTCCAAGTTCCTTGCCGCGGCCAGCCACGACCTGCGCCAGCCCGTTCACGCGCTGGGCCTGTTCCTGGATGTGCTCTCGCGCACCGAGCTGAGTGCGGTGCAGCGGGAGCTGGTCACCAATGCCGCCGCCGCTGGCCGGGCGTCGGCGGAAATGCTGGAGGTGCTGCTGGATTTTTCGCGCATCGAGGCCGGTGTGGTCGAGCCCCATGTGCAGCCCTTCGCGGTGCAGCCGCTGCTCAACCGCATCGAGCGGGAGTTTGCGGGCCAGGCCGATGCCAAGGGCCTCGAATACCGCTCGCGCGAAAGCGATCTGGTGCTGGCCTCCGACCCGGCGCTGGTCGAGTTCATCCTGCGCAACCTGGTCTCCAACGCCATCCGCTACACCGCGCGTGGCGGCTTGCTGGTGACCTGCCGCTTGCGCGGCGGGCAGGCGATGCTGGCGGTGCACGACACGGGCATCGGCATCGAGGCCTCGCAGCAGCGCGCCGTGTTCCGCGAATTCCACCAACTCGGCAACCCGGAGCGTGACCGCACCAAGGGCCTGGGCCTTGGCCTGGCCATCGTCGACGGCTTGGTGCGCGCGCTCGGCCCACCGCACGGGCTGGGGCTGGTCTCTCGCCCGGGCCGCGGCAGCGTGTTCAGCGTGACGCTGCCGATCTCCGAGGCGCCTCCGCCCGCATCGCCCAAGCCTGCCCTTGATGACAACCCGCCACGGCTGCGCGCCCGCGTGATGGTGGTGGACGACGACGACGCCGTGCGCCGGGGCATGGTGGAGCTGCTGCGCGACTGGGGCTGCGATTGCCAGGCCGCAGGCTCTCTCGACGAGGCCTTGGCGCTGGCCCGAACCTGGGTGCCCGAGGCCGTCGTGTGTGATTACCGCCTGCGCGAGCACATCACCGGCGTCGAGGTCATCGCGGCCCTGCGCGCGCAGCTGATGTGCCCACTGCCCGCGCTGCTGATCAGCGGCGACACGGCCCCGCAGCGCTTGCGTGAAGCCGTGGGCAGCGGCTTGCCCTTGCTGCACAAACCCGTCAGCCCGGGCCTGCTGTACCGGGAGCTCGTCACGATCCTGATGGCCAAGCCGGATACGGCGGAGCACTGACGCGCCAGCGCGTAGCATCGCGCCATGACAGTCGAACAGCGTGAGTCACCGCCCCCCAAAGATCGCCAGGATGTGCCCTCCCCGGCCTTCGTCGATCCGCGCTGGCGGATCTTGCTCAGCGTGGTGGAAGCCGGCAGCCTGAGCAAGGCGGCGCTGGTGCTGGCCATGCCGCAGTCGATGGTCAGCCGCGCCGTCACGCAGTTGGAGCGTGACAGCGGCGAGCGGCTCTTCGTGCGCACCGGCCGGGGCGTGGTGCCCACCGCGTTCGCCACCCAACTGCTGCCGCGCGTGGCGCAGCTGGTGGCCGATGCCGATGCGCTGGTCGAAGAGATGCGCAGCGTCAGCGGCCAACCGATGGGCGACGTGCGGCTCGGGCTGCTGCCGTCGGCGGTGCGGCGGTTCGCCGGGCCGCTTGCGCTGGCCGTGCGTGAGCGCCTGCCCGGCGTGCGCCTGCACCTGGTCGAAGGCGCCAGCGCGCCGCTCGAAGAACAGCTGCGCGAAGGCCGGCTCGACATGGCCGTCGTGCTGCGCGAAGACCCGGCCAGCGTGCGCGATGAGCGGCTGCTGGCACGCGTGGCGCTGCACCTGATCGGCCCGCGGGGCGATGCGCGGCTGGCCGCCGGCCAGATCGATCTCACTGCGCTGTCGGGCTTGCCGCTGGTGTTGCCCGCGCGGCCGCACCTGCTGCGTGCGCGCCTGGACCGACTGGCGGCAGAGCACGGCCTGAAGCTGCAGATCGCCTGTGAGGCCGACTCGGTGCAGCTGCAGTACGAGGTGGCGGCGGCCGGTGCGGGCTACGCCATCGCCTCGGTTGATGGCGGCCCGGGCGATGCGCGGCTGGCGGCGGCGCGCATCGTGCAGCCCGAGCTGGAGCGCTACGTCGTGCTGGCCGAATCGCCCCGCCGCCCGCACACCCGCGCCACGCGCGAGGTGATGACGCTGCTCTGCGCCATGGCCGGTGAGCCAGCCATCGATTTTCAGGAACCCTGATATCCACCGCCGACGCTTCCTGCGCGGCGGGCCCGGACCTATGGTGCGCTCTCGATCACCCAGAGCCTCCACACCGTGTCCGACGCCCCCCTCAGCGCCCCCGTGGCGCCCACGCTTTTCATCTCTGACGCCGACGTCGCCGCGCTGGCCGATTGGCCCAGCGCCGTTGACGTACTGGCCCGGGCCTACGCCGCTGACATCAAGCCGGCCATGGTGCCGCAGCGCTCGATGGCGCGTGGCGAAGGCATCTGGCTGCGCGGCCTGACCGCCGTCTCCCCGACCGGCTGGACGATGGGCTGCAAGCTGATCGCCGCGTCGCCACGCACCGGCCGCGCCAGCTACCTGATCTCGCTGTTCGATCAAGACACGATGGCGCTGTCCGCGCTCATCGACGGCAACCGGGTCACCGGCCTGCGCACGGCCGCCACCGCCGCCTTGGCCGTCGACCGGCTGGCGCCGCAGCGGCCATTGACCGTGGGCGTCATTGGCGCGGGCTTCGAGGCGCGCAACGCGCTGGAATGCCTGGCCGCCGTGCGCACGCTGAAAACCGTGCGCATCTTCAGCCCCACGCCCGCCAGCCGTGAACGATTTGCCGAAGGCTTCAGCGCCCGGATGGACATCGCGGCCGTCACCTCACCGCAGAGCGCCGTGCAAGACGTGGACGTGGTGATCTGCGCCGCCCGCAGCCGCGACGAATCGCCCGTGCTGCACGGCGCGCGGCTCAACCCCGGCTGCACCGTGGTGTCGCTGGGCTCAACACTGCCCGAGCAGCGCGAGGTGGACGAAGCCACGATGGCGCGCGCCGCCTGCATCGTGGCCGACATGCCCGAAGAGGTGATGCACGACACCGGCGATGCGCTCGCCGCGTTGAAGGCCGGCGTTGACCTCGACAGCAAGCTGGCCTCGCTGAACGACCTGGTGGCCGGGCGTCTCACGCCGCGGCGCCATGCACACGACATCGTGCTCTACAAGTCCGTGGGCTCCGCCCTGCAAGACATCGCGATGGCCGAGATGCTGCTCGCCCGCGCGCGCCAGCTTGGTGTGGGCGTGGTGCTGCCCGCCAGCATCGTGCCGATTTCCAAGTGACCTTCCAGCTGAAATTTCCGGAGACCTGAATGCCTGCCTACAAAAAATCCGATGCCCGCGCCTGGGCCCGCCAGCACCTGCTCGGCTGCTCCGCCGTCACCCTGCCCAGCTACAGCGCCGACCTGAAGCGCCTGAACGAGCGCGGCATCCGCCATGACATCGAACGAGTCATGGCCCAGGGCTTCACCTACACGCTGCTGTGCTCTGAAGTGGCCATCACCGCGGAAGAAAACGCGCAGTTCACCGCTTGGGCGCGTGAGACCGCCGGCGGCAAGCTGGGCCTGTTTTTCCATGCGGCCTTCGGCACGCTGGCCGACAACATCGAGGCCGTGAAGCTGGCAGAGAAGGCCGGCGCAGACCTGGTGCTGCTGTCGTACCCGTCCACCTTCTGGCCCACCAGCGAGCAGGACATCTACGACTACACCAAGGCCTTCTGCGACGCGACGGACCTGGGCGTGATGCTCTTCCCCATCCCCACCTGGGGCTTCGAGCGTGTGCACCCGGCCGGCATGTCGCTGGAGCTGATGCGCCGCCTGGTGAAGGACTGCCCGAACGTGGTGGCCATCAAGTCGGAGCAGGGCTTTCCGCTGCCAGCCGGCATCTGCGAGATGTACCACCACTTCCGCGACGAGGTGGTGATCAGCTGCCCGATCGAGGCCGACGCCATCCCGCTGATGAGCCTGATGAACCTGCAGTTCTCGGGCACCAGCAACACGCAGTGGATGGGTGACTACTACCCCCGCGCATTTGAGCTGGCCCGCACCGGCCGCTGGGAAGAAGCGATGGCGATGTACTGGAAGGTCAACCCGGCGCGCCAGGCGAACACCGCGGCGTCGGCCGCTTCTGCACCGGCCATCGGTGCGCTCAACCGCACGCAGTGGAAGTACCAGGACTGGCTGGCCGGCTTCAACGGCGGGCCGCTGCGCGCGCCGTCGCTGCGCATTCCGGACCGCTTCATGAAGTCGCTGCGCCAGGGCCTCATCGCCTCGGGCTGCGAAGTCACGGCGGATCCGGACTCGGCCTTCCTGGTTGGCCGTCACACCTGCTGAAGGCGGACCCACCATGCAACATCTGCTCAAGGACGCCGGCCTGTGGCGCGAAGCCGCCTACATCAACGGCGCGTGGCTGACCGAGACACCGCACGGCCGCTGTGCGCTGCACAACCCGGCCGATGGCGCGCTGCTCGCTGAGTTGCCGCGCTGCCGCGAAGACGAAACCCGGCGCGCCATCGAGGCCGCGCACGTGGCCCTCGGCCCGTGGCGCCGCACCACCGCCAAGGTGCGCGGCGAGATCCTGCGCCGCTGGTACGACCTGATGGTGCAGCACCGGGAAGATCTGGCCACCTTGATCACCCTCGAAGAGGGCAAGCCGCTGGCTGAGGCGCGCGGCGAGGTGGACTACGCCGCCGGCTTCATGCGCTGGTTCTCTGAAGAAGCCACGCGTGTGCGCGGCGACGTGATCCCGAGCGTGAAGGACACCCAGCGCATCGTCGCGCTGCGTGAGCCCATCGGCGTGTGCGCCGCCATCACGCCCTGGAACTTCCCGGCAGCGATGATCACCCGCAAGGCCGGCCCGGCGTTGGCCGCGGGCTGCACGATGGTCGTCAAGCCCGCCAGCCAGACGCCGTTGACGGCTCTGGCGCTGGCTGAACTGGCCGAGCGCGCGGGCGTGCCGGCGGGCGTGTTCAGCGTCATCACCGGCAACGACACCCGCGCCATCGGGGGTGAGCTCACCAGCCACCCGCTGGTGCGCAAGATCACCTTCACAGGCTCCACCGAGGTCGGGCGCGTCTTGCTGGCCCAGGCCGCCCAGACGGTCAAGAAATGCTCAATGGAACTTGGCGGCAACGCGCCCTTCATCGTCTTTGACGACGCTGATCTCGACGCCGCCGCCGACGGCGTGATGGCGGCGAAGTTTCGCAACACCGGCGAGTCGTGCATCGGCGCCAACCGCGTGCTGGTGCAGGCCGGTGTGTATGACGCGCTGGCCGCGCGCATCGTCGAACGTGTGGCGAAGCTGCGTGTGGGCAATGGCCTGGAAGAAGGCGTGAACCTGGGCCCGCTGATTGACGCGGGCGGCGTGGAGAAGGTGGAAGAACACGTGGCCGACGCCCTGGCCAAGGGCGCAAGGCTGCTGCACGGTGGGCGCCGCCATGCCCTCGGCGGCCACTTCTACGAGCCCACCGTGCTGGCCGATGCCACGCCGGCCATGCGCGTCGCGTCCGAGGAGACCTTCGGCCCGGTGATGCCGCTGTTCCGCTTCGACACCGAGGACGAGGCCATCGCGATGGCCAACGACACCGAGTTCGGTCTGGCGGCCTACCTGTACAGCCTTGATGCGGCGCGCATCTGGCGTTGCGCCGCACGCATCGAAAGCGGCATGGTCGGCATCAACTGCGGCTTGATGTCGAACGAGGTCGCGCCGTTCGGCGGCATCAAGCAAAGCGGCCTGGGCCGCGAAGGATCGCACCTGGGCATTGATGAGTATGTGGAGGTGAAGTACCTCTGCTGGGACGGCCTCGAAGCGGTCTGACGGACGCCGCAACCGCCATCGACACTGCAGACACCAACAACAAGGAGACAAGCATGATCAAGATGATCGCCGCGCTGTGCCGGCGCCCCGGCATGACCCACGCCGAGTACCTCGCCTACGTGCAGCACGTGCATGGCCGGCTCGCCACCGACGAGCCCGCAGGCCTGCGGCGCTATGTGCAGAACCATGTGTTCGATGCGGCCTTCGGCAGCCTGGCCGACACGGCGCACACCCAGCCCGTGGCGCGTGACTCCGTCACCGAGCTGTACTGGGACAGCCCGGAAGACATGAAAGCGAACTTCGCGCATGAGCATGTGCGCACCAAGGTCGGCCCGGACGGCGCCAACTTCAGCGCGAAGGACCTGCAGCTCAGCCTGGTGGCAACAGAAGTGGAGCAACCCGTGACCAACCCCGGGCCGGGGCGCGGTGCCAAGGTGCTGCACTTCATGCGCGCCGCTGAAGGCCTCGCCCTGCCGACGTTTTTCGAGCGCTGGGCCAAGGCCCATGCCCGCGCACTCGACACCACGCCGCAAGCCAGTGCGGCCCTGCGCCGTTGCGTGCACAACCACCAGCTGCCCGCCTTCAATCCGATGCTCGCCTACTTCGGCGGCCTGGACGTGCCGATCTACGAAGGTGCGGCCAGCCTGTGGTTCGACGACGCCACCAGTCTGAGCGCCTTCCGTGCGTATGAGCGCGCCTTGCTGGCCATCAACGCCGAGCCGGGCGCTGCCTTCTACCAGCCGGCATCGTCGTTCTTCCTCTATGCCACCGAGGTGCCGATCTACCAGCGCTGAAGCTCGGCAAGACCGGCGTGTGCGGACGTGTGATCACACCTCGTCCATCAGCTTCGCCGCCGCCACCACCAGGCCGCGCAGCCAGGTGAGGCCGGGGTCGTTGGCGCGGAACTGGTGCCACTGCATCGCCTGCTCCATCGGGTGAATGTCCACCGGCGTCGGCACGATCTCGAGCGGCCAGACGCCGGCCACCTGCCGCGCGACACGCTCATGCACCGTGGCCACGCGGTCGGTGCCCACCAGCAGCGCCGGCAAGGTGACAAAGCTGTAGGTCATGGCCGCGATGCGGCGCGTCACGCCATAGCGCTTGAGGAACCAGCCTTCGAAGGCATCGCCGCGCCCGCCCGCCGGCTGCATCACCGCATGCTCGGCCGCCACATAGCGCTCGAAGTTCAGCTTGCCGCCAGCCAGGGCGCCGTCACGCCAGACCATGCAGACGAAGTTCTCGCGGTAGAGCACTTCGGTCGGATGATCCGGCGACATGAAGCCCGTGGGAATGATGAGCAGATCGGCCTCGCCACGCTCAAGGTAGCGGTGCGGTTGGTCCACCTGCGGCGAGAACTCGAAGCGCACCGCGGCCTTCTGCCGCGCGGCCAGCGTCATCAAGGCCGGGCCGAGCACCCACTGCGTGTAGTCAGACGCAAAGATGCGGAAGGTGCGGTCGCTCGTGCGGGGGTCGAACACCGGTGGGGCGGCCACGTTGCTGTCGATGCGCAGCAGCACGTCGCGCACGGCGTCTTGCAGGCCTTCGGCGCGCGGTGTCAGCTCCATCTTGCGGCCGATCTGCACCAGCAGCTCGTCCTCGAAATAGTCGCGCAGCCGGCCCAGCGCATTGCTCATGGCCGAGGGGCTCATGTTCAGCACATCGGCCGAACGCGTCACGCTGCGCTCTTTCAGCAAGACGTCCAGCGCCACCAGCAGGTTGAGGTCGAGTTTGTTGAATCGCACACCGGCATTGTCCCCGCCAAGGCTGTTGCCAGGTGCGTTTGAACGCTGCGCAATGCTTGGGGTTTCTACCCTCGATCGTTGCGCTGCGTCGAATCGATGTTTCGAGCAAAAGGATTTCTCTTCGCGAAGCACCCGCCCTAGGCTGGCGGCCAGCACCCACCATCACCAAAGGATCATTCGATGAGCTTCCCGACCATCCAGCGCGTCGTCACCGGCCACGACAGCGAAGGCAAGGCGATCGTCAGCAGCCACGGCCCGCTGCCCACCGTGGTTGAAATCGCGGCCATTCCGGGCACCGTGTTCCACGAGGTCTGGAGCACCTCCGCCACGCCCGCAGCGCTGGACAACGGCGCCGACCCCACCACCGCCGCGCTGATGCTGCCGCCGCCACCGCACGGCAGCCGCATGCGCTTTGTCGACATCCCGCCCGACACCGAAGACTTCCTCGCGCATGGCGCGAAGAAAATGAAAACCGCCTTCTCGCAGATCGGCGACGAGACGGCCTCGACCGTGCAAGCCGCATCGCCGCACCCGCTGATGCACCGCACCGAGTCGATCGACTACGGCGTCGTGATCGAAGGCGAGATGACCTTGATGCTCGACGACTCAGAGGTGCAGCTCAAACCCGGCAGCGTGGTGATCCAGCGCGGCACCAACCACGCCTGGGCCAACCGGTCTGGCAAGCCGTGCCGCATGCTGTTTGTGCTGATCGGCGGGCAGTACGAGCCATCGATTGCGCAGGCACTGACACAGCGAGGGTGACGGCGGAATCCCCTGCGCCCACGCACGGCTCTTTGGCGGCAACTTCGCCTCACCCGCCTTCGTCGTAGCATCCGCCGCTGGGCTGGATGCTCGGCGTGTTGCCGCGCGGCGGGGCCATGAGGGTGCAGAGATGTTGATTCGCCTGATTTACGCCAGCCGCACTGCGGGTGTGCTGACGCCGCTGGATGTGCGCGACATCGTCCAGCGCTCGCAGCGCAACAACCGCCGACTGGGCATCACCGGGGCCTTGCTGCTGAGCAACGGCATCTTCCTGCAATGCCTGGAGGGTGATCACCTGGCCGTCAACGCGCTGTATCACCGCATCTTGCTGGACGCGCGGCACACCGATCCGGCCATCCTGAGCTTCACCGAAATCGACAGCCGCATGTATGCGGAATGGTCGATGGGCCTGGTCACCAGCACCGAGGCGAACCAGCAGACCTTCCTGAAATACAGCCCGCAGGCCGAGTTCGACCCGTACCAGATGCGGGGCACCGCACTGACCGCGTTGTTCGCTGAAATGGTGGCCCACGCGCGGGTGTTGCCAGGCTGATGCTGGGCTGGGGCCGGGCTGGGGCCGTCTGCCCAGGATCAAGGCAGCCCGCCCTGCATGACCACATAATCACGCACCGTGAAGCACCTCCGCGTCCTCCTCCTCGTCCTGCTCACCGTGCTGCTGCCCGTTCGTGGCGCGGTGGCTGCGGCAATGCTGTGCTCGGGCGGTGGGGTGATGGCGGCTGCGGCGAATGCGGCCCCCGCCCCCATGGTCGTCGGACACTGTGACGAGGCCCGGCTCGCGGCGTTCGACATGGCGGCCCAAGATGCAGGCTCGCCAGACAGCAGCAGCGCACCCACCGAGGCGGCTGACGACGCCGACAGCAGCAGCCCCCACGCCAGCGCCTGCCCGTTTTGCGCCGGCGGCTGCAACCTGACGCCGCTGGCCTTTGCGCCACCGTCGGTAGAGGCCGTTGCGCCCGCCAACACGGCCCACTTCCCTGAGCTGACCACACCCGTGGCCGCGCGCTACCCCGACGGCCAAGAGCGCCCTCCCCGAACCCCCTGACGCCGCCCGGCCTCAATCCAGAGGCCCCAGCGGCGCACACACGCCTGGCCAGTTTCAAGCGTGGGTGCGTGACCCGCCTGCGGCACGACCCGTGGGTACTCAGAACAGGTTTGAAAAATGACTCTCCCCCCTTTCGCCCGGCGCACGGCCGCAGCCACCACCAGGGCGGCCACCGCGCTGGCGATGCTGGCCCTGACCGGCTGCGCGTCGTTCTCCAGTGACGGCGGCTTTGGCCAGGTCGCGCAGCTGACCAAAGACCGCACCGGCCAGACGCCGGTGGTGCAGCGCCAGCCCGAGCAGACGCAGGCAGCTGCTGAGCGCGTGGCACAGCTGCTCAGCCAACCCCTCTCGGCCGACAGCAGTGTCGAGATCGCGCTGCTGAACAACCGCGGGCTGCAGGCGCGTTATGCGGAACTCGGCATTGCTGAAGCCGATCTGGTGCGCGCCGGGCGGCTGGCCAACCCGTCGCTGCGCTTCGGGCGCTTGAGCGGCAACAGCAATGGCCACAACAGCGTGGAAATCGACCGCGCCTTGGTCTTCAACGTGCTCGGGCTGTTGACGCTGCCACTGGCGCAGCAGCTGGAGCAACAGCGTTTCGAGCAGGTGCAGATGCAGGCCGCGCTGGCCACCGTCAGCCTGGCCACCGACACACGCAAGGCGTTTTTTGAAGCCGTCGCGGCGCAGCAGCTGGTGGGGTATCACGGCCAGGTGAAGGACGCGGCGGATGCCTCGAACGACCTGGCGCGCCGCATGGTGGCGGCGGGCAATTTCAGCAAGCTGTCGCAGATGCGCGAGCAAGCCTTTTATGCCGACGCCACCGCGCAGCTCACCCGCGCGCAGCACCAGGCCGTGGCCACGCGTGAACGGCTGGTGCGCCTGCTGGGGCTGAGCAGCGCTGGCGCCAATGCCTTCACCCTGCCCGCACGCCTGCCCGATCTACCCAACGCCCCCGCAGAGCGCCAGGACGCCGAGCAAACCGCAATGGCCACCCGCCTCGACGTGCTCATGGCCAGGCGCCACACCGAGGCCACCGCCCGCGCGCTGGGCCTGACCAACGCCACGCGCTTCGTCAACGTGCTGCAGGCGGGCTACCAGAACAAGAGCGCCACGGGCGAGCAGCGCAGCAACGGCTTCGAGATCGAGCTGGAGCTGCCGCTGTTCGACTTCGGCAGCACCCGCACCGCACAGGCTGAAGGCACCTACCTGCAAGCCGTGCACCGCACCGCGCAGGTGGCCGTCAACGCCCGCTCGGAGGTGCGCGAGGCCTACTCGGCCTACCGCACCGCGCATGCGCTGGCCCTGCATTACCGCGACGAGGTGGTGCCGCTGCGCCAGCGCATTTCCGAAGAGAACCTGCTGCGCTACAACGGCATGCTGATCAGCGTGTTCGACCTGCTGGCCGATGCCCGCGAGCAGGTGGCCGGTGTCTCGGCCGCCGTCGAGGCGCTGCGCGATTACTGGACCGCGGAAACCCAATTGCAGGCCGCGATGACGGCCGCTTCGGCGCACGGAGAACAGCCATGAACCACCGCAGAAACTTCTTCAAGGCGGCGGGCGCCACCATGGTCGGCGCGGCCGCTGTCAGCCGGGCCGGTGCCGCATTGCTGCCCGAAGCAGCCATCAACACATCACCCGCCACGCAGCTGCCGCCGGCGCCGCCCACCGGCCGGCCGTTCCAGCCGCTGGTGACGCTGAACGGCTGGTCGCTGCCCTGGCGCATGAAGAACAACGTCAAGGAATTCCACCTCGTGGCCGAGCCGGTGGTGCGCGAAATCGCCCCCGGCATGACGGCCAATCTGTGGGGCTACAACGGCAGCAGCCCCGGCCCGACCATCGAAGCGGTGGAAGGCGATCGCATCCGCATCTTCGTCACCAACAAGCTGCCCGAAGTCACCAGCGTGCACTGGCACGGCGTGCTGCTGCCCTCGGGCATGGACGGCGTGACGGGGCTGACGCAGCCGCCCATCGCCGTGGGCAAGACCTTCATGTACGAGTTCGTGCTGCAGCGCCCGGGCACCTTCATGTACCACCCGCATGCCGACGAGATGGTGCAGATGGCGATGGGCATGATGGGCCTGTTCATCGTGCATCCGAAGGACCCGCGGCAGTTCAAGGTCGACCGCGATTTTGGTTTCATCCTGAATGCCTACGACATCCAGCCCGGCAGTGCCACGCCGCAGGTCAACACGATGCTCGACTTCAACCTGTGGACCTGGAACAGCCGCGCCTTCCCGGGCATTGATCCGTTCGTGGCGCGCACGGGTGAGCGCGTGCGCATCCGCGTGGGCAACCTGACGATGACCAACCACCCGATCCACATGCACGGCCCGCACTTCGAGGTGACAGGCACCGACGGTGGCTGGGTGCCCAAGAGCGCGCGCTGGCCCGAGGTGACCACCGACATCGCCGTGGGGCAGATGCGGGCCTTCGAGTTTGATGCGCTGGCGGGCGACTGGGCCATCCATTGCCACAAGTCGCACCACACGATGAACGCGATGGGGCACGGCGTGCCCACGATGATCGGCGTGGACCACCGCGAGGTGGCGAAGAAGATCACCCGCCTGATTCCGGACTACATGGTGATGGGCGACCGCGGCATGCACGACATGGCCGAGATGGAAATGCCGCTGCCGGACAACACCTTGCCAATGATGACCGGCACCGGGCCGTTTGGCGCGATCGGCATGGGCGGCATGTTCAGCGTGGTGAAGGTGCGCGACAACATCCAGCGCGGTGACTTCAAGGACCCCGGCCCCTACCAGCACCCCGCCGGCACGCTGGCGAGTGAGTACACGGCCGAAGCGCCCGAGGTGGTGCGCGCGGCGGCGCCAAAGGCCGATAGCCACACGCTGCAGGTGCGCAAGCCGACCGGCCATGAGGGGCATTGAAAGCGCCGCCCGCCTGAAGGCAGCGGCGCGGCTCAGTCCGCGTCGCTGCCGCCCTGGCGGAAGGCGCGTGGCGTCACACCGCGCCACCGCTTGAAGGTGCGGCTGAAGTTGCTGGTATCGACGTAGCCCAGCTGCTCGGCCACCGCCTCCACCGACAGGCGCGAGTGGCTGAGCAGCCAGCAGGCGTGCTCGGCGCGGGCTTCGTCGAGCAGTTCCTGGTAGCTGGTGCCGTCATCCGCCAGGCGGCGGATCAGGGTGCGGGGCGAGACATGCTCTTCCAGCGCCAGCGCGGGCAGGCTGGGTGGGTGCAGCAACTCGTCGACCAGGCGTTGGCGCAGGCGGCGCACCAGGTCGCCGCGGTCCAGTTGCGCCAGCAGCTGCTCGCAGTCACGCAGGGCGCGCTGGTGGGCCTGCGGGTCCGGCGCCAGGCCGGGGGCGGCCAGCAGCGCGGGCGGCAACAACAAGCGCCACGCGGCAGCACCGAAACGGGTGCGGGGCAGCCAGGCGGCCGCGTCGGCGGCGGGCTCATCGAAGGGCCAGTCCAGCGCCACGTCCGCCCGCCAGTCGCGCCCGGTGATCGACTGCATCAGGCGCAGCACCGCGCCGGTCAGGTGGCCCAGCACATAGGCGCTCACCGCCGGGTCGGGGCGCAGCTCGGTCAGGCTCAGGGCCAGGTGCTCGTCCACCACCTGCAGCTCGAAGTGGACCAGGTGCTGGCGCAGCCGCGAAAACCGCAGCAGCAGCGGCAGGGCCTGCGCCACGGTGTCGCAGCTCATGCCGGCCATGCCCAGCGCGCCATGCGCCGAGAGCTCGGTGCCCAGGCCAGCCAACAAGCCCAACGTGCGCTCGGGGCACAGCGCCGTGGCACGCGTCACCACGGCGTGCAGTTGCGCGCGGGTCAGAAAACGCTGCCCCACCTGCAGCTCGGCCCAGCCCAGCCCGGTACCGGCCAGCACCTCGTCTGGTGCATGGCCGCGGCGCTGCAGCTCGGCGCACAGCAGGCGGGCGTAGGTGGGGTGCACGGCCGGCTCATCACCCACCCCGGGTGGCCAAGGGGTGGCGGTGGTCGGCAAGGGGTGGGCGGCTGTCACTATCAGACGATTTTGTGGCGACTGGCGCGGTGGGCACCCCGGGTTGATCCCTGAAGAATCAGTCTCAACACCACAACAAGACCCGGAGACCACATGCACGCCCACCCCGCCACCTTGCCCAGGCCACAGCTGCCCGGCGAAGCACCCCCCGCCTGGCGCGACAGCAAGCGGCTGGGCTGGTTGTTCTCGGTGGTGGGCCCGGCGGGGGCGGCCATCGGGCCGGTGGCGCACAGCCTGGGCGCCACGAGCCAGGTGTGGTTCCTGCTGCCGCTGCTGTTTTTCTACGGCGTGGTGCCGCTGGCCGACGCGTGGCTGGGCGAAGACACCAGCAACCCGCCTGAAGCGCAGGTGCCGGCGCTGGAGGCCGATGGCTACTACCGCGCCATCCTCTACGCCGTGGTGCCGGTGCTGTGGCTGACGGTGCTGGGCAACTGCCTGTTCCTGGCGCTGAACCCCTTGCCCTGGACCAGCTGGCTGGCCACGGTGCTGTCTACGGGCGCGGTGCTGGGCTTCGGCTTGAACCTCGGCCATGAGCTGGGCCACAAGCGCGACTGGCTGGCCCGCAAGGTGGCCCTGTTCACCACGGCGCTGGGCGGCTACGGGCACTTCTCGATCGAGCACAACCGCGGCCACCACCGCCATGTGTCGACGCCGGAAGACCCGGCATCGTCGCGGCTGGGCGAAAGCATCTGGACCTTTGTCTGGCGCGAGATCCCGGGCGCCTTCCTGCGCGCCTGCCGCCTGGAAGCCGACCGGCTGCACCGCCAGGGCCTGCCGGCCTGGCACCACAGCAACGAGATCCTGCAGGCCGGCTGCGTGACGCTGCTGGTGCACGGGTGCCTGCTGGCCGTGGGCGGCTGGCCGATGGTGCCGGTGCTGCTGGCGGTGTGTTTCTGGGGCGCGTTCCAGCTGACGTCCGCCAACTACATCGAGCACTACGGCCTGAAGCGCCGGATGCTGGCCAACGGCCGTTATGAAGCCTGCCAGCCGCACCACTCGTGGAACAGCAACCATGTGGTGTCCAACCTCGTGGTGTTCCACCTGCAGCGCCATGCCGACCACCACGCGCACCCGGCGCGCAGCTACCAGTCGCTGCGCGACTTCCCCGACCTGCCGCGCCTGCCCTCGGGCTACTTCGGCATGTTCCTGCTGGCCTATGTGCCGCCGCTGTGGTGGCGCGTGATGGACCACCGCGTGGTGGCCATGTCAGGTGGCGATGTCAACCGCATCAATTTCGTGCCGCGCAAGCGGGCCGCGTTGATGGCGCGCTGGGGCTTGAAGGAAAGCACCAACTGAGCGCCACCTGAGCGCCGCCTGAGGGCAGCGGCTGCCGCCGCTCAGAACGACGAGCCGGGCGTTTGCAGAAAGGCCAGCTCGTCGTCGGTCGAGACACGGCCCAGCAGTTCATTGCGGTGCGGGTAACGGCCGAACCGATCCACGATGGCCTTGTGGCGCAGCTCGAAATCGATCTGCCGCTGCGCGCCCAACCCGGTGAACAGCGCCAGCGCATCCACATGCACCAACGGCGATTCGCTGTGCATGTAGGGCATGTAGACAAACACCCGCTGCGCCGCCGGCAAGGCCTGGTCGGCACCCACGGCCACCGCCGTCTGGGCCAGGCCCAGCGCCAGCGGGTCATTGGCAAACGAGAGCGGGCTGCCGCGGTGGATGTTGCGCGAGAACTGGTCGAGCACCAGGATCTCCGCCAGCCGCCCCTCGGGCGTGGCCCGCCACGCTGACAACTCGCACAGGCCCGCGGCCCGGTGCACCGCGCCGAAGCGCTGCGCCACCATCGCATCAAACGCGTCCGACTTCGCCCACCACTGCGCGGGCGTGATCTCCTCGAACCAGAAGGTGAGGATGTGGGCCGGGGTGAGGGTCGGTGTGCTCATGCGGATTCGTAGAGTTCGAGGGGCAGGCCGTCGGGGTCGGCGAAGAAGGTGAAGCGTCGGCCGGTGAACTCATCCACGCGGATGTCTTCCACCAGCACGCCCTGCGCTTCCAGGCACGACTTGGCGGCAGCCACATCGGCCACGGCGAAAGCCAGATGCCGCAGGCCCTGTGCCTCCGGCCGGGAGGGTCGGGCAGGCGGGTTCGGGAATGAGAACAGCTCGATCTGCGAGCCATCGGGCAGGGCCAGATCGAGCTTCCAGGAATCACGCGCCTGCCGGTGGTGTTCAGCTACCACGCGCAGACCCAGCACCTCGGTGTAGAAGCGGCGTGAGCGGGGGTAATCGGCGCAGATGATGGCCGCGTGGTGGATGCGCAGCAGCTTCATGCGGCCTCCTGCCTGGTGAACACCCAGCGCGAGAGCATCAGGTACGACAGGCCGGCCATCAGCGGCGTCAGCAGCACCTGCGCCAGCAAGGGGCTGCCCAGCCATGTGTTCAGGGCGCGCAGCAGCAGCAGATTCACGGCATACAGCAGCGCGTAGGCCAGCACGAAGCGGGGCGCGCGAGCCCAAGACAGATCTCGAAAGGCATAACCGCCCATCGACAGGAAGTTGAAGATCACCCCCATCACCAGGCCGAGCAGCAGCGCCACCCAATCGGCGGCCCCGGCCTGCAAGGTCAGGGCGTAAACCAGCAGGCCGAAGCCGGTGTTGGCCGCACCGGCCAGCAGGAAGCGCAGCCACAAGGCGGCGTCGCGTTTCATGGCTTGCCGGGCAAGGGTCGCCAGCCCACGCACAGCCGGTTGCCCACATTGAAGCGCAGCTTCAGCGGGCCCAGGCCCAGGGCGTCGAGGGCGCGGATGAAGGCCGTGCGCAGGCCGCCGGGCAGGGGCAGCAGCCGCGCCCAGTAGCGCAGCGCGTAGCGGTTGGCGAAGCTGTGGCTGCGCACCTGCACCAGGCCGGCTTCGGTGAACAGGCGCTCGATGCTGGCGGGCGAAAACAGCTGCATGTGCTCGATGTCGATGATGGGCGAGCGCTTGCCCAGCAGCCGGTTCACGGGCGCGCGCCAGTCGTGCACCACCACCACGAACGCACCGCCCGGCCTGAGCAGTTGCTGCACGGCGCGGGCCACCTCGCCGGGGTCGCGCACATGCTCCATCGTCATGAAGCAGCAGACCAGATCGAAGCTGGCGGGCTCGAAGTCTTCAGCGCGGAAGATGGCCTCACGCAGCCAGGCCTGCCGCGCGACAGGCGCTGCGGCGATGGCCGCCGGCGAGGGCTCCACGCCGCACACCCGGTTGAAGCCGGCCTCGACCAGATGTTCAAGGAACACGCCGGTGCCTGCGCCGATCTCGAGTGCGGCCTTGTCTGGTGGCAACTGCCCTGGCAACTGAGCCGACAACTGCGCCAGCACCGGCTGGATGGCCTGCATGTAGGCCCGCGCCGCGTCATCGGCCTCCACCGCGCTGTCGAACTCGCTGGCGTGATACGCCCGTGCAAGCTCGTCCTGTCCGGGCGGGGTGTCGGCATACACCAGATCACAGCGCTGGCACTGCACCAGGTGATGGTTCATGAACTCCGGCGTCTTGCGTGAGGCAAAGCTCAGCCCGGTGAGGCGGGCCGGGTCCACATGCTCGTCCAGGAAGATCCGCGCCTGCTGCGGCGGGGCGTCACACACGGGGCAATGTCGCGGGCTGCTCATCGGCCCCACCCCGCGTCCACCTTGCCGTCTGGCAGCAGGCGGGTGGAGCGGCCATGGCGGATCAGCGCCGAGCGGATCAGCCGCGGCCGGCCCTTCACCTCGGTCATGATCTTGGCCACGTACTCACCCACCACGCCCACGGCAAACAGGTTCAGAGAGCCGAAGAACAGGATGGCGAGGAGGATGGTGGTGGCGCCCTTGGGCGCGATGTCGGGGAAGAACAGCTTCAGCCCGATCAGGGTGAGCGCCACGCAGAAGGACAGGAACAGCAGCACCACCCCGGCGGCGGTGAGCATGGTCAGCGGCGTGTCGCTGAAGGAGAAGATGCCCTTCTTGGCCCAGCCGATGTTCTTCAGCAAGTTGTTGGTGGAGCGGCCGAACATGCGCTCGGGCCGCACGTAGTCCACGCCCGTCTGGCGAAAGCCCACGTAGGCGCGCAGGCCGCGCACGAACAGGTCGCGCTCGGGGCAGTTCAGCAGCCAGCCCACCACGCGGCGGTCCATCAGCGAGAAGTCGCCCGCGTCGCGCGGCATCGGCACATAGCTGAAGGCCGCAAACACGCGGTAGAAGGCCTTGTACATGAGCCCCCAGAACCATGGCATCTCGCGGCGCACGCGGCGGCCGTAGATCACGTCGTGGCCCAGCTCCCACTGCGCATAGAACTGCTCGATCAGCTCGGGCGGGTCCTGCAGGTCACCGTCGAGCAGCACCACGCTGTCCTTCGTGCACAGCTCCATGCCGCTGCGGAAGGCCATCTGCGAGCCGAAGTTGCGGGAGTGGGAGATGCCGATGACGTGCGGGTCGGTCTGGCTCAGGCGCTCGATGGCACCGGCGCAGTCGTCCGGGCTGCCGTCGTTGACGAAGATGATTTCGTAATCGACGCCCAGCTTCTGGAACGTGTCCGTCAGGCGCCGGTGCATGACCGGAATCGCCTGCTCGTCCTTGTAGCAGGCGATGATGGCCGAGACGCTGCGCTTGCGGGTGTTGGCGTTCTTCTTGGTCAGCAACTGCATGTCGCTGTCCGTCAGCGCACGCACCCATTCGGCCGTGCGCGTCAGGCCTTCAGACAGGCCGATCTGCGCCTTCCAGCCCAGCAGCTCAGACGCCTTGGCGGGGTTGGCATACCAGTCGGTGAGGTCCCAGCGGCGGGCGCTCATCGTGCCGCAGGCCGGTGCCTCGCTCACATCGAACAGGCTGCGGGTCAGTTCGGCCAGCTCGCCGATGGTGGTGCGCACGCCGGAGCCGATGTTGAAGCTCTGCCCGTAGAGGTCGGGGTGCATCTTCACCGCGGCCAGCACGAAGGCGCGGCAGACATCGTCCACATGCACGAAGTCGCGCGAGATGGCCGGATCGACCAGCGGCGGCAGGCTGCCCGCGAGCGCCTGGCGCAGCAGGTTGGGGATCAGCCGCGAGGTGTCTTCCAGCGGGCCGTACACCGAGTACAGCCGCAGGTTCACGCAGGGCACGCCCTTGTGGCGGCCGAGGTACTGCAGCAGGTCAGACGCGGCGCCCTTGGAGACGGCGTAATGGCTGTTGGCCTCACGCTGGTCGTGCTCGGCCGGGCCGGCGCTGACGGTGCCGTATTCGGATGAGCTGCCCGCATGCACATAGGCCGCCACCGGGTGTTCGGCCAGGCGGTCCATCAGGTGCGCCAGGGCCGAGAAGTTGGTGCGGTAGATCAGCTCCGGCTGTTCCTCGAAGGAATAGGCGCCGTAGGCCACGCAATCGAACACCGTGCGCGGCTTGACGGTCTCGATCATGTGCCGGGTGGCATTCGCATCCGTCAGATCGGCCGAGATGACCCGCTCGTCATGCACATCGGCCAGGCGCCAGCCCTTGTCCTGGCGCACCACGCCGTAGACGTCACGGCGAACGGCCAGCAGCTGCTTGAACAGGTTGGCACCGATGAAGCCCGACGCCCCGGTGACAAGGATCGGGCCGTCCAGGGCCCGGATGTAGGTGGCCAGCGAAGACATGGGGTCAGGGGCTTTCAGAGGGAGAGGGCTCAAGGGACTGCAGCGCGGCCAGCACGGCGCGCGGGTCCAGCCCGGATTGTTCACGCAGCCAGTGTTGCGAGCCATAGTGCTCATACCGGGCTGCCCGCGCATGCAGTGCCTGGAAGCGCGGCGGCACCAGGCCACGGGCGGCGAGGTGCAGCACCAGCTCGGAGGCCATGCTGCCGCGGGCCACGTGCTCTTCCACCGTCAGCAAGGCACCGGCCGAGGCCAGTTGCGCCAGCAGGGCCGGCGGCGGCAGGTGCTGCTCGATCGGCAGCATGCCGACCACCCACACCCGTGGCCGCCGGGCCTCGGGCAGGGCCATCAGCGGTGCCAGCAGGGGGCCGACCAAGGGGCCCGCCACCACCATCACCGGCCCCTGCCCGTCGAGCAGTTGCCGCCAGGGCTGGAAGGGCGGTGCCACGTAGCCGGCCGGGCCTTCACCCCGGCCCAGGCGCAGGTACACGGGGGCCGGCAGGTCAGCCAGCTGCCGCACGGCCTCGCCCACGTCTTCATCGAAGGCCGGGATGCAGGCCTGCAGGCCGGTCAGCGTCAACAGGCTGCCGTAGTCCTCGATGGCATGGTGGGTCGGGCCCATCACGCCGTAGCCATAACCACCGCCATTGCCGACGATGCGCACCGGCAGGCCGTGCAGCGCCACGTCATTGCGGATCTGCTCGAACGGCCGTGCGGTGCAGAACGGGGCGATGCTGTAGACCCAGGTGTCCAGGCCCGTGAGGCACATGGCGGCGGCCACCGACACCATGTTCTGCTCGGCCACGCCGGCATTGATGAAGCGCTCGCCGATGGCGGCCTTCAGCGGCTCCAGCGCCATGAAGCCCAGATCGCCGGTGAGGAACACGAAGCGCTCATCCTGGCCACGCGCCACCATCGCGTCACAGAAGGCCTTTCTCATGCCGCATCTCCGGTGGTGGGCAGGCTGGCAAACAGCTCGGGCGTGAGCGGCAGGTAATGCCACTCCATGCGGTTCTCCATGAAGGGCACGCCGTGGCCCTTGATCGTGTTCATCACCACCAGCCGTGGCCGGCCGGCAGGCGGCTGCGCCAGGGCTTGCCTCAGGGCCTCGGCGTCGTGGCCGTCCACCACCTGCAGATCCACGTCGAAGCCCTGCAGCCGCGTCCACAGCGGCGACATCGACGCGACTTCCTCGGTGCTTCCGAAGCCCTGCAGCCGGTTGTGGTCGACCAGGATGGTGAGCTGCTCCAGGCGGTGGTGGCAGGCGAAGATCAGGGCCTCCCAGGTGGAGCCTTCCTGCCATTCGCCATCAGACGTCAGGCAGATCACGCGGGTATCGCGCCGCTGCAGGTGCTCACCCAGCGCCGTGCCCGCAGCCAGCGACAGACCGTGGCCCAGGCTACCGGTGGCGAACGGAATGTCGGCGTGGCCGCCGCAGGGCGGGTGGCCAGGCAGCAGGGTGGCGTCCTTGTGGAAGGTGGCCAAGGCCGCGTCATCCAGCCGACCGAGCGTCCACAGCGTCACGTACAGGGCGCCAGCGGCGTGGCCCTTGGAGAGGATGAACCGGTCGCGCTCGCCCAGGCATTCGTGGAACACCACCAGCAGCGCATCCAGGCAAGACAGGTTGCCGCCGATGTGGCCGACACCGCTGTCGAAATGCATGCGCAGCAGCCGCTGTCGGGCGCGCTCGACGAGGGCGGGCGTGACGGGGGTCATCGGGAATCTCCGGGCTGGGGCGCCGCATGGGGCAGCACAGGGGTGGGGGTGCGCATCAGGCCGGTCAGCCACGGGCGATTCGGGCGCGCCACATAGTGCGGCGGCAACTCGGCCGGGCCCGTGGCGCCACGCTCGATGGCCACGGCCTCCGGAAAGGAATCGCCAGAGCGCGCCCAGCGAGGCTCGGTCAAGGCGCGCCAGGGCTCATGCCAGGCGCCAATCGCACCCACGGCCAGCACCAGCACCAGGCCAGCTCGAATGCCGCGTGGCGTGGCGGTCGGCGCCGTCAGGGCGTGCGCGGCGGCCAGCGCCAGCACCATCAAGGCGGGCACCGACGCGCGCATCGCGAGGTCATTGGCCTCACCAAAACGGTAGAGCGGCAAGAGCAGCAAGACGCCGATCGCCAGCAGCAGGGGCCGATCACGCAGGCCGGCCAGCAGCAGCAAACCAGCCAGCAAGCCGAATTCGAGCAGGCAGAACAGCACGTAGGTCGGGA
Organism: Ideonella margarita; assembly: GCF_038066635.1. Classification (NCBI taxonomy): domain Bacteria; kingdom Pseudomonadati; phylum Pseudomonadota; class Betaproteobacteria; order Burkholderiales; family Sphaerotilaceae; genus Ideonella; species Ideonella margarita. Next base: position 348,077 of record NZ_JBBUTI010000006.1, on the reverse strand, counting down.
AGAAGCGGCTGAAGGTGGCCGGATCACGAAACTGCCAGCCGGAGGGGATCGCGCTGCTGTCCATGGTGATGTACGCCGCCACCACGACCAGCACCAACCCCCAGGGCCATTGCCGCAGCGGCGACAGCAGCAGCCCCGCATGGCGCCGCCAGTCGAGGCCCAGCAGCACGAAGGGCGCCAGGCCGATGGCGATCAGCGGCGACCACAGCGGCGTGACCGCCATCAGGCAAGGCGCGATGCGGGCCAGCGAGGGCTGGCGCCAGTGGCGCAGCACCAGCAGTGTGCCCAGCCACGCGGGCAAGGCGTGGTTCGGCACCCAGGCCAGCAAGGTCAGGCTCGATGAGTACTGGGCGAAGGTGGCCCACCATTCCAGATGCTTGGTCGAGGCGGGCCAGACGAGCTCGAAGTACATGTCGCCGAGCAGGTCCCAGCCGCCGAACATCACGAGCACCAGCGCCAGCACCAGGCGCTCACGCGGCCGGGTGCAGCGCAAGGCAGCGCCCCAGGCCACCAGGCCCACGCCCAGCGCCGTCCACGTCAAGATGGCCGCGTCCAGCACGCTGCTGCCAAACACCGTGCCCAGCGCCGCGGCTGGCAGGTAGTACGCCACCGGGGCGCGCAGCAGCACGCTTTGCCCGTCGTTCAGATAGCCGGGCGGCCAGGGGGTTTCGGCGAGGTCGCGCAGCACGGCGTCCCGAATGTGCCAGTCGGTGTTGGCGAACACGAGATGCCCGGTGCCGCTCACGGCCGTCAGGCCCACCGCCAGTGCCGCCAGCATCAGCCAGCCCATCCATCCCCAGGGCGCCAGCGGCTGAGCAGCCGCGCGCGGGCCATGCCAGAAGCGGCTCAAGCCCCAAAGGACGGCGGCAGCCAGCGCCAGCGCCGGCACGGGCAGAAACCAGCCCGCGAACAACAGCACGGGCAGCACCAGGTAAACCAGCGCCGCCTGATCAAAAGCATCCAGCTGCCCGGTGGGCAAGTGCCCCGGCGCAGGCCTGTCTGGCTCGAAGGGGTGCGCGGGGAGTGGCTGGTTGGACGTCATGGACTGCGGCGCATTTTGCATGAGCAAGCCGCCGCAGCCGGGGTCAAAACACTACCGCAGGTAACCGCTGGCCACTCACAGGCTGAAGTCGTATTCCACCGTCAGCGGCGCATGGTCGCTGAACCACTGTTCCTTGTAGACACTGGCGCTGCGGGCCAGGGCGGCAAGGCCGGGCGTGGCAAGTTGGTAGTCGATGCGCCAGCCCACGTTCTTCGCGCGGGCCTGACCGCGGTTGCTCCACCATGTGTAGCACTCGTCGGTGGTGTGGGGGTGCAACTGGCGGTACACATCCACCAGGCCGACGCCGGCGGTGGGGTCGAGCAGGTCGGTCATCCAGGCGCGCTCTTCGGGCAGGAAGCCGGAGTTCTTCAGGTTGCCCTTCCAGTTCTTCAGGTCGGCTTCCTTGTGGGCGATGTTCACGTCGCCCACCAGAATGAATTCGCGCTCGGCTTTCAGGGCCTGCAGGTGCGGGCGCATCGCCGCCAGGAAGCGGTACTTGGCCAGTTGTCGCTCTTCGCCCGAGGAGCCGCTGGGGAAATAGCAGCTGATGATGCTCAATTTGCGACCAGGCTTGTCAAATCGCAACTCGACGTAGCGGCCTTCGTCGTCGAATTCAGGTTCACCGAAACCGATCACCACGTCGCTGGGCGCCACCTTGCTGAAGGCCCCGACGCCCGAGTAACCCTTCTTCTGGGCATAGTGGAAATGACCCGGCATGCCAGCCACGCTGTCGAGCTTGCCGAGCACGTCGGCAGCCTGTGCCTTGACCTCCTGCACCCCCATACAATCCGGGGCAATGGACTCGGTCCATTCCCTGTAGCCCTTGGTTGCCGCTGAGCGAATGCCGTTCAGATTGAGCGAAACCAGCTTGAATCCCATTTTGTCGAATACTCCATGAACACCACCACGCACACCGACCCCCTGGCTCAGGACTTCGTGAGGTTCTCGGTCGACGCAGGGGTGCTGCGTTTTGGTGAATTCACGACCAAAGCCGGCCGACGCTCGCCCTACTTCTTCAACACCGGTCTGTTCGACGACGGCGCCAAGCTGATGCGGCTGGGCGAATTCTATGCACGCCGACTGCTGGCCTCGGGCCTGGAGTTCGACATGCTTTTTGGCCCGGCCTACAAGGGCATCACGCTGGCCGCGGCCGTGGCCATCGGCCTGGCGAAGGAAGGCAAGAGCGTGCCTTACGCCTACAACCGCAAGGAAGCCAAGGACCACGGCGAAGGCGGCACCCTGGTGGGCGCCCCGGTGAAGGGCCGCGTGCTGATCATTGACGACGTGATCACCGACGGCGCCTCCAAGCGCGAAGCCGCCGACATGATCCGCGCCGCCGGTGCCACCCCCGTGGGCGTGGCCATCACGATGGATCGCCAGGAGCGCGCCTCCGACGACCCCGCCAACCGCCGCTCGGGCGTTCAATACGTTGAGCAGGAGCTTGGCCTGAAGGTGCTGTCGATCGCCACGCTGGCCGACCTGATGGAATTCCTGGCCACCACCGGCGACCCCGCCCTGCAGGCCAACACCGAGCGCGTGGCCGCCTACCGCGAACGCTACGGCATCTGAGGCCTCGGCCAACGCCGCCATGCACCGTCTGCCAACCCACCTGCGCAGGCTGCACTCGCAGGCCTTGCGTCGGCGCTGGGTGACAGGGTGCGTTGCCATGGCGCTGGCACCCGCAGCCTTGCTGGTGAGCGTGCAAGCAGCCGACACCGGCAACCCGCGGATCTATTCCTGCATCGATGGCAAGGGCCGGCGCCTCAGCTCTGACCGACCGATCCCGGAATGCCTGACGCAGGAGCAGAAGATGCTCGGGCGCGACGGCAGCCAGCGCGGCACCATGCCGCCGCTGATTTCGCCCGAACAGCAGGCGCGGGAAAACGAAGAGCGCGACCGGCAGCAGCAAGAGCGCATCCGCCGCGAAGACCAGGCCCGGCGCGACCGCAACCTGCTGACCCGCTACCCGGACCCCGCCGCGCATGACCTGGCTCGCGACCGTGCCCTGGAAACGGTGCAGGAGCGTGTGCGCCAGGCGCGCTCACGCCTCGACGCCCTGAACCTGGAAGCGCTGAAGCTGACCGCCGAACGCTCGGCCCTCGGCCTGAAGCCGCCCAGTGCCGAGCTGCGTGCCAAGACCAGTGCCAACGAGGGCGCCACCGAAGCCCAGCGCAACATCCTGCGCAACCAGGAGTCCGAGCGCGACCGGGTGACGCAACAGTTCGCACTGGAGCGCGATCGCCTGAATCAGCTGTGGTCTGGCGTGCCGCCGGGCTCTGACCCGGCACCTCCGGCCACGCAGACCACCAGCCGACCGGCCACCCGGCCATGACGGCGATGTCGGCCAGGTCGCCCGCCAACGTCGCCTTACCCACCTCAACGAGGCTCGCCATGACAGCAGTACCCATGCGCCTGAACCTGAAGCTGGCCCTGATCGGCACCCTGACCTGCGCCGCGCTCAGCGGCACGGCGCACGCGGCCCCGTCGGCCTGGCGCTGTGACAACGGCAAGGAGCTGGTGGGCGAGTTCACGCCCAAGGCCGGGCAGCTTCGAATGGGCGACCAGTCATGGAGCCTGCAGCGCGTGCGCGATGTCGGCGAAGCCCGCTACGTGGACCGCCGCAAAGGCGCCACGCTCACCATGGCCCGCAGCCAAGCGGTGCTGACCATCAAGGGCCAGCCGTCGGTGGGCTGCAAGCTGGTGGTGCGGGCACTCGAGCCCGACGCGATGGCCGCCGGCCGCCGGGCTCAGCCGCCGGAGCGCTGAGCCTTCCACAACGGTCGCGGCAAAGGCGAAGTCGCCGGACTCAAGCCAGACGGGCCTTGAGCATTTCGGTGGCCTGGGCCGGGTTGGCCTTGCCCTTGCTCGCCTTCATCACCTGACCGACCAGGGCGTTGAACGCCTTGTCCTTGCCGGCGCGGTATTCCTCGACCGACTTGGCATTGGCGGCGATGACCTCGTCGACGATCTTCTCGAGCGCGCCGCTGTCGTTCATCTGCTTCAGGCCCTTGGCCTCGATGATGGCGTCGACGTCGGCGGCGTCGGTCTGCGTCCACAGCACCTCGAACACCTGCCGGGCGGCGTTGTTCGAGATCGTGCCGTCCTGGATGCGGTTGATCAGCGTGGCCAGCATGGCCGGCGTCACCGGCGCATCGCCCAAGCTGCGGTCTTCGGTGTTCAGGCGCTTGGCCATCTCGCCCATCAACCAGTTGGCCACCAGCTTCGGCGCCTTGCAGCCGTCACGCGCGGCTTCGTAGTAGCGGGCGAAGGGCAGCGACTGCGTCATCATCGTCGCGTCGTAAACGGCCAGGCCGTCCTGGTCGACGAAGCGCTGGGCCATGGCGCGCGGCAGCTCGGGCATCTCGCCCTTGACGCGCTCCACCCACTCGGGCGCGATCACCAGCGGCGGCAGATCGGGGTCGGGGAAGTAGCGGTAATCGGCCGAATCTTCCTTGCTCCGCATCGCGCGGGTTTCGCCGCGATCAGGGTTGTAGAGCACGGTGGCCTGCTGGATGGTGCGGCCGTCCTCGATCTCGTCGATCTGCCAGTTCACCTCGTAGTTCACCGCGTCCACCAGGTAGCGGAAGCTGTTGAGGTTCTTGATCTCGCGGCGGGTGCCGTAAGGCGCGCCGGGCTTGCGCACCGACACGTTCACGTCGCAGCGGAACGAGCCTTCCTGCATGTTGCCGTCGCAGATGCCCAGCCACATCACCAGCGCGTGCAGCGTCTTGGCGTATTCGGCGGCCTCGGCGCCCGAGCGCATGTCGGGCTCGGACACGATCTCCAGCAGCGGCGTGCCGGCGCGGTTCAGGTCGATGCCCGACTGGCCATGGAAGTCTTCATGCAGGCTCTTGCCGGCATCTTCTTCCAGATGGGCGCGGGTGAGCTGCACGGTCTTCTTCTGGTCGCCCACGAAGAACTCGACGCTGCCGCCCTGCACCACCGGAATCTCGAACTGCGAGATCTGGTAGCCCTTGGGCAGGTCGGGGTAGAAGTAGTTCTTGCGCGCGAAGATCGACAGCGGGGCCACCTTCGCGCCCACGGCCAGGCCGAAACGGATGGCCCGCTCGACGGCCGCACGGTTCAGCACCGGCAGCGTGCCCGGCAGGGCCAGGTCCACCGGCGAGGCCTGGGTGTTGGGCTCGGCACCGAAGGCGGTGGACGAGCCGCTGAAGATCTTCGACAGGGTCGAGAGCTGGACGTGGTTTTCCAGGCCGATCACGACCTCATAACCGCGCACGAGTTGGGAAGAGTTGGCTGCCATGTTCAAAGTCCTGCGGGCGCGCGGGTGTGCCAGTCGGTGGCCTGCTGCAGGGCATGCGCGGCATGCAGCAGCTGACCTTCCTGGAAGTAGTTGCCGATGAGCTGCAGGCCGACAGGCATGCCGCTGGCGCCGAAGCCGGCCGGCACGCTCATGCCGGGCAGGCCGGCCAGGCTGGCGGGCAGCGTGAAGATGTCGGCGAGGTAAGCCTGCAGCGGATCACCGCCCTGCTCACCGATGTGCCAGGCCACCGTGGGCGCCACCGGGCCGGCGATGACGTCGCACTGCTGGAAGCAGGCCTGGAAGTCGTCGGCGATCATGCGGCGCAGCTTCTGGGCCTGCAGGTAGTAGGCGTCGTAGTAGCCGTGGCTGAGCACGTACGCGCCGATCATGATCCGGCGCTTGACCTCGGCGCCGAAACCTTCGGCGCGGGTCTTCTTGTACATGTCGAGCAGATCGGTGTAGTTGGCCGCACGATGGCCGAACTTCACCCCGTCAAAGCGGCTCAGGTTCGAGCTGGCTTCGGCCGGCGCGATGATGTAGTACACCGGGATCGACAGCTCGGTGCGCGGCAGGCTCACGTCCACCAGCGTGGCGCCGAGCTTTTCCAGCTCGGCCAGCGCCGCGCGCACGCTGCCGTTCACGTCCGCCGCCAGGGCTGCCGGGAAGAACTCGCGCGGCAAGCCCACGCGCAGGCCCTTCAGCGGCTGCGCGGCGGTGGCGCCTTCGCGCTGCGCCAGCATCTGGGCGTGGTAATCCTGGGCCGGGCGCTGGGCGCTGGTGGCGTCGCGCTCATCGAAGCCGCCCATGGCCGAGAGCAGCAGGGCGCAGTCTTCAGCCGAGCGGGCCATCGGGCCGGCCTGGTCGAGGCTGGAGGCGAAGGCGATCATGCCGTAGCGGCTGCAGACGCCGTACGTCGGCTTGATGCCGGTGATGCCGCTGAAGCTGGCCGGCTGGCGGATGGAGCCACCGGTGTCGGTGCCGGTGGCGGCTGGCACCAGACGCGCTGCCACGGCAGCCGATGAGCCGCCGGACGAGCCGCCCGGCACGCGGGTGGTGTCCCAGGGGTTCTTCACCGGGCCGAAGGCGGAGTTCTCGTTCGCCGAGCCCATCGCGTACTCGTCGCAGTTGAGCTTGCCCAGGCTGACCGTGCCGGCCGCCTTCAGGCGCGCCACCACGGTGGCGTCAAACGGGCTGCGGTAGCCGGCCAGCATCTTCGAGCCGGCGGTGGTGGGCATGTCTTCGGTGACGAAGATGTCCTTGTGGGCGAGCGGCACACCGGTCAGCGCACCGGCCTGGCCGGCCGCGCGGGCGGCGTCAGCGGCTGCGGCCGTGGCCAGCGCGGCATCGGCGTCCACGTGCAGGAAGGCGCCCAGGCCCGCGTGGGCATCGACGCGGCCCAGCAGGTGGCGGGTCACCTCGACCGAGGAAACGGTCTTGTCGGCCAGCGCACGCGACAGCGCGGCCACGCCCATGTCATGCAATTGCGCGCTCATTCGATCACCTTGGGCACGAGGAACAGGCCGCCTTCAACCGCCGGCGCGCTGCGCTGGTTGCGCTCGCGCTGGTTGGTTTCGGTCACGACGTCGTCGCGCAGGCGCAGGGTCACGTCCTGCACGGCGGACAGTGGCGTGTAGAGCGGCTCGACGCCGCGGGTATCGACCGCACTCATCTGCTCGACGATGCCAAAAAACCCGTTCAGCTGGGTCAGCATCGAGGCAGCTTCGGTGTCAGACAGTTCAAGCCGCGCCAGATTGGCGATGCGGCTCACGTCCTGGGGGGTGAGGGCCATGGTTTTGACTCGGGAAATGATCGGGCCGGACGGGCTCGGCGGCACCGAAAAAAGGCGTTTTGCCCCTGGGGCTGCCGGGGGCCATAAGGTATTATCTACGGTTATCCACAACCCTCAGTCTGGTGTAGTCGGGTCTTGATCCGACCGGCCTGGAGCGAGGGTTGTGCAGATACGTTTTGACGCCTTGAGGCCGTTGCCAACGCGCCGCCCTCGGGGCCCACTGACTGATCAACACCGCCTCTCACACCCCATTCATGCGTCTCGCGCTGCCGAGCCCGCCCCGCGTCCAAAGCACGCCGTCGGGGGCTTGTCATCCAGGGCCGCATCCAACTGCAGCTTGAATCACCATGTTCGCATCCCTGCGCCGCTACGTCTCCACCGACCTGGCCATTGACCTTGGCACCGCCAACACCCTGATCTACGTTCGCGGCAAGGGCATCGTCCTTGACGAGCCGTCGGTGGTCTCGATCCGCCACGAAGGCGGCCCGAGCGGCAAGAAGACCATCCAGGCCGTCGGCCATGAAGCCAAGGCCATGCTGGGCAAGGTCCCCGGCAACATCGAAGCCATCCGCCCGATGAAGGACGGCGTGATCGCCGACTTCACCGTCACCGAGCAGATGCTCAAGCAGTTCATCAAGATGGTGCATCCGCGCTCGGTGCTCAAGCCGAGCCCGCGCATCATCATCTGCGTGCCCTGCGGCTCGACCCAGGTCGAGCGCCGCGCCATCCGTGAATCGGCCCTGGGCGCCGGCGCCTCCGAGGTCTACCTGATCGAAGAGCCGATGGCAGCCGCCATTGGCGCCGGTCTGCCGGTGTCGGAAGCGTCCGGCTCGATGGTTGTCGACATCGGCGGCGGCACCACCGAAGTGGGCGTGATCTCGCTGGGCGGCATGGTCTACAAGGGCTCGGTCCGCGTCGGCGGCGACAAGTTCGACGAAGCCATCATCAACTACATCCGCCGCAACTACGGCATGCTGATCGGCGAGCCGACGGCTGAATCCATCAAGAAGCACATCGGCTCGGCCTTCCCCGGCTCCGAAGTGAAGGAGATGGAAGTCAAGGGCCGCAACCTGAGCGAAGGCGTGCCGCGCAGCTTCACGATCTCGTCGAACGAGATCCTGGAAGCCCTGACCGACCCGCTGAACCAGATCGTCTCGGCCGTGAAGAACGCGCTGGAGCAAACCCCGCCTGAGCTGGGTGCCGACATCGCCGAGCGCGGCATGATGCTGACTGGCGGCGGCGCCCTGCTGCGTGACCTGGACCGCCTGCTGGCCGAAGAAACCGGCCTGCCGGTGCTGGTGGCCGAAGACCCGCTGACCTGCGTGGTCCGCGGCTGTGGCATGGCCCTGGAGCGCATGGAGCGCCTGGGTTCGATCTTCACCTCGGAGTAAGGCGCGACACAGGCACCACCCTTTGGTGCCTGACAGCGACGACCCATGCCCCTCGGCACGCTGGACCGCACCCCGCCACCGTTTTTCCGTCAGGGCCATTCGGCCCGGACGAAACTCGTGTTCTGCTCGGCGCTGGCCCTGTTCCTGATGGCTGCGGACTCCCGCATGGCCCTGACGCAACCGTTGCGCGCCACGATGGCCACGGCCCTGCTGCCGGTGGTGCGCGTGCTGAGCTTGCCGGTGCACGCATGGGACGGTGGCGCCGATTACCTCGGCGGCCTGCAGGCGGCACAGAGCAGCGCCAACGAGATGCGGGCCCGGCTGGCTCTGCAGGCTGAGCGCTCCTCGCGGGCCGACCGTCTGGCCGAGGAAAACCAGCGCCTGCGCGCACTGCTCGACCTGCGCCCGGCGGTGACGGTGAAGTCGCAGCCCGCCGAGGTGCTGTACGAGGCACCCGACCCCTATTCCCGCAAGATCTTCCTGGATCGCGGCAGCCAGCACGGCATCATCGCCGGCTCGCCCGTCATCAACGAAGCAGGCGTGCTGGGCCAGGTCACCCGGGTCTATCCGCTGTCCTCGGAAGTGACCCTGCTGATCGACAAGGACGCCGCCATCCCCGTGCTGAACGGCCGCACCGAGCACCGCAGCGCGGCCTTCGGCAGTGGCACCTCGGGCACGATGGAGTTGCGCTTCATGGCCGGCAATGACGACGTTCAGGTGGGTGACGTGCTCACCACCAGCGGCGTCGACGGCGTGTATCCGCCGGGGCTGCAGGTGGCCAAGGTCAGCGCGGTCGACCGCCGCGGCGACTCCGCCTTCGCCCGCATTGCCCTGGTGCCCACGGCCCAACCAGATGGCGTTCGGCATGTGCTGGTGCTGGAGCCGCTGAAGCTGCAGCAGCCCCCTCGCCCTGAAACACCGGCCGAGCCGGAGCGCGGCGCGCGCAACCACAAGGGGGGCCGGCGATGATCATGCCGCGCGGATCTGACCAGCTGCTGCTGCCCGTCAACCCGGTCTTCCTGTGGTTTTCGCTGCTGCTCGCCTTCGGCATGAATCTGGTGCCGATGGGCCGCCAGCCCGCCATGCCGGACCTGATGGCGCTGGTGCTGGTGTTCTGGAACGTGCACCAGCCGCGCCGCGTGGGCGTGGGTGCGGCTTTCGTGTTCGGCCTGCTGATGGACGTGCACGGGGGCGCCCTACTGGGCCAGCATGCGCTGTCGTACACCCTGCTGAGCTACCTCGCCATCACCATCCACCGCCGGGTGCTGTGGTTCGGGGTGGTCGAGCAGGTTCTGCACGTGTTGCCGCTGTTCATCGCGTCGCACCTGGTGTCGCTGGTGGTGCGCCTGCTGGCCGGTGACAGCTTCCCGGGCTGGAGCCTGGTCGCGGCACCGCTGTTCGAAGCCCTGCTCTGGCCGGTGGCCACCTGGCTGCTGCTGGCGCCGCAGCGTCGCCCGCCCGACCCCGACAAGAACCGCCCGCTATGAGCGGGTGCGCCGAGGCATCGACGTGACCGAGCTGAAGAACCTCGAGCGCGAGCTTGACCGCTTCCGGCTGCGGGTGCTGGCCGCGGCTGCCTTCGTGCTGATCGGCTTCGGGCTGCTGACCGCTCGCATGGTGTACCTGCAGGTGGTGCGCCACGAAGAGCTCTCGACCCGGGCCGAATCCAACCGCATCGCGGTGGTGCCCATCGTGCCGAACCGCGGCCGCATCGTCGACCGCAACGGCGTGGTGCTGGCCACCAACTACACGGCCTACACGCTCGAGATCACGCCGTCGAAGATCGACGACCTGGAAGCCACGATCACCGGCCTGGCCGAGTTCATCGACATCCAGCCGCGCGACCGCCGCCGTTTCAAGCGCCAGCTCGACGAGAGCAAGAGCTTCGAGTCGCTGCCGATCCGCAACCGGCTGACCGACGAGGAAGTGGCGCGCTTCATCGCCCAGCGCTTCCGCTTCCCGGGCGTGGAAATCAAGGCCCGGCTGTTCCGCAACTATCCGCTGGGTTCGGTGGGCAGCCATCTGATCGGCTACATCGGTCGCATCAACCAGTCCGAAAAGGCGGCGATGGAGAACTGGGAAGACGAAGCCCAGGCCAACTACCGCGGCACCGAGTACATCGGCAAGCTGGGCCTGGAGCAGGCCTACGAATCACAGCTGCACGGCACCACCGGCTTCGAGCAGATCGAAACCTCGGCCGGCGGCCGCGCGGTGCGCCGCCTGGCCAGCCTGCCCGCCACGCCCGGCAACACGCTGGTGCTGTCGATCGACATCAAGCTGCAGGCGCTGGTGGAAGAGCTTTTCGGCGATCGCCGCGGCGCGCTGGTGGCCATCGACCCGCGCAACGGCGAGGTGCTGGCCTTTGTCTCCAAGCCCACCTTCGACCCCAACCTGTTCGTCGACGGCATCGACGTGGACAACTGGCGCGAGCTGAACGAATCCATCGACAAGCCGCTGCTGAACCGGGCGCTGCGTGGCACGTACCCGCCGGGTTCCACGTTCAAGCCGTACATGGCCATGGCCGCGCTCAATGCCGGCAAGCGGGCGCCCAACACCATCATCAACGACCCCGGTTTCTTCATGTTCGGCGGCCACCGCTACGGCAGCCCCGAAAACGAACGCGGCGGGGCGATGGACATGCGGCGCTCGATCGTCGAATCGAGCAACGTCTACTACTACACCCTCGCCAACGAGATGGGCGTGGACCTGATCCACGAACAGCTGCTGCCCTTCGGTTTCGGCCGCAAGACCGGCATCGACATGGAAGGGGAAGTCACGGGCCTGCTGCCCTCCACCGAATGGAAGCGCAAGGCCTACAAGCGGCCCGAGCAGCGCAAGTGGTACGCCGGCGAGACGATTTCGCTGGGCATCGGCCAGGGCTACAACAACTTCACGATGCTGCAGTTGTCGAGCGCCATGGCCACGCTGTCGTCCGGCGGCCAGCGGTTTGAGCCGCGGCTGGTGCGCGAGATCGAAGACCTCGTCACCCGGGAACGCAAGGGCGTGGCGTCGAAGGCGATCGAGCCGCTGCCGCTCAAACCCGATCAGGTGAGCGTGGTGCTGCAGGCCATGAACGGCGTGACGACCGGCGGCACCTCGGCCAAGGTGTTCGCGGGCGCGCCCTACCTCAGTGGCGGCAAGACGGGCACGGCACAGGCCGTGGGCATCCGGCAGAACGAGAAGTACAGCGCGGCGCGCCTGACCGAGCACCTGCGCGACCACTCGCTCTACATCGCCTTCGCCCCGCTCGACCAGCCCCGCATCGCGCTGGCCGTGATCGTGGAAAACGCCGGTTGGGGCTCGGCCGCCGCAGCGCCGATCGCGCGGCGTGTGTTCGATTACCTGCTCAACAACCAGTACCCCAGCGTGGAAGACATCGCCCTGACCCAGAAGGGCCAGTCGGTGGCGCCCGTGGGGGCCTCGCGCACGGTCGAAAGCGTGCCGCTGCCGAGCGGCCCGGGCAACAGCGCGGCGCTGGGGCCTGTGACGGCGGTCGCGCCGGTCACGGGTGCAGCCTCGGGAGCCTCGGGCGCCGCCCCCGGTACGGTGTCCAGTCAACCTGCCAACGCGGCCGCCACCCCCACGACGCCGGGCACCGCCGTGACGGCCGCCAGCGCCCCGGTCGCCCCCCGCCCAGTGCAGGCCGTCGCGCGCCCTGCGGCCTCAGGAGCCTCTCGATGAGCAATGTGTTCGAACGCCCGTCCCTGTGGCAGCGGCTTCGGCCGGTGTTTTCGGGTTTCGATCTGCCGCTGATGCTGGGCCTGCTGGTGCTGGCCACGCTCGGCATGGTGACGATGTATTCGGCCGGCTTTGACCACGGCACGCGCTTCGTCGACCACGGCCGCAACATGCTGCTGGCGGCCATCATCCTGTTCGGCGTGGCGCAGGTGTCGCCCCAGCGGCTGATGCAGCTGGCCGTGCCGCTCTACACCCTGGGCGTGATGCTGCTGGTGGCCACGGCGCTGTTCGGCATCACCAAGAAGGGCGCGACGCGCTGGTTGAACGTGGGCGTGGTGATCCAGCCCAGCGAGGTGCTGAAGATCGCCATGCCGCTGATGCTTGCCTGGTGGTTCCAGAAGCGTGAGGGCCAATTGCGCACGCTCGATTTCGTGGTGGCAGGCCTGCTCTTGATCGTGCCGGTGGGGTTGGTTGCGAAGCAGCCTGACCTGGGTACGTCGATCCTGATCCTGTCCGCCGGGCTGTACGTCATCTTCTTCGCCGGGCTCTCCTGGCGCCTGATCATTCCCATCCTGATGGCTGGTGCCATCGGCATTGCGGCACTGGTCTTGTCGGGCGACGCCATCTGCCAGGACGGCGTGGAATGGCCGGTGCTGCGCGACTACCAGAAGCACCGCGTCTGCACGCTGCTGGACCCGACGAAGGATCCGCTGGGCAAGGGCTTCCACATCATCCAGGGCATGATCGCCATCGGCTCCGGCGGCATCACCGGCAAGGGCCTGATGAACGGCACCCAGACCCACCTGGAGTTCATTCCCGAGCGCACCACCGACTTCATCTTTGCGGCTTACGCGGAAGAGCTCGGCCTGGTTGGCGTGCTGGGCCTGATCGGCGCCTTCACCTTCGTGCTGATGCGCGGCCTGATGATCGCCGCCGAGGCGCCCACCGTGTTCACCCGCCTGCTGGCCGGCTCGATCACGCTGAGCTTCTTCACCTACGCCATGGTCAACATGGGCATGGTCAGCGGCATCTTGCCGGTGGTGGGCATTCCGCTGCCCTTCATCAGCTATGGCGGCACGGCCATGGTCACGCTCGGTCTGGCGCTGGGCATGCTGATGGCCATCGCCAAGAGCCGCCGCTTGATGCAGAGCTGAGGAGCCTCAGGGCGCGGCGCGCGGGAAGCGCACCGTGAACCGCACACCCGGTCCGGTGCCGGGCGGCAAAGGCCCGCTGCGGGTGGGCTCAACCAGCATCTGGGCGCGGTGCTTGTCGGCAATCTCCTTCACGATCGCCAGGCCCAGCCCGCTGCCGTCCACGTCGGTGCCAAGAGTGCGATAGAACGGCTGGAAGACCAGTTCGCGCTCGGCCTCCGGAATGCCCGGGCCGTTGTCCTCCACCTGCAGCACCACCACCTGACCAAACGGATCAGGCATGACGCGCACCGTTACCGTGCCGTGCTCGGGCGTGTACTGCAGCGCGTTGTCGACGAGGTTGCGGATGAGCTCACGCACCAGCAGCGGCTGGCCCACCAGCCGTGGCACCGGCACGCCGGGCTCGGGCCCCTCGTAGCCAAGGTCGATGTGCTTGTCCATCGCGCGGGGCACGAAGTCCTGCACGGTTTCCGTGGCCAGCCGGACGATGTTGAATTCCTGCTGGCGACGCGCCTGCTCTTCGTCCTCGGCGCGCGCCATCGACAACAACTGGTTGACCATGTGCGCCGCGCGCTGGCTGGACAGCGAAATCTGCTGCAGCGAGCGCTTGACCGACTTGGAATCCCCCCCTGCGTCGATCTCGCGCTGAGCCAGTTCGGCCTGCGTGCGCAGGCCGGCCAGCGGCGTCTTCAATTGGTGGGCCGCATCCGCCAGAAAGTGCTTCTGGCTGCCCATGCTCTGGTCGAGGCGGGCCAGCAGATCATTGATGGAGCGCACCAGTGGCGCCACCTCTTCCGGAGCGTCATGCTCGTCGATCGGGCTGAGGTCATGGCTTTCGCGGCGGCGGATGCGCTGCTGCAACTGTGACAGCGGCGCGATGCCGCGCGCCAGCGCGAACCACACCAGCAGCACCGCCAGCGGCAGGATGACGAACTGCGGCAGGATCACGCCCTTGATGATCTCGGTAGCCAGGCGCGAGCGCTTGTCGAGTGTCTCCGCCACCTGCACCACCGCCACAGCGGGCAACTCGCCGTCCACCGGGGAGAGCCGCAGGCTGGCCACGCGCACGCTCTCGTTCTGGATGGCGTCGTCACGGAATTGCACGTCACCCGACGAGCCGGTCTCTGCCTCGGGCTGAGGAATTTCAGGGTCGCCCGCCAGCAGGCGGCCGCCGGGGCCAAGCACCTGGAAGTAGATGCGGTCGACATCGTCGCTGCGCAGCAGCGCGGCGGCAGATTCGGGCAGGCGCAGCGGGCCGGGGTGGTTGGCCGCCTCGATCGTCATCTGCCGCGCCACCATGCGCGTCAGCTGGCCGAGGTCGCGGTCATACGGGCGGGCGGCGATGTTCTGGGCCACCAGCCAGGTCAGCGCCACGCTCATAGGCCAGAGCAGCAGCAGCGGGGCGAGCATCCAGTCGAGGATCTCGCCGAACAGGGAACGCTGCTCACGAGGCGCCGCGGCATCACCTGACGGTGACGCTGCGCTGCGGGGCTCGGAAGGGGCCGACTTCATGCGGGGCAGCTTACGCCGGCCACCTGCTGCGCACCTGACAAGACCGGTGAATCAAGCGGCGATCTTTTCGAGGCAATAGCCCAGCCCGCGCACGGTCGCGATGCGGATCGGGCCTTGCTCGATCTTCTTGCGCAGGCGGTGGATGTAGACCTCGATGGCGTTGTTGCTCACCTCTTCGCCCCACTCGCACAGGCGCGCCACCAGCTGGTCCTTGCTGACCAGGCGGCCGGCGCGCTGCAGCAGCACTTCGAGCAGGCTGATTTCACGGGCGGACAGCTCGATCATCTGGTCGTTGATGTAGGCCACGCGCCCGGTGGCATCAAAACTCAGCGGCCCGTGCTTGATGACGCTCGAGGCCGTTCCCAAGCCACGCCGGGTGAGCGCACGCACGCGCGCTTCCAGTTCCTGCAGCGAAAACGGCTTCGCCATGTAGTCGTCGGCGCCCAGATCGAGCCCCTTGACGCGCTGCTCGACCGAATCGGCAGCCGTGAGAATCAGCACCGGCATCGACGAGCCCCGGGCGCGCAGCTTGCGCAGCACTTCCAGGCCATGCAGCTTGGGCAAACCCAGATCAAGAATGACCAAGTCAAACTCATGGGACGCCAGTGCGGCGTCGGCCTCGGTGCCGCTGCCCACCTGATCCACCGCGTAACCGGCGCCACGCAGGGAACGCAGCAGGCCGTCGGCCAGCACTTGGTCATCTTCCGCAATCAGGATGCGCATACTGCCAGTCTCCAAGTCCCGGTTGTGTGCCCGGGTTTGCCTTGATTTTAGGCGGCGGCGCGACGCACCGATGTTGACGAGAACGCGATACTGTACGAATATCCAGTTTCTGACATAATCTGCGCAGACCTCAGGAGATACGCATGGACGCCAACAAGAACCTCAACCCCGAAAAAGCCAAAGCCCTGCAAGCTGCCCTGTCGCAGATTGAAAAGCAGTTCGGCAAAGGCTCGATCATGCGCCTCGGCGAAGGGGAGGTGATTGAAGACATCCAGGTCGTGTCCACCGGCTCGCTGGGCCTGGACATTGCACTGGGCGTTGGCGGCCTGCCGCGCGGCCGCGTGGTCGAAATCTACGGCCCTGAATCTTCGGGCAAGACCACGCTGACCCTGCAGGTCGTTGCCGAAATGCAGAAGCTGGGTGGCGTTGCCGCGTTCATCGACGCCGAGCACGCCCTCGACATCCAGTACGCCCAGAAGCTCGGCGTGAACCTGCAGGAACTGCTGATCAGCCAGCCGGACACCGGCGAGCAGGCCCTTGAAATCGTGGACTCCCTGGTGCGATCCGGCGCCGTGGACCTGGTCGTCATCGACTCGGTCGCCGCACTGACGCCCAAGGCTGAAATCGAAGGCGAAATGGGCGACTCCCTGCCCGGCCTGCAAGCCCGACTGATGAGCCAGGCCCTGCGCAAGCTGACCGGCACGATCAAGAAGTCCAACTGCATGGTCATCTTCATCAACCAGATCCGGATGAAGATCGGCGTGATGTTCGGCAGCCCGGAAACCACGACCGGCGGCAATGCGCTGAAGTTCTACGCTTCGGTTCGCCTCGACATCCGCCGCATCGGCTCGATCAAGAAGGGCGACGACGTCATCGGCAACGAAACGCGCGTCAAGGTCGTCAAGAACAAGGTGGCCCCGCCGTTCAAGGAAGCCGAATTCGACATTCTCTACGGTGAAGGCACCAGCCGCGAGGGCGAGATCATCGACCTCGGCGTCGCCGCCAAGATCGTCGACAAGTCGGGCGCCTGGTACGCCTACAACGGCGAAAAGATCGGTCAAGGCAAGGACAACTCGCGCGAATTCCTGCGCGAGAACCCCGACCTCGCCTATGAGATCGAAAACAAGGTGCGTGAAGCCATGGGCGTGCCTCTGCTGCCGCCCGCTGAAGCAACTGCCGCTGAGTAAGTGCCGAGCAGCAGTCTCATCTGCCCACTGAGGTTCGGCCTGTGAAAAGGCCGCTGCTCAGCCTGAAAGGGCAGGCGATGGCCCTGCTGGCCCGGCGTGAACACAGCCGGGCCGAACTGCGCACCAAGCTGCTGGCACACGTCCGCAAAATGGAAGCCGTGGCCGCCGAGGCCGCGCGCCAAGCCAGCAGCATGGAAGATCCATTGGCCGCTTTTCTGCGGCCGGATCTGCCTGCACCCGTCGCTGACGACGGTGATGCGGAACACGACCGCGCCGCCGCAGCGGCGCTCGTCGACGAAGCGCTCGACTGGCTTGAATCCAAGAAGTACCTGAGCGACACGCGCTTCGTCGAAGCCCGCGTGGCCACCCGCGCACCGCGTTTCGGCCAAGCCCGCATCAAGCATGAGCTTGGCCGACTTGGCGTCACCATGGACGCCGACACCGCGCAAAACTTGCGTGACACCGAACTGCAGCGCGCCCGCGAGGTGTTCCTCAAACGCTTTCAGGCACCCGCCGAAGACCCCGCTGGCCGGGCCAAGCAGATGAGATTTCTCGCTTCCCGCGGTTTTGGCGCCGACACCGTGCGCCGCGTGATCGGCGGGCGCGACGACGACTGAATGCCGGGCATTCCGCAGCGCCCGAGGCCAGGAATGATGCTGCAATGCAACACGCGTGCTAAAGTTCGACGCTGTTCTTGCGTGTAACCAGTCCCCGGCGCCTCGCGCGCTCCAGCCGAATCGCTGACTACCGTTGCACCTGGCCACATGCCCCTGCCCAGCTCAGATCCCAGCCGCCAACTCCGCCACCGCCGAGCCATCCGCGTGGATGCTTTCGCCCGTGGTGATGGCCTGTGGGAGGTGGACGTGAACATCAGCGACGTGAAAACACGTGAAACCCGTAGCCCCGCCGGTGTGCGTGCAGCGGGTGAGCCGATCCACGATCTGATGCTCCGGCTGGTGGTGGACACCCAGTTCAACATCATCGAGGCCGGCGCCGAGTCCTTGTCGACGCCCTACCCCGGGCACTGCGAACAACACGGCGACGCCTACGGCCAACTGGCCGGCATGAACCTGCTGCGCGGCTTCAAGCGCGGGGTTCGCGAAAAGCTGGGCGGCACCGCCGGCTGTACCCACCTCACCGAACTGGCCGATGTGCTGCCCACCGCAGTCATCCAGGCTTTCGCCGGTGAGGTCATCAATACCCAGGGTGATGGCGACACCGCGCCCTTCCAGCTCGACCGCTGCCACGCCCTCAAGACTGACGGTGAAGTCGTCCGACTTCACTACCCCCGCTGGTTTCGTCAGGTAAATACCAGCAAACTGGCGCACAATCGCGCCCCGATGACACAGGCGGCGCCACAGGGCGAGCCGCCGAAGGCGGATTCCGCCCCTTTCATTTCGTCCTGAACTCCTCCAAAGACCACCCATGAAGATCCACGAATACCAAGGCAAGGAAATCCTGCGCCAGTTCGACGTGCCGGTGCCGCGCGGCTACCCGGCGTTCAACGTGCAAGAGGCCCTGGAAGCCGCCCAGAAGCTGGGTGGCCCGGTCTGGGTGGTCAAGGCTCAGATCCACGCCGGTGGCCGCGGCAAGGGCGGCGGCGTGAAGCTGGCCCGCTCGATCGACGACGTCAAGGCGCTGTCGGAACAGATCCTGGGCATGCAGCTCAAGACCCACCAGACCGGCCCGGAAGGCCAGAAGGTGCGTCGCCTCTATATTGAAGAAGGCGCTGACATCCAGAAGGAATACTACGTGTCGCTGGTCACTGACCGTGGCACCCAGAAGGTCGCCTTCATCGCTTCCAGCGAAGGTGGCATGGACATCGAAGAGGTCGCTCACTCGACCCCCGAGAAGATCATCACCGAAGTGATCGATCCGCTGGTCGGCCTGACCGCCGAGCTGGCCACCAAGATCGCCAACGCGATCGGCCTGCCTGCCGAGTCGACCGCTCAAGCCATCACGCTGTTCCAGAACCTGTACCGCTGCTACATGGAAACGGACGCGTCGCTGGTTGAAATCAACCCGCTGAACCGCGACAGCAAGGGCAACCTGATTGCGCTGGACGCCAAGTTCAACTTCGACGCCAACGCCCTGTTCCGTCATCCGGAAATCGTGGCTTACCGCGACCTGGACGAAGAAGATCCGGCTGAAGTCGAGGCTTCGAAGTTTGACCTGGCCTACATCAGCCTGGACGGCAACATCGGCTGCCTGGTGAACGGCGCCGGTCTGGCCATGGCCACCATGGACACCATCAAGCTGTTCGGCGGCGAGCCGGCCAACTTCCTGGACGTCGGCGGTGGCGCCACGGCCGAGAAGGTCACCGAAGCCTTCAAGATCATGCTGAAGAACCCGGAAGTCAAGGGCATCCTGGTCAACATCTTCGGCGGCATCATGAAGTGCGACACCATCGCTGAAGGCGTGATCACCGCCTGCAAGGCCGTGAACCTGGCCGTGCCGCTGGTGGTCCGCATGAAGGGCACCAACGAAGACCTGGGCAAGAAGATGCTGGCCGACTCCGGCCTGCCCATCATCGCCGCAGACACCATGGCCGAAGCAGCGACCGCCATCGTCGCCGCTGTCAAGTAAGCCCGGACCGAAGGAACACACACATGTCCATCTTCATCAATAAAGACACCAAGGTCATCACGCAGGGCATCACCGGCAAGACGGGCCAGTTCCACACCCGTGGCTGCGTCGCCTATGCCAATGGCAAGAACTGCTTCGTGGCTGGCGTGAACCCCAAGAAGGCCGGCGAAGACTTCGAAGGCATTCCGATCTACGCCAACGTCAAGGAAGCTGCCGGCCAGACCGGCGCAACCGTGTCGGTGATCTACGTGCCGCCCGCCGGCGCTGCTGCCGCCATCTGGGAAGCCGTTGAAGCCGACCTGGACCTGGCCATCTGCATCACCGAAGGCATCCCCGTCCGGGACATGCTGGAAGTGCGCAACAAGATGAAGGCCAAGGAAGCCGCCGGCGGCAAGAAGACGCTGCTGCTGGGCCCGAACTGCCCTGGCCTGATCACCCCCGACGAAATCAAGATCGGCATCATGCCGGGTCACATCCACCGCAAGGGTCGCATCGGCGTGGTCTCGCGCTCGGGCACCCTGACGTATGAAGCCGTGGCCCAGCTGACCGAACTCGGCATTGGCCAGTCCAGCGCCGTCGGCATCGGTGGCGACCCGATCAACGGCCTGAAGCACATCGACGTGATGCGCGCCTTCAATGACGACCCGGACACCGACGCCGTCATCATGATCGGCGAAATCGGCGGCCCGGACGAAGCTGAAGCTGCGCTCTGGTGCAAGGCCAACATGAAGAAGCCGATCGTCGGCTTCATCGCTGGCGTGACGGCTCCGGCCGGCAAGCGCATGGGCCACGCTGGTGCCCTGATCTCCGGTGGTGCTGACACCGCCGATGCCAAGCTCGCCATCATGGAAGAGTGCGGCTTCACGATCACGCGCAACCCGTCGGAAATGGGTCGCCTGCTGAAGGGCCTGCTGTAAACAGCGGCCCGGAGGCTGCCCGGGTGGCTGCGTAGTAGTACGCACGCCACCCGATACCGCCTCCCCTAAACTCCGAGGCTTGATGCTCACGCGTCAGGCCTTTTCCTTTCCAAGACCTATTCGGAGACCCGCGCCATGGATATTGCATCGGCTGCGTTCTGGGCCGCACTCGGCTCGATCATCCTTGCCAACGTGCTGCTGTCGGGCGACAACGCCGTGGTGATCGCCCTGGCTGCGCGCTCGCTGCCTGCACACCAGCAGAAGAAGGCCATCTTCTACGGCAGTGCCGCTGCCATCGTGATGCGGATCGGCCTGACCATCCTGGCCGTCAAGCTGCTGACCCTGCCCTTCCTGAAGATCATCGGCGGCGTGCTGCTGGTCTACATCGGCGTGACGCTGCTGCTGGAAGACGACGAAGAAGGTGACGTGGGTGGCGCTGACGGCCAGGGCAACCTGATGTCCGCGATCCGCACCATCCTGATCGCCGACCTGGTCATGAGCCTGGACAACGTGCTGGCCGTGGCCGCCGCCGCCAAGGGCGACACCGTCCTGCTGGTCGTGGGCCTGGGCATCAGCATCCCGCTGATCATCTTCGGCTCGACCCTGCTGCTCAAGGTGATGGAACGCTTCCCGATCATCATCACGCTGGGCGCTGCACTGCTGGGCTTCCTGGCCGGTGAAATGGTCCTGACCGACCCGGCGGTCGACGCCCAGTTCGGCGCGCAGTCGCACCTGCTGATCAACCTGGCTGGCGTTCTGGGCGCGGGTCTGGTCGTGGGGCTGGGTACCGTGCTCAAGCGTCGGCACGCAGCTTCCGCCTGATAAATCACGGTCGCCCGTGCTCTGAAAGCCCCGCCCAGCGGGGCTTTCTTGTTTTGAAGCTACACTTCCGGTCTGAAGGGGAGTAGCTCCCGATGTGTTGCCGGCGGCAATGCGTCATCGCCGATTCGTCAATACGGGCCCGTGCAAACCGGCCCCGGATCGTCGGAACCATGCATCAGCGCGGTTCGAGCAAGACCTTCGATGTGCGAGGCCGGCCAGGCTCTGCAACTCGAAGGCACAGGGTGCGCAATGCATTCATGTTCTCCTTCGTGACAGAGCCCCAGGCATCGAGCAGCGATTCTCTCGAAACCAAAAACTGGAACATGTCATGGAATTTCTCTCCCCCGATTGGTTCTCCGCCCTGCTGGCGATCATCCTGATCGACCTGGTGCTGGCCGGCGACAACGCCATCGTCATTGCGCTGGCTGCACGCAACCTGCCCACCCACCTGCAACGCAAGGCCATCCTCTGGGGCACGGTCGGCGCCATCGTCGTCCGCTCGCTGATGACGCTCGTGGTCGTCTGGCTGCTGAAGATTCCGGGCCTGATGCTGATCGGTGGCCTGGGTCTGGTCTGGATCGCCTACAAGCTGCTGGTACCTGAAGAAGGCGAGGGCCATGAAGGCGGCGGCGCCACCACCTTCGTCGGCGCCATGAAGACCATCGTGATCGCCGACGCCTTGATGGGCGTGGACAACGTGCTGGGCGTCGCAGGCGCCGCACACGGCAGTTTTGATCTGGTCATCATCGGTCTGCTGATCAGCGTGCCGATCGTGGTCTGGGGCAGCTCGATCGTGCTCAAGCTGGTGGACCGCTTCCCGTCGATCATGTACATCGGCGCCGGCGTGCTCGCCTTCACCGCTGCCAAGATGATCGTCAGCGAACCATGGCTGCGTGACACCTTTGCCGCCTGGCCTGGCAGCAACATCGCCGTGTATGTGGTGGCAATCGCCGGTGTGCTGGCTGCTGGCTGGTGGGCTGGCCGCCGCACCAAATCGGCTGATTCTGCCCAGGCCTGACCTCGCCGTGGTGTCTGGGGGGTCGCCTGTTCGGGTGACCCGGCTGCCGGTTTTGCTGTGTTAACGTCCTTTCTCCCGTTCAAATCGGGGGGAGGGACCACGCAGATGGCCGCCACTGGCAGCGGATTTTGGCAACAGGCATTGCGATGGCCGAAGCGGCAGCCTGCCCGGGTCGCGCCAGATGCAGCCCAACCACCCGCTCCACGTTTCAGCATGGTGGCCGGACGCAAGATCGGCAACTTCGCGCTGGTACGCACCGTCGCCACCAGCGCGATGGGTGAACTGCACCTTGCCAGCGACCACGCGACCGGCTTGCCCGTTGCCCTCAAGACCGTGCGCTTTCAAGGCAGTGATCTGACACGCGAGCGCTTCCTGCGAGAGTCGGAAGCTGCTGCCCGCCTGAATCACCCCGACATCGTTCGCACCTACGCCGCCGGCATCGACGATGCGGGCGACTCCCTGCTGGGCTGGATAGCCATGGAGTGGGTCAGCGGCACCGATCTGACCGCACACATCACCAAAGCCACGCGACTGCCTGACGATCTGGTGCTGGCCATCATGGCCCGCGCGGCCGATGCCCTCGTGCACGCCCACGCCCAAGGCGTCGTCCACCGTGACCTGAAGCCGGCGAACCTGATGTTCAACCAGGCGACCGACACGGTGAAGATCACCGACTTCGGCTGCGCGCACCTGACCGATGGCCAGCGCAGCCGCAGCGGCCTGATCGTGGGCACGCCCGCATATATGGCCCCGGAACAACTGTCTGGTGGAGCGATTGATGGCCGCTGCGATTTGTATGCTCTGGGTGTGGTGCTCCATCAGCTGCTGACCGGTGACTTGCCCTTCCCCCATGGATCCATGGGAGAACTGCTGTCGGCCATCGCGACCGCCCCTCCCCCCCCGCTCGGGCGGCTCCGGCCTGATCTTCCCCCATTGCTCGGTGACGTTTTGCAGCGCACCATGGCCAAACGACCCGATGATCGCCATGTGGATGGTGCGCAACTGGCTCGTGAATTACGACTGCTGATCCCGGCCTGCCAATCCGCCCGCCGCGATGAGCCCGCTAGAACTCTCCACAATGCCAGATCGTCCTAAGCCGTCACCTGCTACCTCCACCGTGCTCCCAGCCTTCGACATCGAATATTCAAGCGCTGTCGACACCGGGCGAGCGCGCAGCAACAACGAAGACGCCGTGCTGGTGGATGAAGCCCTCAGCCTGTGCGTGCTCGCTGACGGCATGGGCGGCTACAACGCCGGCGAGATCGCCAGCGACATGACCGTGCGCGGCGTGCGCGACCAGCTGGCTCGCTGGCGCTCCGACCAGGGCACCGGCCACACCGAAGTCTCACTGCGCCAGGGCATGTCTGCCGCGGCGCAATCCGCCAACCTGGCCGTTTTTGAAGCCGCGCAGCAACACCCCGAATATGCGGGCATGGGCACCACGCTCGTGCTGGCCATGTTCGAAGGCCAGCAGGTCTGGATCGGGCACATCGGTGATTCCCGCGCCTACCGCTGGCGCGACGGCCGTCTGGAGCAACTCACCCGCGACCACTCCCTGCTGCAGGAGCAGATCGACGCCGGCGTGCTCACTCCTGAAGAAGCGGCCTATTCCCTGCACCGCAATCTGGTGACCCGCGCCGTGGGGGTCGAGCCCGACGTGGTGCTGGAGGTTCACGCCCACGAGATGCGGGTGGGCGATTGCCTGCTGCTGTGCTCGGATGGGCTTTCGGACATGCTTCCTGACGCGGGCATTGCACAGGTGATGCGCGCGCACGACACCTTGTCTGGCGCTTCGCAAGCACTTGTAGAAGCCGCCAACGCCGCGGGCGGTCGCGATAACATTGCAGTGGTTTTGGCACGCGCAAAGGGAGGAACGCCCCCTGCGAGCCGCATTTGGTGGCCTTTCAAGCGATGAATGGCCACTGACATTCGGTCACAGAGGCAGGCATTGGCGGCCAAGCCAAAGATAGAAAAACAGAGGTTTCAAATGGGCAAGCTGGTTGTTTCACTCGACAACGTGGTCATCAAGGATGTCCAGATATCCAAGGACAGGACCACCCTTGGGCGGCGGCCTTACAACGACATCGTCATCGACAACCTCGCCGTCAGCGGCGAGCACGCCGTGCTGCTGGCCGTGGGTGATGACGTCTTCATTGAAGATCTGAACAGCACCAACGGCACGTACATCAACGGCAAGGCCATCAAGAAGCAGCTGCTGGCCCACAACGACACGGTCGAGATCGGCAAGTACCGCATCAAGTACCTGACCGAGGAAGTGGCCGACTACGAAAAGACCATGGTGCTGCGCCCGGGCACCATCGCGGCCCACCAGCCGCCGCAGCCTGCGGTCTCCACGCTGCCGGCTTCGATCAAGGTGCTCAACGGCGGCGCCGCCGGCCGCGAGGTGCTGCTGACCAAGGTCGTCACCACCGTCGGCAAGCCCGGCACGCAAGTGGCCTCGATCGCCAAGCGCCCGACCGGCTATGTGCTGTCCCACGTCGAGGGCGACCACCGCCCCAGCGTGAACGGTGCAACCGTCGGCGAAGACGTGCTGCCTCTGAAGAACGGCGACATCATCGAGCTGGCCGGCACACAGATGCAATTCATCCAGGGCTGAGCCCTCGATCAGGCGCGGGGCGCTCGTGCACACCCGCGGCCCTGCGCGTTTGGTGGCCTGGCTGGCCACCGGCCTCCTGGCGGGGCTGGGTTGCTGGCATGCCGCCGTATCGCCCATCGCACCGCTGACCCGGCTTGAACTGGCCACCGCCGACTGGCGCACCCAGGCCCTGCTGCCCGCCCGAGGGCAACCCCATCCGGACATCGTCATCGTCGACATCGACGATGACAGCCTCCAGGCCATTGGCCATTGGCCCTGGCCGCGCGGCCGCATGGCGGCGCTGGTGACCGAGCTGACCACCCGGCAGCGCGCAGCCGTGGTCGGGCTGGATGTGGTGTTTCCGGAGCCCGACGACGGCCATTGGGCCACGCTGTCCAGCGCACTGGCGCAACAAGGCCTGGGCGACCAGACGCTGTCAGGCCGGTTGAGGCAAAGCCTCGATCAGGATCGGCTGCTGGCCCAGGCGCTTCAGGGGCGTCCGGTGGTGATGGGCTATTACCTGACGGCACAACCCGGCGCGCGGTCCATTGGCCCGCAGCCCCCGGCGCTGGCCCCCAGCCCCCCGCTCACCGGGCCGCGATGGACCTCCCGTGTCACCAACGTCGGCCCGCTGAGCGAAGCGTCTGCCGACGCCGGCTTCTTCAACGTGGTGCCGGACGCTGACAGCCTGATCCGCGAGGTGCCTGCCGTTGCCAGCCTGGATGGGCGTCTGCTGCCCTCGCTCAGCCTGGCCATGCTGCGCTCGGCCACCGGGCACCCGCGCATCGAGGCGCTCATGACCGCCGCGCCGGATGCAAACGGCGCGCGGGCGCTCACCGGCCTCCGGGTGACCCAGGCCGACGGCGCCACCCGCACCTTGGCGCTGGACGAAAACCAGGCCTGGCATGTGCCCTACCGCGGCCATGGTGGTCGCGATGGTGGCGGTTTCCGGTACATCAGCGCCAGCGCGGTGATTGCAGGACAACTGCCTGAGCACGCCCTGGCCAACAAACTGGTGCTGATCGGCAGCTCCGCCACGGGCATGTCCGACCTGCGTGCCACGCCTGTTCATCCGGCCATGCCCGGTGTCGAGATCCACGCGCATGTGCTGGCAGGACTGCTGGACGGCACCCTGGCCGTGCGGCCGGCATGGGCCGCGGGCTATGAGGTTTGCCTGATGGTGCTCAGCCTCGGGCTGGCCACCTGGGCCGCGCTGACCCTGGCTGCGCCCTGGGCCGTGGGTGCCATGGTGGGGCTGAGCGTGACGATGGTGGCCGGCAATGTGCTGGCGCTCACCAAAGGTGGCCTGGTGTTGCCGCTGGGCGCGGCTCTGGCGCTGGGCCTGGTGCTGCTGCTGGTGCTGCTGGGCGTGAACTACGTGAACGCGTGGCACAGCCGGCGATCGCTGATGCACCTGTTCAACCAGTACCTGCCGCCGGCGCGCGCACGCGAGGTCTCGATGTTGCCCGCGAGCGCGCAGATCACGGCAGAAAACCGGGAGCTGACCGTGCTGTTCTGTGACCTGCAAGGCTTCAGCGGCCTCGCGGAAGAGCTCAGCCCCGACGCCCTGCGCGACCTGCTCAACCTGTATTTCAGCCGCGTCACCGAGGTGGTGCATGCCCACGAAGGCACGGTCGACAAGTTCATCGGCGATGCGGTGATGGCCTTCTGGGGCGCGCCGCTGGCCCAGCCCGACCACGCCCGGCGAGCGGTGATGGCGGCGCTGGAGCTGTCCACCGCCGTGGCATCCCTGAACGAAGAGCTGGTGCGCCGGAAACTCCCGACGGTGCATTACGGGATCGGCATGGCCACGGGCGTGGTGTGTGTGGGCGACCTCGGCTCGCGGCTGCGTCGCAGCTACACGGCGGTGGGCGACGCCGTGAACATCGCCGCCCGGCTCGAAGCCATGACGCGCCAGGCCGGCGTGAACCTGCTGGTGAGCGAAGATACCCGGCAAGCCTGTGCGGAAGCGCTGCCGGACGTGGTCTGGGCCGAGGTCGATCGCTGCCAGGTGCGGGGCCGTCATCAAAGCGTGACCGTCTTCACACCGCTGAAGGCAGCGGCTGCGGATCGTCTCAAAATCGACGCACAGTTGCGACTTTGGGCGCTTGCCCTTGAGGCGCAGCGGCAGCAACATGCGATGGACGCTGCGACGCACCTGCAGGCCCTGCGGGAGTTGCTGGATGCTGCTCCCCACAGTTCCGGGCCACTGGCCTCGCTGGCAGCCAACCTGACCGCTCAACTCGACACTCCGCCGGCTCCCGAATGATCGCTCCCTCCGTCCGCGTCCTGGGCTGCTCCGGCTCCATTGCCAAGGGCAACCGCACCACCGCCTTCCTGCTCGACAACGACATCCTGATCGACGCAGGCACGGGCGTGGGCGACCTGACGCTGGAGGAGATGAGCCAGATCGATCACATCGTGCTCAGCCATTCGCACCTCGACCATGTGCTGGGCGTTCCCCTGCTGGCCGACAGCGTGATGCGCCGCCGCCGCGGTCGTCCACCGATTCGGGTGCTGGCCCTGGAGGCCACGCTCGACGTGCTGCGCCGCCACCTCTTCAACGACCAGCTGTGGCCCGACTTCACCAAGCTGCCGCAGCCGGACGCGCCGGTGCTGGAACTGGTGCCGGTGCGTCTGGGCGACGTGCTCACCCTGGGCCAGCAGCAGCGCAAGCTGGAAGTTCTGCCCGCCCTGCACAGCGTACCGGCCATCGGCACGGCCGTGGAAGGCCTGCGCGGCTGGTGGGTGTACACGGGCGACACCGGACCGAACCCGATGCTCTGGGAGTGCCTGCGCGGCCGGCCCTTGAGCCACCTGACCATTGAGGTGGCGTTTCCCGAGTCTGAACACGCGCTGGCGGGAGCCAGCCTGCACCACTGCCCCTCGACACTGGCCAGCGAGTTGCGGCACCTGCCGCCGGGTGTACATGTGCAGCTGACGCATGTGAAGCCCGGCGACATGACCGCCGTGCGCTCGGACCTGGCCAAGCGCCTGCCCGACACGGTGTTGCATGCCCTGCGCGCCGGGCAGCGATTCCTGATCGACTGACACGACTTGGCTGCGCTGCTGCGCGCGGAATGTCACTTCGGGGACGCCGAAATTGTCCCGGAACCCAGCGGGGTGACGTTTTTTGTCAGCTTTGCCTGACGCCACCCCTCAGCCAGCGTGATTTACCTCACACATTGCCCTGGCATGAGTCTCGCAATGGGATTGGTACATCGCGTGATCTGGACCGTCGTTGGGCCCACGCTCGTTTTGCCCCTGAATTCAACTGCTGGAGTTTTGCTCATGAAGCGTGTGCAACAAGGTTTCACCCTGATCGAGCTGATGATCGTCGTGGCGATCATCGGCATCCTGGCTGCCGTGGCCCTGCCGGCCTACCAGGATTACATCGCCCGCTCGCAAGTGTCGGAAGCCTTCACTTCGGTCGAAGGTGCCAAGACGGCGATTGCTGAATACGGCCAGGTCAATGGCGCATATCCAAGCGGAACCACCAAGCCGTCGGTCACCGATCTGGCTGTTGCTGGCAAGTACAGCTCGGCTGCCGTCACCGCCTCGACCGGCGTGATCACCGTCACGATGGGCGCGGCCGGCACCGTCAACGCCGCTGTCGCTGGCAAGACCATCACTTTCACGCCGCCGGTGCTGACCGCCGTGGGCAACACGCTGACCTTCGCTTGCGCTTCTGGCAACCTGGCCCAGAAGTTCCTGCCGAAGTCGTGCAGCGGCACCTGATAGCTCAAGGATGACCTGACAATTTTTGTCAGGTCATCGCGCCACTGACACGAATTGACAGACTTTCCCGCCCATTTTTGTCAGGGAAAGTGCAGAAGTCACAGGAAACAGGCGCCAAAAAGCTGGCACAGCAATCGCTTGGTTACCTAGGCATCAAATTCAGAACCCCCAGGTTCACTTCTTCCCCCCACCCGGATTTTTACTGGAGTCCAATATGAAGCGCGTCCAACAAGGTTTCACCCTGATCGAACTGATGATCGTCGTGGCGATCATCGGCATCCTGGCTGCCGTGGCCCTGCCGGCTTACCAAGACTACATCGCCCGCTCGCAAGTGTCGGAAGCCTTCACCTCGGTCGAAGGCGCCAAGACCGCCATCGCCGAATACGGCCAAACCAACGGCGCTTACCCTGACGGCACGACCAAGCCGTCGGTTACCGACCTGGCTGTTGCTGGCAAGTACAGCTCGGCTGCCGTCACTGCTTCGACCGGCGTGATCACCGTCACGATGGGCGCAGCCGGCACCGTCAACGCCGCTGTCGCTGGCAAGACCATCACCTTCACCCCGCCGGTGCTGACCGCCGTGGGCACCACGCTGACCTTCGCTTGCGCTTCGGGCAACCTGGCCCAGAAGTTCCTGCCGAAGTCGTGCAGCGGCACCTGATAGCTCACAGCATCTGAAGAAGGGCGGCGCAGCCTGTGGGCTTCGCCGCCCTTTTTTTGTCCGACGGCCAATCGTTACCGGTTGTAGTGCCCGGACGCATCCAGACACCTCAAGGGAGCACACCATGAAAACCGCGCAACAAGGTTTCACGCTGATCGAGTTGATGATCGTGGTGGCCATCATCGGCATCCTGGCCGCCGTGGCCTTGCCGGCTTACCAGGACTACATCGCCCGCTCGCAGATGTCAGAAGCCTTCACCTCGGTGGATGGCACCCGCGTCACCGTCTCGGAATACGGTCAGACCAACGGCATCTACCCCGGCACCAGTACCAACCCGTCAGCCGCCAGCCTGGCGATCACGGGCAAGTACGGCACTGCGGTGGTTGCGGCTGACACCGGCGTCATCACGGTCACCATGGGTGCAGCAGGCACGGTCAATGCAGCGGTGGCTGGCAAGACAGTGACCTTCACGCCGCCCACGCTGGCGGCCACCGGTACCGCCTTCAATTTCGCCTGCTCGTCCACTGCGGCCCAGAAATACCTGCCCAAGACCTGCAGCGGCACCTGATCCGTCCACACCTTGATTCAAGCTCTCAACCAGCGCGCCGGCGCGCGCTGGCTCAGCCCTGCGGCACTCTGGATGCTGGCGGGCCTGCTCATAGGCAGCTGGTGGCTCGGAGCCCCTTACATGGGCCTGGGCCATGATGCGTTGTATTACGCAGGCGATGCCCTGCGCAGAAGCGTTTTTCCGGGCCTGCAGCACGACCCCTTCTTCGGCACCGGCAGCCAGGGCAACTTCACGCTCTATCCGCATGTGTTCGACGCGCTTCTGGGCCACACCGACATTCATACGGCAGCGCTGATTCTGACCATCAGCGCCAAGCTGGTCTGGCTGGTTGCGCTGGCAGTGATGTGCCGTGCCGCTCTCCAGCAGCAGCCACGCTGGGTGCTGGCCTTCGCGCTGGTGCTGGCACTGCCCACCGCATACGACCCGCAGCGCATCCTTTCCTACGGCGAGTCCTTCACCACCCCCCGCCATTGGGCCGAAGCGGTGGTGATGCTGTCGATTGCTGCGCAGTTGCACGGCAGGCCGTGGCTGGCGCTGGCCGGCTCGCTGCTGAGCTGCACCATTCACCCGCTGATGGGCCTGGCGGGCTTGATGCTGAACGTGTTTGCGCTGCCCGGCCGGTGGCGTCTGATCGTGATGGCCGCAGGCGCCTTGTCCGTCGCGACGCTCTGCGCGCTCGGTCTGGGGCCGTTCGCCCACGTCTTCGCCACTTACGACGACGCCTGGTGGGAGATTGTCCGCACCCGGAACTCGATCGCCACCATCTACCCCTGGGACGCCGACATGGTGGCCAAGGTCGCCGCCTGGCTGGCCTTGTGGCTGCATGCCACGCGACGCCTGGGTAATGACCCTGCAGCCCAACGCACGGCCTGGGCCGGCATTGCAGGCACCATGGTCTTGCTGGGCTTCTTCGCCATCGGCGCGCTTTTCCACAATGTGCTGCTGGTCAAGCTGCAACTGGTTCGGGGCTGGTGGCTGGCACAGGTACTGGCGCCCATCTTCATCGTCAAGGCGATGGCCGACGTGCATACCTGGCGCCCGGTGGACCGCATGGTGGCGGCCCTGACCATGGCCGCGCTGATGACCGACCTGTGGAGTTGCCTGGCCATGGCCGCTTGCGCCCTGGCACTGGCCAACCTGCCCGCCGTGAACACCTGGCTTGAAAAGCGCCTCGGGCCGACGCTGGGCCTGGCGCCCTGGCTGGCTTATGGCGTTCTGGCCATCACCGTGGTCACCCGGCTGGCCCGGATTGAATTCAACGCCGTGGCCTACAAGCTGCTGTGGAACGACCCGCACCCGCTTGTCACCGCGTCGGCCTCCGAGCCGGCGGTGATGATCGGCCTTGGGCTGGCGCTGCTGTGGCTGCTGCGAACCGTATTCAAGGGCCGCCTGCCTGCGCGTGCTGGCGCCGTTCTGGGCCTGACCCTGGCATCGACCGGGCTGGGGTTCTGGCTTCACCAGGCCCAGGTCAAACTCGACCATGACCCCGAATGGGAGGCGGCCCTGCGTCGGGAAATTCCCGCCAACGCCACCGTGCACTGGGACAACAACCTGCCGCTGGTGTGGATTCTCCTCGGCCATCCGGCCTACGCCACGTCGCCGCAAACCGCAGGCGCCTTGTTTGACCGCCCCACCGCCATGGAGCTGACACGCCGGCTGAACTGGCTGGATCAGCACCATCTCGGCACCGGGCAAGACACCTCACTCCGGCAGAGCGAACAAGGCCGCTCGGCCGGCTATGACGACATCGTCCGCGCCTGCGCTGATGAAGCCCTGGACGTGCTGCTGCTCGACCACGAGCGCGCCGGGGCGACCAAGGTCTTCCGCCGACCAGGCAAGCCCCCGATCTCGATCTTTGATTGCCGCGCACTGCGGACTTCAGGAAAGTCATGAGCGCCTTCAGCCCCTCCCTGCCAGCAGAAACGCCCGACGCAGGCCGATCGGCCGCTGCGGGCAAGCGCCTGTCGACCCAGCGACTGCAGCCCCTGCTGGGTGAAGCCGCGCGCTACCTGGTGGCCAGCGCCGCGGCCCTGGCGGTAGACATGCTCACGCTGACGCTGCTGGTCGAGCGCGCCGGCTGGCACTACCTGTGGGCCGCCACGGCCGCCTACCTGCTCGGCACCTTCGTCGCGTTTTTCATCAGCGTGCGGTGGGTGTTCAAGCACCGTGCCTTCACATCCTGGCTGGCTGGACTGGGCGTGTTTGCGCTGCTCGGTCTGCTGGGCCTCGGGGTCAATCTATTGGTCATGTGGGGCGCCACCGAGGCGCTTCATACCCCGTATCTGCTGGCCAAGGTGCTGGCCGCCGGGACCAGCTTCATCGTCAATTTCAGTGCTCGTCGTGTGGCCCTGTTCATGCAGCGTCACCGCCATCCCTCACATCCATGACCCAAGTCATCATCATCGGCGCCGGCCCGGCCGGCCTGACCGCAGCGCGCGAATTGCAGCGCGCTGGCGTTTCCCAGATCACCGTGCTGGAGGCCAGCGCCGACATCGGCGGCCTGTCGAAAACCGTCAACTACAAGGGCAACCGGATCGACATCGGCGGCCACCGCTTCTTCTCGAAGTCGGACTGGGTGATGGACTGGTGGCGCGACAGCCTGCCCATCGCGCTGCCTGAGCCGCGGGTGACGGAGTCGGAATTCCGCCTCGGCTACCAGGGCGCACACCGCCTGCTGGGTGCTGGTGAAATCACGGCCAGCGAGAGCGATGCCGACGTGATGCTGGTGCGCAACCGCCTGTCGCGCATCCTGTTTGGTGGCCAGTTCTTCGACTATCCGCTCAAGCCCGGTTTCGACACCGCGCGCAAACTCGGCCCGGTGAAGTGCGTGAAGTTCGGCGCCAGCTATGTGGCCTCGGCCATGTCGCCGATCACGCCGGAAACCTCGCTCGAAGACTTCTTCATCAACCGCTTCGGCAAGCAGCTCTACCTGCAGTTCTTCAAGGAATACACCGAGAAGGTCTGGGGCGTGCCGTGCAATGAGATCAGCGCGGCCTGGGGCGCGCAGCGCGTGAAGAGCCTGTCGGTGACGAAGATGATTGCGCATGCCGTGCGCAAGGGCTTCAAGCGCGATGCCGCCGCCGAGCAGACCTCGCTGATCGAACACTTCCTGTATCCGAAGTTCGGCCCTGGCCAGATGTGGGAAACGGTGGCCCGCCGCTACGAGCGCGAGGGCGGCCAGCTGATCCGCGACGCGCGTGTGACCGGCCTGCACCGCAGCGATCGCCGCATCACCGGCGTGAGCTTCCAGCGGCCTGACGGCAGCACGCAGCACCTGCAAGCCGATCACGTCATCTCGACGATGCCGGTGAAAGAGCTGACCCTGGCCCTGCAACCGGCCCTGCCGGCCGAGGTGACGGACATCGGCGCGAACCTGCTGTACCGCGACTTCATCACCGTGGGCGTGCTGTACCGCAAGCTGCACCCGACCAAGGCGTCGATCCACCCGCGAACCCACCTCGTGCCCGACAACTGGATCTACATTCAAGAGCCGGGCGTGAAGGTCGGTCGTCTGCAGATTTTCAACAACTGGAGCCCGCACCTGGTGGCCGACCCGAACACCGTGTGGGTCGGGCTGGAGTTCTTCGCCAAGGACGACGACGACCTGTGGGCGATGAGCGACGAGGCCCTCAAGGCCCTCGCGCTGAAGGAAATGCAGCAGATCGGCATGGCCCATCCGGAAGATGCTCTGGACGCCACCGTCATCCGCATGCCCAAGGCCTACCCGGGCTACTTCGGCAGCGCCTATGCGGCGTTCCCGAAGCTGCAGGCCGCGCTCGATGACCTGAGCAACCTGTTCCTGATCGGCCGCAACGGCATGCACCGTTACAACAACCAGGACCACTCCATGTTGTCGGCCAAGGCCGCGGTCGACGCCATCGTTTCAGGCCGCAGCGACAAGGCGCCGATCTGGGCCATCAACGTCGACGACGAGTACCACGAAGACGAAGAGAAATGACGCGGTGGCGGGCGCCCGATAATGCCGGCGCCCCCTTGAGACGCTCCTGCATGCCACAACCAACGCCTGAAACCACACCGTCGATCTTCGTGGGCGGTCTGCTCGCCATGGCGTTGCCGGTGCTGCTGGCCTTCAACCTCAGCCCGTCATCCACGGTGCTGAACCAGTTGCTGGCGGTGGCAGGCTGGGGCGCCCTGCTGTGGCTGGTGCCCAGCAACGGCCACGCATTGCGGGCCGCGCGACCTGCGGCTGCCCTGCTGGGCATGCTGGCGTTGCTGATGGCCGCCGTGGTGTGGTCCTGGTCGGCCAGCCTGCCCTCCTCGCTGGCGCTCTCGGCGCTGGCCAGCCTGGCGTGTGCGGCGGTGCTGGTGGCTTATGCCCAGTGCGCCGCCGGGCCCGACCGCCCAGACGCCTCCGACACCGCCGAGCCCTTGTGGATCGGCTTGCTGGTGGCGGGCGTGCTGAGCGCCGTCATCGCCGTCATTCAGGTCTTTGCGCCGGGCTGGCCCGACGGCGAATTCATCGCTCGCTCCGGCCTGGTCGGCCGGGCCGTGGGCAACCTGCGTCAGCCCAACCACCTCAGCACGCTGCTGCTGTGGTCGCTGATGGCGCTGGTGCCGCTGGCCCAGGCCGGCCGCGCGGCCGGGCTGCGCCTGCACGACGCCGTGCTGGCAACCCTCGCCACGCTGATGGTGCTGGCGGTGGTGCTCACGGCCAGCCGGACCGGCGTGCTGGGGGTACTGATGCTCGGCCTCTGGGGCGCGGTGGACAAGCGCCTGCGCGGCCGCGTGCGCATCGCCCTGCTGAGCGCCCCGGTGGTCTACGTCATCGGCTGGGCGCTGCTGGCCGCCTGGGCGCATGCCACACAGCACACCTTCGGCGGCGAGGCCCGCCTCGGCGAGGCTGACTTGTCCTCATCGCGCTTCGGCATCTGGGCCAATGCGTGGTCGCTGGTGAAGGCGCAGCCCTGGACGGGCGTGGGGTTCGGCGAATTCAACTTCGCCTGGAGCCTGACGCCCTTCCCCGGCCGCCCGGTGGCTTTCTTCGACCACACCCACAACGTGCTGCTGCAGTTCCTGGTGGAGCTGGGCCTGCCGCTGGCCGCGCTGCTGACCGGGCTGATGCTGTGGGCGCTGTGGCAGGCGCTGGTGCGCAGCATGCAGGCAAGTGGCCCGAATGCGGCCGGGCAGCGCGCGGCCTTCATGATCGTGCTGCTGGCCGGCGTGCACAGCCTGCTGGAGTACCCGCTCTGGTACACCTATTTCCTGCTGCCCACGGCCTGGGCCTGGGGGCATGCGCTGCGCCCGGCTGAACCAGACACCACCTCAAGCGACAGCCCTGCCAGCCATTGGCCGATGGTGGCCGGTGGATTGATTCTGGTGGGCACCCTGTTTGCAGGATGGGACTACAGCCGCGTGGTGGTCATCTACGCGCCGGGCGGCAGCGCCCTGCCCCTGGCCACCCGCATCCAGCAAGGCCACGGCAGCGTGTTTTACGGCCACCATGCCGACTACGCAGCCGCCACCACCACCGAGCCGCCTGCACAGGCGCTGGCGGCCTTCCAGACCACCACGCATGCCTTGCTCGACACCCGTTTGATGATCGCCTGGGCGCGCGCGCTGGCAGATTCCGGGCGGGTCGACGAAGCTCGCTACCTGGTCGACCGGCTGCGCGAGTTCCGCAACGCCGCCGCTGCCAGCTTTCTGGCCGAATGCGATGACGCGGAGCGGCAACCGCGTCCGTTCCAGTGTGAGCCCGCCAGCGACAAAGGCAGCGGCAACATCAGCTGGCGCAACTTCACCCGCTGAGGACTTGCGCGGGCTTGAGCGCTCAGTCAGCCACCCAGTGCCCTGACTTCCCGCCCTGCTTCTCCACCACGCGGATGTCGCCCATGGTCATGCCGCGGTCCGCGGCTTTACACATGTCATACACGGTGAGCAGGCCGACCTGCACCGCGGTCAGGGCTTCCATTTCAACGCCGGTGCGGCCCAGCGTTTCGGCCGTCACCATGATGTGCACGGCGCTGCCAGCCTCATCAAGCGTGAATTCCACCGCCACGCGGGTCAGCGGCAGCGGGTGGCACAGGGGAATCAGGTCGGCCGTGCGCTTGGCGGCCTGGATGGCGGCGATGCGGGCAATGCCGATCACATCGCCTTTCTTGGCCTGGCCGCCGGCGATCAAGGCGAAGGTGGCAGGCAGCATGCGGATGGTGCCGGTGGCGCGCGCCACGCGGTGCGTTTCCGCCTTGGCAGCCACGTCCACCATGTGGGCCTGGCCTTGGGCGTCGAAGTGGGTGAGAGGTTGGCTCATGCAGCGGCAATCCGGTCGAAACAAGTCGGTGCCATGATAGCGGGCGAACTTTCGCAGCCGGCCCGGGTCAGACCGGGCCGAACCGATTCGAGGATGGCTCGCTTTGACGTTTTCCAAGCCCCCGATGGCGCCCATGCCCACCGCCCGATTGGCGCACCTGACACTGGCTGCCGCCTTGTGGGCCGTCTGGCCCGCGCCCGTCGCCCATGCCCAGGTTCAATTGCCGGCGCTGGGGGATTCGGTGTCCGGCGACATGGACATCCTGGCCGAGAAGCGCCTGGGCGAACGCATCATGCGCGAGCTGCGCCGCGACCCCGACTTCCTCGATGACCCGACCTTGAGCGAATACATCGATGCGCTGTGGCAACCCTTGCTGGCCGCCGCCCGCGCACGCGGCGACATCGACACCGACATCGACCGCCATTACGGCTGGGACACCTTCCAGGTGCAAGACCGCAGCGTGAATGCCTTCGCGCTGCCCGGAGGCCACGTCGGCATCAACCTCGGGCTTATCGGCATGACGGCCACCAGCGACGAGCTGGCGTCGGTGCTGGCCCATGAACTGACCCACGTGACGCAGCGCCACATCGCGCGCGGCATGGCCAACTCGGCGCGCCAGAGCACCGCCTCGATGGCCGCGATGATCCTCGGTCTGATCGTGGCCAGCCGCGCCCGCAGTGCCGATGCTGCGCAGGCCGTCATCATGGGCAGCCAGGCGGCGGCCATCCAGGGCCAGATCAACTTCACCCGCGAGATGGAGCGCGAGGCTGACCGCATCGGCCTGCAGTTGATGACCACCGCCGGCTTTGCGCCGGGTGGCATGGCCGCGATGTTCGAGAAGCTCGAAGCCAACGGGCGGCTCAATGACAACAACCTCTACCCCTATCTGCGCAGCCACCCGCTGACCATCGAGCGCATCAGCGAGGCCCGCCTGCGCATGCAGGGCAGCGCGGCCACGCGCACGCCAACGCTGGTCTGGCATGCGCTGATGCAGGCCCGCGCCAAGGCCCTGATGGACCGCAGCGACACTGCCTTGCAGCGGCTGCAGGCCCAGGCGGCACCCGGCGCACCGGTGGCCGATTTGCCGCGCCTGGCGCAGCTGTACATGGCCGGCCTGGCCTCGATGCTGCTGCGTGACTTTGACAAGGCCGAATCGGCCATCCAGAGCGGCCTGACGCTGGCCACCCAGCGGTTCGCGCAGGAACCCGCGGCTCGGCGGGCCTTCATGCTGCTGAAGCTGGAGCTGCCCGTGCAACAAGGCAAGCCGCGCGGCACGCTGGTCGCTGCCCTGGCTGATCTGGGGGGTGACCGCAGCCGGCCCGCCCTGCTGGCCCGCGCGCAGCTGGCGCTGGTGTGGCAACGCGCCGGTGATCCGGCCGCCACACCGGTGCTGCGCAGCAGCCTGGAAGACCTGCAGACCTGGGTGGTCGAGCATCGCAACGACGCACTGGCCTGGCAGATGATGTCCCAGGTGGCCGATGGGCAGGGGCTGCGCCTGCGCGCCTTGCGGGCGGGCGCAGAAGCGGCCGCCGCAGGTGGCGATGTGCTGGGTGCGGTGGAACGGTTCCGCACCGCCCAGCAGATCGCCCGCGAAGACCCGGCCTCGGATTACGTCGAGACCAGCGTCATCCAGTCACGGCTGCGAGAGCTGGAAGCCGAGCGCCGCAAGATGATGGCCGAGGCCCGCGGCGAACGGGTGGACTGAACGCCGCCCGGGTCAGTCGCGCTGGAACACGCGCTCGATCAGGGCGTCGATGATCACGCCGCAGGCGCTGTAGATCAGCGAGCCGATCAGCGCCGCCGCGAAGCCGGTGACGGCCAGGCCATCAAGCACGCTGGCCGCCGACCAGAACATCAGCGCGTTGATGACGAACAGGAACAGCCCGAGCGTGAGCAGCGTGACGGGCAGCGTCAGCAGCACCAGCAGCGGGCGCACCAGCGTGTTGAGCAGGCCGAGCACCGCGGCGGCAATCAGGGCCGAACCGAAGCTGGCCACGGCCACGCCAGGGTACAGGTGCGCCACCAGCAACAGGGCGCCCGCAAGGAGCAACCACCGGACAATCAGCTTCATGACAGACAAGCTCCCGCGTTGAATACAGAACTGTCATTCTGGGGGCTGCGCAAGGCGATTCAATCCCCCGAAGCGACAAGCCGCCAAAAATACCCGTCACCGTATCCTCCACGAGTGAAAACCAGCACAAGAACGCTGTTTGACGTTGCGGTGCCACAAAAAAGCGCGTTTCAGAGGAGAGAAAGCAGTTTTTACGAGGGAAACCTGCTTCTCAGCCCCCTGCACAGGCAGTACCATTCGTTGCGCTGTGGCACTGCAGAGAATCGAAGGCTCACGCGGCTTTCGCCCAGTCCCGGCACATCAACATTTTTTTGATGGAGAGAATCCAAATGGCAACTGCAAAGAAGGCCGCTCCGGCCAAGAAGGCCGCCGCCCCGGCGAAGAAGGCTGCTGCGCCCGTGAAGGCGGCTGCTGCTCCTGCAAAGAAGGCCGCTCCGGCCAAGAAGGCTGCCGCAGCTCCTGCTGCCAAGAAGGCTGCTCCTGCGAAGAAGGCTGCCGCTCCTGCAAAGAAGCGCACCCCGAACGCTGCCTTCATGAAGGCGATGACCCCCAGCGCCCATCTGGCCGCCATCATCGGTGACAAGGCTGTGCCGCGTACCGAAGTGACCAAGAAGGTCTGGGAATACATCAAGAAGCATGAGCTGCAAGACAAGGCCCAGAAGACCATGATCAATGCAGACGCCAAGCTGAAGGAAATCTTCAAGAAGGCTCAAGTCTCGATGTTCGAGATGACCAAGCTGATCAACAGCCACCTGAGCTGATCTGGCACGGGCCGCTCACGCGGCCTTGCCAACCCGAAGCCGGCGCCAACGCGTCGGCTTTTTTCTTTTCAGCAGCCGTTCTCAGCCGCGCCCTTTCAACCCGCCGCCCCGGCCACCGCACGCGCCAGCGCGGGCATCAAGCCAGCCAGATCGATGGGCTTGGTCCAGTAGTCATCAAAGCCGGCAGCCAGCGCCGTCTCGATCTGCTCGACCATCGCATCAGCCGACAAGGCGATGCAGGGCATGGCCCGCGTCATCTCGTCTGCGCGCAGGCGCCGCAGCACTTCCAGCCCGTTGAAGTCCGGCAGGTTCATGTCGACCAGGGCCAGGTCAGGTCGCAGCGTTCTTGCCATCTCGACCCCCTCGCCACCATCCCGGGCCACATGCAGTTGCCACTGGGCATGGCCGCGGAAGATCTCCTGCATCAGCACGACGTTCAGGGGCTCGTCCTCGATGTACAGCACCTGGTGCACCCGGGCCGAGCTTGACGCCGGGGCCCGATCAGCTGGCGTGCCTGCCACGCTGCCCGGCGCGGCAGGCAAGGCCACCGTCAGGCGGGTGCCCACGCCCAGTTCACTGTGCGCCGTCACCTGGCCATGCATGCGCACCACCAGCTCACGCACCAGCACCAGGCCCAGGCCCGTGCCGGTCATGGCACGCGCACCGGCGGGCTGCGCAAACGGCGTGAAGAGCTGCTGCAGCCCTTGCGGGGCCAGGCCGGGGCCATCGTCCTGCACGGTCAGCTCGATCAACCCGGCGGGCGCGATGGTGGCACTGACACGCACCCGGCCGCCCGGGCGGTTGTAGCGAATGGCGTTGGAAACGAGCTGATCCAGCACCTGCGCCACGGCCTCGACATCGGCCAGCGCCAGCAGGCCTTCAGGCACATCGGTCTGGAGCGCCACCTCGGCCGTCTGCGCCTCGACTGCCCATTTGGCAAAACAACGCCGCACCAGCGGCGCCAGCGGCACGGCATCGGTCCGCAAGGTGCGGGCGCCGCGCTGCAGCTCGGCAATCTCCAGCAGATCATCGATCTGCGCCATCAGCGAGCGACCTGCCCGCAGGATGCTCGTCAGGCGCTGGGCCTGCAGGCCTTGCAAGGGCTGCTCGGTGTCCTGCGTCATCAGCTGCGCGAAGCCGAGCACCGCATTCATCGGCGTGCGCAGCTCATGGCTGACCCGTGAGAGGAACGCGCTGCGCGCCTGGCTGATGCGCTCGGCGGCTTCCTTGTCACGCTGCAGCAGGGCACGTTCCTGCATCTGCTGCTCCAGCACGATGCCGGCCGTGACGTTGCGCGTGGTGCCGCGATAACCACGGAACAGGCCATCGGCATCAAAAACCGGCACCGCGCTGCGCGACAAATATCGCACCTCGGATGCGCCGGCATCGAAGCGTGTCAGCACCCGGGAAAAAGCCAGGCGCTGGCTCAGCAGCTCGCGCAAACCCCGGGCAGGCACCACGGGCTGTCCGAGCGCGTCCACCAAGGGCTCATCGTCCATCTGGCGGTTCAGGGCCGTGGCCGTGCCGCAGCCGGTGGCGGCTTCAAAGTCACCGGAAATCCAGTTGCAGCGCAACTGCTCATCCAGCTCCCACATCCAGTCGCCGGACGCGCGCGCCAGGTCGTGCAGGCGGCCTGCCTGCAGCTGCAACTGGTACAGCTGACGGCGCTGCGCCAATGCAGAGCAGGCGATCTTCGCGCAGCGTTGCAGCTGTGCGCGCGCCGCGCTCGACAACAGCGTCGTGCCTTCGTCCATCACGCACAGGGTGCCCACGGCCACGCCGTCGAGCATCAGCACCTGGGCTGCATAGTGGCGCCACGACGGGCCGCCTTCCGCTGGCGTGACCTGCGCAAACCGCGGGTCCACGCGGACATCGGCCACCTCGACCCAGTCACCGCACTCGATGGCCAGGCTGCAATAGGCCTGGGCATAAGGCGTCTGCTCCGGCAGCCAGCCCACCCGCGCCAGGTGATGCACCTGCTGCGAACCAACCAGGCTCAACACCACCACCGCGCTGCCGGTGAGCTCGGCGACGAGCTCGACCAGGTCTTGCAGCGCCCGGTCGGTCGGTCGATCGATGAGGTCCACCGACTGCAACACCTCCAGCCGCAGCGGGGCGTCCATCACAGCCGGTTCGGTCGAAGGGTGCATCGTTCAGGCGGCGCGTCATGTGGCCGCACGTGATGGCGAAAGCAACATTCTCGTGTCACTTTCCTCGCCGGACAATCGCTTTCACACAACTCCGCACACTTAGCACTTGCAATCGACTGCAAGCCGCTGCGCGCCGTTTCAGCCTTCAGCCAGCAAGGTCTTGAGGAAGCGGCCGGTGTGGCTGGCGGCGCAGGCCGCAATCACTTCGGGCGCACCCTCCGACAGCACGGTGCCGCCGCCGGAGCCGCCTTCCGGGCCCATGTCGATCAGCCAGTCCGCCGTCTTGATGACGTCCAGGTTGTGCTCGATGATGACCACGGTATTGCCGGCGTCACGCAGCTGGTGCAGCACCTTGAGCAGCAGCTGGATGTCGGCGAAGTGCAAGCCGGTGGTCGGCTCGTCGAGGATGTACAGCGTGCGGCCGGTATCGCGCTTGGACAACTCCAGCGCCAGCTTCACGCGCTGCGCCTCACCGCCCGACAGCGTGGTCGCGCTCTGGCCCAGCGTGATGTAGCCGAGGCCCACATCGAGCAGCGTCTGCAGCTTGCGCGCGATGCTCGGCACGGCGTTGAAGTAGCCGTGGGCGTCTTCCACCGTCAGCTCCAGCACCTGGGCGATGTTCTTGCCCTTGTAGAGGATCTCCAGCGTCTCGCGGTTGTAGCGCTTGCCCTGGCAGACGTCGCACGGCACGTACACGTCCGGCAGGAAATGCATTTCCACCTTGATGACGCCGTCGCCCTGGCAGGCCTCGCAGCGGCCACCGGCCACGTTGAAGCTGAAGCGCCCGGCGCCGTAACCACGCTCGCGCGCGGCCGGCACTTCGGCGAAGAGCTCGCGGATGGGCGTGAACAGGCCGGTGTAGGTGGCGGGGTTCGAGCGCGGCGTGCGGCCGATCGGGCTCTGGTCAACGTTGATGACCTTGTCGAAGGCCTCCAGACCCTCGATGCTGTCATGCGCCTCGGGCTCGGCATGGCTGTTGTAAAGCTTGCGCGCCACGGCCGTGTAGAGCGTGTCGTTCACCAGCGTGCTCTTGCCGGAACCCGACACACCGGTCACGCAGGTCAGCAGGCCGACCGGGATCTCGACCGTCACGTTCTTCAGGTTGTGGCCACGGGCATTGACGATCTTCAGCGTGCGCGGATCCGCCATGTCGGCCAGCGTGTGGCGGCGCTCCGGCACCGCGATGCGCAACACCCGGCCCAGGTACTGGCCCGTCAGCGAATCGGGGTTGGCCGCCACTTCAGCCGGCGTGCCGCTGGCCATCACCCTGCCACCGTGCTTGCCGGCGCCCGGGCCCATGTCCACGCACCAGTCAGCGGCGCGGATCATGTCTTCGTCGTGCTCCACCACCAGCACCGAATTGCCGAGGTTGCGCAGGTGCTGCAAGGTGCCGATCAGGCGCTCGTTGTCGCGCTGGTGCAGACCGATGCTGGGCTCGTCGAGCACGTACATCACGCCCGTCAGGCCGGAGCCGATCTGGCTGGCCAGCCGGATGCGCTGGGCCTCGCCGCCGCTGAGCGTGTCAGCGCTGCGGTCCAGGCTCAGGTAGTTCAGGCCCACGTCGTTCAGGAAACGCAGGCGTGAGCGGATCTCGCGCACGACCTTGTCGGCGATCTCGGCCTTGGCGCCCGTGAGCTGCAGGTTGCTGAACCAGTCGAGTGCACCGGCCAGCGTCAGGTGCTCCACCTCGAAGATGGGCTTGCCGCGGTCAGCGTCGCTGCCCGGAATGAACACATTGCGGGCTTCCTTGCGCAGGCGGGAACCACCGCAGTGGCCGCAGGGCTTGGCGCTTTGATAGCGGGCCAGGTCTTCGCGCACGGCCACCGAATCGGTTTCCTTGTAGCGGCGCTCGAAGTTGGGAATCACGCCCTCGAACGGATGCGCGCGCTTCACGCTGCGCGTCTTGCCGTTCTTGCCTTCGGCTTCGTAGGTGAACTCGATCTCTTCCTCGCCGGAGCCATACAGCACGACCTGGCGGGCGCGCTCGGGCAGCTCTTCAAACGGCAGGTCGATGTCGACATTCAGATGCCGACCGACGCTCTCCAGCATCGAGAAGGTGTAGCCGTTGCGGCGGTCCCAGCCCTTGATGGCGCCGGAGCCCAGCGACAGCGACGGAAACGCCACCACGCGCTCGGGGTCGAACACCGTCTGCATGCCCAGACCGTCGCAGTGCGGGCAGGCGCCCACCGGCGAGTTGAACGAGAACAGGCGCGGCTCCAGCTCCGACAGCGAATAGCTGCACACCGGGCAGCCATACTTCGCCGAGAACAGGTGCTCGCGCCCGCCGTCCATCTCGTAGCCGATGGCCCGGCCATCGGCGATGCGCAGCGCGGCCTCGAAGCTTTCGGCCAGGCGCTGCTTCATGCCCTCGGCGGTCTTGAGCCGGTCGACCACCACGTCGATGTCGTGCTTCTCCGCCTTCTTCAGTGCCGGCACATCGGCCGCATCCAGGATCTGCCCATCGACCCGGAAACGCACGTAGCCCTGTGCCTGCATGTCCTGGAAAAGCTCGACGAACTCACCCTTGCGGTCACGCACCACCGGGGCCAGCACCATCAGCTTGGTGCCCTCGGGCAGCGCCAGCACCGCATCCACCATCTGGCTGACGCTCTGGGCCTGCAGCGCCAGGCCGTGGTCGGGGCAGAACGGCGTGCCGGCGCGGGCGTACAGCAGGCGCAGGTAGTCGTGGATCTCGGTGACCGTGCCCACGGTGGAGCGCGGGTTGTGGCTGGTGGCCTTCTGCTCGATGGAAATCGCGGGCGACAGACCCTCGATGACGTCGACGTCCGGCTTGTCCATCAGCTGCAGGAACTGCCGCGCGTAGGCCGACAGGCTCTCCACGTAGCGGCGCTGGCCCTCGGCGTACAGCGTGTCGAACGCCAGGCTCGATTTACCCGAACCGGACAAGCCCGTGATCACCACCAGCGCGTGCTTGGGCAAGTCCAGGTCGATGTTTTTCAGGTTGTGGGTACGGGCGCCACGCACGGAAATCGTGGTGGCGTGGGCCAGAGCAGGCATGGCGGGCGGGAACGGAGGCGTGGTGGACATGGCAGGCAAGTGGCCGCAAAGGCGCGGCGAGGGCAACCGGCCATGATACCGGGGGTGGGTTTCCCCTGCTCACCCGGCCTTGCCACAGCACCGGTGCGTCAATGCAGCGCCGTGATGAATTGCTGCAACTCGGGCGTGGCCGGCGCGCCAAAAATCTGCTCCGGCGGGCCTACCTCATGGATGCGCCCGGCATGCATGAAGACGACCCGGTCGGCCACCTTGCGCGCGAAGCTCATTTCATGGGTGACCATCATCAGCGTCATGCCTTCGTCGGCCAGGCCCTCCACCACTTTCAGCACCTCGCCCACCAGCTCGGGGTCGAGTGCGGAGGTGATCTCGTCGCACAGCAGCACGGCCGGCTGCATGGCCAGCGCCCGGGCAATCGCCACGCGCTGCTGCTGCCCGCCCGAGAGCTGGTCAGGCCAGGCGTCGAACTTGTCGGCCAGGCCCACGCGTTCCAGCAGCACCTTGGCCTGGGCCTGGGTGGTGGCGGCATCGCGCTTCTGCACCAGCGAGGGCGCCAGCATCACGTTGCGGCCCACCGAGAGGTGCGGGAACAGGTTGAAGTTCTGGAAGATCATGCCCACGTGCTGGCGCAGCTCGCGCATGGCCTGGGCATGGCCGTGGCGCAGCGCCTGGCCATCCACCTGCAGCTGGCCTTCCTGGAACTCCTCCAGGCCATTCACGCAGCGCAGCAAGGTGCTTTTGCCCGAGCCGCTCTTGCCGATGATCACCACCACCTCGCCGCGGCGCACCTGCAGGTCGATGCCCTTGAGCACCTCGTTGCTGCCGTAGCGTTTGCGCAGACCGGTGATCTGCACCACGGCGTCCGGGGCCGGCGCAGCCGGGGCAGTCGTGTGGGCGAATTCAGTTTGAAGTTCAGTGTGCACGGCGCAACTTTCTTTCAAGTGATCGGCTCCAGGCCGACAGGGGGAAACACAGCGCGAAATACAGC
Organism: Ideonella margarita; assembly: GCF_038066635.1. NCBI lineage: Bacteria > Pseudomonadati > Pseudomonadota > Betaproteobacteria > Burkholderiales > Sphaerotilaceae > Ideonella > Ideonella margarita. The sequence continues at coordinate 303,181 of NZ_JBBUTI010000006.1, read as the reverse complement.
AGCGCCACGAAGGCATACACGGTGAAGGGGCGGAAGGTGGCGTTGGTGATCATCCCGCCGGCCTTGGTCAACTCGACAAAGCCGATGACCGACGCCAGCGCCGTGCCCTTCACCGCCTGCACCGCAAAACCCACGGTGGGCGCAATCGCCAGCCGCAAGGCCTGCGGGCCGATGACGTGGCGCATCTTTTCGCCGAAGGACAGCGCCAGGCTGTCTGCCGCTTCCCACTGGCCACGCGGAATGGCCTGCACGCAGCCACGCCAGATTTCGGTCAGGTAGGCGCTGCTGTATAGCGTCAGCGCCAGGCCGGCCGCCACCCAGGCCGACACATTCAGGCCCAGCAGCGCAAAGCCGAAGTACGCAAGGAACAACTGCATCAGCAGCGGCGTGCCCTGGAACAGCTGCACATAGGCCGACACGGCCGTGGCCGCGCCCGGCCAGCGTGCCAGGCGAGCAAGCAACAGCGCCGCTCCCAGCAAGCCGCCGCCCACCAGGGCGATGAGCGACAGCGCCACCGTCCAGCGCGCCGCCAGCAGCAGGTTGCGCAGGATGTCCCACCAGGTGAAGTCAACCATGTCAGTGGCCTCCGTGAGTGGGCGCAACCCGCCCGAAGATCAACAGCGGACCGAGCCAGTTCAGCACCTGCCGCAGCAGCACGGCCAGCGCCAGGTACAGGCCGGTGGCCACGATGGTGGCTTCGAACGCCCGGAAGTTGCGGCTGTGGATCAGGTTGGCCTGGTAGCTCAGCTCTGCGGTGGCGATCTGGCCGCACACCGCCGAGCCCAGCATCACGATGATGATCTGGCTCACCAGCGCCGGCCACACGCGGCCGATGGAGGGCGGCAGCACCACGCGGGTGAAGACCTGCCATTCGCTCAGCGCCAGGCTGCGCGCGGCCTCCAGCTGCCCGCGCGGCGTGGCCTCGATGCCCGAGCGCATGATTTCCGCGGCATAGGCACCAAGGTTGATCACCATGGCCAGCACCGACGCTTGCTCGGGGCTGAGCCGAACGCCCAGGCCGGGTAACCCGAAGAAGATGAAGAACAGCTGGACGATGAACGGCGTGTTGCGGATGAGCTCCACGTACGTCGCCGCCAGCCAGCGCAAGGCAGCCGGCCCTTGCAGCCGCGACCAGGCGCAGGCCACGCCCAGCGCCAGCCCCAGCAAGGTGGCCACCGCCGTCAGCCCCAGCGTCATGGCAACGCCCTGCAGCAGGGCGCGCCACTCCACCAGCACCGCCGCGAAATCAAGCGTGATCACGGCGGGTGCCTCAGTTCGGCAGATTGCCGGCCGGGCGGCCCAGCCAGCGGGTGGCCATCTTGTCGAGGTCACCGCTGGCCTTGGCGCCGGCGATGATCTCGTTCACCTTCTCGCGCAGCTTGTCCTCGCCCTTGGCCACGCCGATGTGGTTGGGCGATTCCTTCAGCACGAACTTGAACTCTGTGCCCAGCTGCGGGTTGCGGGCGATCATGTTGCCGGCCACCGAGGCGCCGGTGGCAATCACCTGCACCTGGCCCGAGACAAACGCCGACACGGTGGCGTTGTTGTCTTCGAAGCGCTTGATGTCGGCCGTGGCCGGGGCGATCTTCGACAGCTCCATGTCTTCGATGGCGCCGCGCGTCACGCCCACCGACTTGCCCGCCAGATCAGCCGCACCCTTCACCGGCAGCGACTTGGTGGCGAACACCGCCTGGAAAAACGGCGAGTACGCCGCGGTGAAGTCGATCACCTTCTCGCGCTCCGGGTTCTTGCCCAGCGTCGAGATCACCAGATCGGCCTTCTTCGTCTGCAGGTAGGGGATGCGGTTGGCGCTGGTCACCGGCACCAGCTCCAGCTTCACGCCCAGCTTGCCGGCGATGTAGCCCGCCATGTCAATGTCCAGGCCCTGCGGCTTCATGTCGGTGCCCACATAGCCGTAGGGCGGAAAGTCCGTCGGGATGGCGATGCGGATTTCCTTGCGAGCCAGCACCTCGTCCAGCGCGGACTGCGCGGCGGCGCTCAGGGGGAACACGCTGCACACGGCCAGCAGCGACAGGGCAGCCAGACGGCCACGGGCGGAGAAACGGATCATGGCAAAAGCTCCTCAGGGTGGGGGACGGGTGGAACAGCAGAAGCGGGGGACAAGAGATCGGTGAACAGCCGGCGGCGTGGTGCCTGGGCCTCCGGGACCGGCGCCAGGGCCTGGCGCAGCGAGGCATCGTGGTGGCGCGGGGCACCCAGGTGATCGGCCACCTCGCCGATGTGCTCACGCAGGCGCTGCGCGGCCAGTGGCAAATCACCTGCGGCCAGTGCGTCAACGATGGCGGCGTGCTCGCTGCACGACTGCGACGCGGCGTGGGTGGATTGGTACAGCGTGGCGATCAGCGTGGTGCGCGCCGTGAGGTCTTTCAGGATCTCGGCCAGCAGCGCATTGCCCAGGGTCTCGGCCAGGCACACATGGAAGTCGCCCAGCAGCCAGCTGCGGCGGCCAGCATCCCCCTCGGCGATGGCGGCCTGCTCGTCCGCCACATGGCTGCGCAGGCGTTCCACATCCGCTGCGGTGAGTGCACCACGGCGGCTTTGCAGCAGCCCGGTCTCGATGGCCAGGCGCGCCTCGAAGGCCTCACGCGCTTCCACCGGCGACGGCTGCACCACGAACCAGCCACGGCGGGCCGACACCTCGACCATGCCGCGCGCCGCCAGGCGGCCGAGCGCCTCGCGAATCAGCGTGCGGCTGACGCCATACACATCGGCCAGGGCCTGCTCGCCCAGGCGATCGCCCGGCGACAGGCGCCCGGCCAGGATGGCGTCGACGATGCTGTCGGCGATGAATTCGGGGCGGGGCACGTCGCCCGGCTCTGGTGCCATGGTGTCCTCACGCTGGTGCACATGGGCCGATTGGCTGTGTGCAAAACCTGTACGCAAGGCTTGTATGCAAGCTCGGTGCCAACCTGGCGTGGCACCTCAGCTCGGCTCAATGTGGCGGCTCAGCCCGCGTCGCGCAGGCGCTGTTCGCGGAACAGCCGCTCATCCATCAACCGCAGGGGCTCAGCCACCGCCACCGGCGCGCCACACACAGCCAGCACATCGCGCTGCACGTTGATGCCCGGCGCCACTTCGGTCAGCGTCAGCCGGCCGTCGAGCAGCTCGAACACGGCGCGCTCGGTGATCACCATCACGCTGCGGCCCAGGCTGGCCACGTACGGGCCGTTGAAGCTGAGGTGCTGCAGCGCGGGCACCAGCTTGGTCGTCTGGCCTTCGCGCACGATGCGGAGCCGGCCGTCGCCGATCTCGACCTGCAGCCCGCCCGCCGTCAGCGTGCCCATGAACACCAGCCGCCGGGTGCTCTGGGTGATGTTGATGAAGCCCCCGACCCCGGCCACGCGGTCGCCGAATCGGCTGACGTTCACGTTGCCGAGCGCGTCGAACTCGGCCATGCCGAGGAAGGCGATGTCCAGCCCGCCGCCGTCGTAGAAGTCGAACATCGCGGCCTGGTCGATGATGGCTTCCGGGTAGGCGCTGGCGCCGAAGCTGAGCTTGTCTGCCGGGGTGCCGCCCACCGGGCCGGCCTCCACGGTCAGGGTGAAGCCGGTATGGCCTTCTTCGCGAGCGATGGCGCCGAGGCCAGCCGGCATGCCCACGCCCAGGTTGACCACCGGCGCGTCCAGCCGCTGCAACTCCAGCAAGGCGCGGCGCTGAATGACCTTGCGCACGTCCAGCGGCAGCAGCGTGGCCCCGGCGGGGTCTTGCGCACGGTCTTGCGCGGGCATCGGCGCGTCCACCGGCCGCTGCCAGTAGGCCGGGTTGTGGCGCTCACCGTAGGTCATCCAGTGGTCGTCCGGGTCGTCGGCGATCACCAGGTGGTCGATCAGGATGCCGGGCACTTTCACGGCGTTGGGGTCGAGCGTGCCGGCGGGCACCACCCGACGCACCTGGGCGATGACGATGCCGCCGCTGTTGTGGGCCGCCTGGGCCAGCGTCAGCAAATCTTGGTGAAACGGCTCACCGTCGGTGCACAGGTTGCCGTTTTCATCGCAGGTGCCACCGCGGATCAGCGCCACGTCCACCGGCAAGGCCGGGTAGAACAGCATCTCCTGGCCGTTGATGGGCATCAGCGTGACGCGCGGCTCCAGCGCCGACGTTGCCGTGCGCGGCGTCAGCCGCCCGCCGTCCCTGCGCGGGTCGACGAAGGTGTGCAGGCCCACTGGCGTCAGCACGCCAGGCTTGCCACCAGCCGTGGCGCGGAAGAGCTGGCAGATCACACCTTGCGGCAGGTTCCAGGCTTCCACGGCGTCGGCATTCACCAGCGCACCAAGCTTGGGCGCCGAGATCCAGTGGCCGCCAATGATGCGTTTCACCATGCCCGCATGGCCGAAGTGATTGACGCCCCGGTTTGCCCGGTCGCCCTGCCCGGCGCCGTAATACAGGGTCAGGTCTTGAGGGAAGCCGGTGGCCAGAAAACGGGTTTCCAGCGCCCGGGTGACGGCCTCGGCATGGCCCACGCCAACGAAGCCGGCACAGGCCACGGTCTGGCCGTTCTGGATCAATTGCGCAGCCTGCGCCGGGGTCAACACGTTCATGCGGTGAAGTATGCCCGTCGCCGAAGGTGGTCAGCGCGGGCCGAGCAGGATCCATCGAAACCAGGAAACCCCATATTTCATAAGCCACGCAGACAGAGCATGCGCTCACATTCACGGATGCCTTCAACCCCGGTTCGGCCGGCGCTTCACAGAGTTCCGGTTTTTTTCATATTTTTTTGCATCCGCTGTCATCCAGCCGGCCAGAGGCTGCGTTGTGATCGTACGGCAGCCCGCCATCAACAAGACGGGGCCGGTCGTTGAATGGATACGAACATGCAAAAGTCATCGCTCGCCAACCAGCCCTCCACCCGCCAGGAACGCTTCCGCAGCGAACCTTTTTCGGACAAGGGCCAGAAGTTTGAACCGTTCTGGTCGGCCATGGTCGGCTGCGACCGCCGCACCCTGGCCCGCCTGATGAAGGCCGACCAGAAGCGTTGAATCCGGTGTGCCCGCCTGGCGCGGGCCACCCTGTTTGCAGCGAGGAAGTCTCGTCCTCAGCTGCCGCGGCCGTGCATACTCCCTGACGTATGCCTCCCGCCCAAGTCATCCCCCTGCACGCCGAGCCCGCGCTCTTCAACCCCCAAACCCGCATCTGCGCGGAATGCGGGGTCCGGAAGTTCGCCCTGCTCGGTGTCGTGGATCTGGCCGATCTGGACCGGGTCCACACCCACATCTCCAGCATCAAACTCAGCCCCGGCCAGTCGCTCTACAGCGCACAGGCCCCGGGGCTGGCGGCATTTACCCTTCGGTCGGGCATCGTTCGGCTGGAACGCACCAGCGAGCGCGGTGAGCGCCGCATCCTGCGTCTGGCGGGCGCCAGCGACCTGGTCGGCATGGAAGCCATGCTGGGCCAGACCTACGCCGCCGACGCGGTGGCCTGCACCGATGTCGAGGTGTGCCGCCTGCCGCGCAGCCTGATCGAAGAGCTGGCGCGCCAGCAACCCGAATTGCCGCTGAACCTGATGAAGCGCTGGCAAAGCGCGCTCGACGACGCCGACGAATGGATGACCGAGCTGTGCGCCGGTGCGGCCCGCCACCGGATGTTGCGGCTGCTGCTGAAGCTCACCGAATACGCTGAAGGCGACCGCGTGTGGCTGCCCAGCCGCCAGGAAATGAGCGCGATGCTGGACATGACCATCGAAACCGCCAGCCGGCTGGTGTCTCAGCTCAAGCGCGAAGGCGTGCTTGACACACCCGACCAGCGCCATGCCGTCATCCACAACGACGCGCTGATGGCCGCCTTGCGCAGCGACAGTCTGAGCGCTTGATCACTAGATCGCCGGAGTAACGCAGGCTCAGGCCCCGGCTCAGAAGCCCACGTTGTCCAGCACCCGCAGGATGTCGCGCCCGTAGGCGTCGAGCTTCTTGGTGCCCACGCCGCTGATGCCGGCCAGCTCATCGAGTGACGACGGCGCCTCGGCGGCCATCTGCGCCAGCGTGGCGTCATTGAAGACGATGTAGGCCGGCAGGTTGTGCTCCTTGGCCACCTCGGCGCGCCAGCTCTTGAGCGCCGCGAAGCGCGCCTGGCCGTCCACATCGAGCGTGGCCACGATGCCGGGCACGCGGCTGGCACTGCCGGTGCCACTGCTGGTCTTGGTGCGGCCACGGCCGCGGGGGGTCGGCTCGCGAGGTTCACGCAGCTCGATCACCACCTCGCCCTTGAGCACGGCGCGCGCGCTGTCGGCCAGCGCCAGCGTGTTGTATTCGCCTTCGCTCACCACATGCCCCAGCGCAATCAGCTGGCGGATCACGCCGCGCCACTGCGGCTCACCCAGTTGCTTGCCGATGCCGAAGGTGGACAGACCTTCATGCCCGCGCTGGCGGGTCTTGTCGGTGGACACGCCGCGCAGCACGTCGATCAGGTGGCCAGCGCCAAAGCCGAAACCCGAGTGCTGGTGGCAGCGGTAGATGCACGACAGTGCCATGCGGGCCGCTTCGGTGGCATCCCAGCGCGCCGGCGGGTGCAGGCAGTTGTCGCAGTTGCCGCAAGGCTGGCTGTCTTCGCCGAAGTAGCTGAGCAGGCGCACGCGGCGGCAATCCAGGCTCTCGGCCATGGCCAGCAGCGCATCGAGCTTGGCCCGCTGCAGGCGCTTGAAATCATCGCCGGCGGTGCTTTCGTCGATCATTCGCCGCTGGTTGACCACGTCGGCCAGGCCGTAGGTCATCCAGGCGTCGGCGGGCTCGCCGTCACGGCCGCCACGGCCGGTTTCCTGGTAATAGCCTTCGATGTTCTTGGGCAGGTCCAGGTGGGCCACGAAACGCACGTCGGGCTTGTCGATGCCCATGCCGAACGCCACGGTGGCCACCATCACGATGCCCTCTTCGCGCAGGAAGCGGTCTTGATGCAGGCGGCGAACGTCGGCGTCCAGGCCTGCGTGGTACGGCAGCGCGGAGAAGCCCTCGGCCCGCAGCCAGTCGGCCGTGTCTTCCACCTTCTTGCGGCTCTGGCAGTAGACGATGCCGGCATCGCCGTCGTGTTCGTCGCGGATGAAACGCAGCAGCTGGGTGCGGGCGTTGTCCTTCTCGACGATCGAATAGCGGATGTTCGGCCGGTCGAAACTGCTGATGAAGGGCTGTGCACCTTCCAGCGACAGGCGGTGGACGATGTCGGCGCGGGTGTGGTCGTCGGCCGTGGCCGTGAGCGCGATGCGCGGCACGCCGGCATAGCGCTCGGCCAGCATGTCGAGCTGCAGGTATTCCTCGCGGAAATCATGGCCCCACTGGCTGACGCAATGCGCCTCGTCGATCGCGATGAGGCTGAGCTTGCCGCGCTCATGCAGCGAATCGAGCATCGCCAGAAAGCGCGGGTGGGTGATGCGCTCGGGCGCCGCATACAGCAGCACCAAGCGGCCCGCCAGCAGATCGCGCTCGACCGCCTGCACGCCGGCGATGTCGAGGGTGGAATTCAGGAAAGCGGCCGGCACACCGGCTTCGTCCAGCGCGCCCACCTGGTCGTGCATCAGCGCGATCAGCGGGCTCACCACCACGGTCACGCCCTGACCAGCGCGGTGGCGGGCAATGGCGGGCACCTGGTAGCACAGGCTCTTGCCGCCGCCGGTGGGCATCAGCACCAGCGCATCACCGCCCTGCGTGACATGCTCGACGATGGCAGCCTGGTGGCCGCGGAAGGCGGTGTAGCCAAACACCTCATGCAGGATGGCGAAGGTGTCGACGGATTCGGGAACAGTGGGCATTGGGGGCGAATGGTACCTGTCGACCACCCCGGCCGGCCGATACCCCGCGCGATCAGCGGGCGGTGGTGCCTGTCAAAGGCACGCCGCTGCGGCGGGCGTTCAACACGCAGCGCCCTGCGGCGGCGTCGCAACGCGCACCCGGATCCGCCTCGGCCATGCAGTTGGACACCATGCCGGCGCGGGCCTGCGCGTCCGCCTGCGCACGGGCATGGGCGTCCACCTTCTGCTGCAGCGCATCCGGCCGGCTGTCCAGCATCGACCAGGCCAGATAGAACGCCGGGCCGCCGCAGGCCTTGTGCCCCGCGCCGATGCTGCGGCACTGCGCGTCCTGCTCGCACCGGGCTTTACCCACCTCGGCCTGCACCTGCTGCCAGAGGGCATCAGGCCCCGCGGCCACGGATGAAACTGGCGCCACAGAAGCCACCGCGGCGGGTGCCGCCGGAGCCAGGGGCACCGCATCGCCGGTGCTGCAGGCCGCCAGCAGCGTGAACAGACCTGACGCGGCCACGCCGCGGATGGATCGCAGTGGTTTCAACAAGCGCATGAGTGGCTCCCGGGCATGGTCCTCAGTCTAAGCCCGCCCCCTGTCGGCAGGCGCGATGCGGCACAATGGAAGGTCCTTCCGAACAGTTTCTTGCGCAGGAGCGCCCATGGCCTCGATCAACAAAGTCATCCTCATCGGCAACCTGGGCCGTGACCCCGAAGTGCGCTACACGCCCAGCGGCGCTGCGGTGTGCAACCTGCGCATTGCCACCACCCGGAACTGGAAGAACCGCGACAGCGGCGAGCGCCAGGAAGAAACCGAGTGGCACTCGGTGGTGCTGTATGACCGCCAGGCCGAAGTGGCCGGTGAGTACCTGAAAAAGGGCCGCCCGGTCTACATCGAAGGCCGCCTGAAGACCCGCAAGTGGCAGGACAAGGAAGGCCAGGACCGCTACACCACCGAAATCGTGGCTGACAGCATGCAACTGCTGGGCGGCCGCGATGGCGGCGACGGTGGTGGCATGGGCGGCGGCGGCATGGGTGGCGGCATGGACGACGATCGCGCCAGCATGGGCGGTGGTGGTGGTGGCGGCGGTGGCGGCGGTGGTGGCTACAGCCGCCCACCGGCTCGCCCGGCTGCAGCCCCGCGTGCGCCGGCCCCGGCACCGCGTCCGGCACCGAAGTCGTCGACCGGCTTCGACGACATGGATGACGACATCCCGTTCTGAAGCGGGTGTTCTGATCTGCCGGCCCGCTTGACGGCGCTGGCAGCCTAATGAAAAGGGGCTCGCAGCCATCGCTGCGAGCCCCTTTGGTTTTTCAGCTCGTCGGCTTTTCAGCCCTGAACGCTCAGTGCATGCCCGCCAGCAGCGCGGCATTGCCACCAGCCGCCGCGGTGTTGATGGTCACGGTCTGCTCGGCGCAGAAGCGGTACAGGTAGTGCGGGCCGCCCGCCTTCGGGCCGGTGCCTGACAGGCCCTCGCCGCCGAACGGCTGCACACCCACCACCGCGCCGATCATGTTGCGGTTCACGTAGACGTTGCCGATGTGGGCCAGGCGCGCCAGGCGCTGGGCCCGGCTGTCGATGCGGGTCTGGATGCCGAAGGTCAGGCCGTACCCCAGGGCGTTGATCTGGCGCACCACCTCGTCCACATCACCACCCCAGCGCACCACGTGCAGCACCGGGCCGAAGATTTCCTGCTTCAGGTCGGCAATGGCCTTGAGCTCGACCGCCACCGGCGCCACCAGCCGCGGGAAGCTGGAAGCCACCGGGGTTTCGCCCAGCAGCCGGGCTTCGCGCTTGAGGCGCTGGACATGCCCGCGGATGCCGTCGAAGGCCTCATCGTCGATCACCGGGCCAACGTCGGTGGCCAGGTCTGACGGGTCGCCCACCTGCAGCTCGATCATCGCGCCGTGGATCATCTCGATCACGCCGTCGGCAATCGACTCATGCACGCACAGCAAGCGCAGTGCAGAGCAGCGCTGGCCGGCCGAGCGGAAGGCGCTTTGCACCACCGCATCCACCACCTGCTCGGGCAGCGCGGTGGAGTCGACGACCATCGCGTTCAGGCCGCCGGTTTCGGCGATCAGCGGGACGATGGCGCTGTCCTTGGCGGCCAGGGTGCGGTTGATGATGCGGGCCACTTGCGTGGACCCCGTGAAGCACACGCCGGCGGTCGCCGGGTGGGCCACCAGACCGGCGCCCACGGTTTCACCAGCGCCGTGCAGCAGTTGCAGCGCGTCTTCGGGCACGCCGGCCTCGCGCAGCAGCATCACCATGCGCAGGGCCACGGCCGGGGTTTGCTCGGCGGGCTTGGCCGCCACGGTGTTGCCCGCCACCAGGGCCGCCACCACCTGGCCGGCGAAAATCGCCAGCGGGAAGTTCCACGGGCTGATGCAGACGAACACGCCACGGCCATGCAGGCGCAGCGTGTTGCTCTCACCGGTCGGGCCGGGCAGGGTCTGCTCACCCAGGCGGGCCTCGGCCTGGTCGGCGTAGTAGCGGCAGAAATCCACCGCCTCGCGCACTTCGGCCACGCAGTCGCCCAGCGTCTTGTGGGCTTCGCGCACCAGCAGGCCGCAGTACTCGGGCAGTCGGGCGTCGAGCAGGTCACCGGCCTTGCGGATGATGGCGGCGCGCTCGCTCACCGGGCGGGCGTTCCAGGCCACGAAGCCTTGCGACAGCGTCTGCATGGCGACGTCGATCTGGGCTGCATCGGCCAGCGGCACCGGCAGCACGCGGGTGCTGGCCACGGCGGCGTCCAGCGGGGCGCGCTGGCTCAGGCTGGTCAGGTCGGCGCCGGTGGAATTCCGGCGCTGGGCGCCGTAGAGGTCCATCGGCAGCGGCAGGCCTTCCACGGTCTGGCTGTCGGTGTCGTCCAGCACGGCCAGGCTCAGCGGCGAGGCCAGCAGCTCCGGCGGTGCCACCGACGGGTCGGCCAGCTGGTGAACGAACGAAGAGTTGGCGCCGTTTTCCAGCAGGCGGCGCACGAGGTAGGCGAGCAGATCGCGGTGCTCACCCACCGGCGCGTACACGCGGCAGGCCATGCCGGCTTCCTTCAGCACCTCGCGGTAGACGCCGTCGCCCATGCCGTGCAGGCGCTGCATTTCATAGTCGACGTCAGGCACCGAGCCGGCCTGCTGCGCCATCAGCTGCAGCGCGGCGATGGTGCCGGCGTTGTGGGTGGCGAACTGCGCGTACAGCACGCTGCGGTTCCTGAACATCACCTGCGCGCAGGCGAGGTAAGACACATCCGTGTGCGCCTTGCGGGTGAACACCGGGTAGGCCGGCAGGCCCTGTTCCTGGGCGCGCTTGACCTCGCCGTCCCAGTACGCGCCCTTGACCAGACGCACCATGAAGCGCAGGCCCAGCTCGCGGGCGATGCGGGCCACTTCCTCCAGCACCCACGGGGCGCGGTTCTGGTAGGCCTGCACAGCCAGGCCGAAGCCGCGCCAACCGGGGAATTCGGTGGCGATGCGCTGGGCCAGTGCCTCGAACACGTCCAGCGACAGCTCCAGGCGGTCCACTTCTTCAGCGTCGATGGTCAGGTTGAGGTTGGCCTTGGCGGCGCGCTCGATCAGCGTCCACACGCGCGGCAGCAGCTCGGCGAACACCCGGGCGCGCTGCGCATCTTCATAGCGCGAGAACAGCGCCGAGAGCTTGATGGAGATGCCGTCGGCGGCCTCCGGGCCCTTGGCAATGGCCACGGCGCCATTGTTCGAGCCGGCAATGGCGTCAATCGCGTTGGCATAAGAGGCGAGGTAGCGCTCTGCGTCGCGCTCGGTGCGGGCGCCTTCGCCCAGCATGTCGTACGAGAAGCGCAGGTTGTTCTGCGCCTTGCGCTGCGACGCGGCCTCACCCATGGCTTCGCCGATGTTGCGACCGAGCACGAACTGGCGGCCCAGCAGCTGGATGGCGCGCACCGTGGCGCCCACCACCGTGCGGGCACCCAGCCGCTTCAGCAGGCCGGCTTCTTCTTCTGCACCAGGCAGGAACTTCTTCGACAGCGCGATGGCGCTGGCCGACAGGCCGGCCAGCATGCCCTGGCTGCCGTCGTTGCCATCAAACTCAGCGCGGCCAAGCTGGTCGGCCGTCAGGGCGATGGCGGTTTCCACATCCGGCACGCGCAGCAGCGCTTCCGCCAGGCGCATCAGGGCCAGGCCTTCGGCGCTGGAGATCGGGTACTCCTTGAGCAGCGACTCCATCGCCCAGAACGGCGCCGGGTGCTGCCGAACCGACTCGACCCACGGCGACGCCTTCTCGATCACACCGGCCCAATCCAGCTCGGTGCCCAGGCGCAATCGCGCAGCCGCCAGGGTGCCCGCCTCGCGTTGGTAGGGGAAGGGCAGGCGCTGGCGCTGGGCTGGCAGTTGGAACATGTGGGGTGTGGTCATGACAGTAGAAACCTGACTGGATGGATGCGCAGCTTAAGCGGACAATTCCTGAAAAAGATTCGGAGTTTTCTGTCCATGACGGAGTTTTCGCAAGCATGAAACCCGCAGTTGAGTTGACTGACCAAGAGCGAGGCCTCGACAAGATCGACCTGCGCATCCTGCGCGTCCTGCAAAAGGACGGGCGCATTTCCAACCTCAAACTGGCCGAGGAGGTGCACCTGTCACCCACCGCCGTGCTGGAGCGGGTGAAGCGCCTGACGCGGGAAAACTACATCCTGGGCTACGAGGCCCGACTCAACCCCGCCAAGCTGGGCGCCGGGCTGATGGTGTTCGTGGAAGTGCTGCTCGACCGCACGGTGCACGACGTGATGGACAGCTTCCGCGCCGCCGTGCAGGTGCGCTCCGAGATCCTGGAGTGCCACCTGGTGGCCGGCGGTTTTGATTACCTGCTGAAGACCCGCGTGTCCGACATGGGCGCCTACCGCTCGTTCGTGGGTGACGTGATCTGGTCGCTGCCCGGCGTGCGCGAAACCCGCACCTACGCCGTGATGGAAGAAGTCAAGAACACGACCGCGCTGAGCTTCTGAGGCCCCGGGGCTTCAAGGCGCTGCTGCTGCGCGGCAGGCCCCCAACGGGGCGATGGCAGGGCTTGAGCCGTGGCCGGACGATCGCACCTCGCTGTGCTGTCCGCCCACCTGGCCGAGGAGCCCACGATGTTCGAATCGTCGCTGTCCGTCGCGCAGTACACCCCCGAGCACCCGGCTGACACCCTGACGGGTGCGGCCAGCGCACCGTCGGTCAACCCTGCAGCGGTGCTGCTGGTGCCCGGCCTCCTGCAACAAGGCTTCTGCGCCGAATCCAGCCTCGACTTGCGCGTGGGTTGCTACACCAGCGAGATGGAAATCGACCCGGTCACCGGCGAGCTGCGCGAGGTGACGGCTGGCCAGCCGTCAGCGCCGTGAGGTGTTGACGTCGGCGCAGCACCTCGCAACAGCGTCGGGTGCGCAGCAAGCCGCCTCAGTCCGCCTGCGGCGCAGGCCGCGCGCCGAACAGCGCCGTGCCCACGCGCACCAAGGTGGCGCCTTCCAGCACGGCGGCCTCCAGGTCGGCGCTCATGCCCATCGACAAGGTGTCTAGCGCCAGGCCCTGCGCCTGCAGCTCGGTCATCCAGCGCCGCAGCCACGCATGCGGTGCGCGCTGGGCGTCCAGGCCCTCCAGCGGCTCGGGAATCGACATCAGGCCGCGCAGGCGCAACCCCGGCAGCGCGCTCACCGCCTTGGCCAGTGCGGGCAGCTCGTCGGGGCTGATGCCGCTCTTGCTGGCTTCGCCACTCACATTGACTTGCAAGCAAATGTTCAAGGGCGGCAGGTGGCCCGGGCGTTGCTCGGACAGCCGCTGGGCGATCTTCAGGCGGTCCACCGAATGCACCCAGTCGAAGTTTTCAGCCACCACGCGGGTCTTGTTCGACTGCAGCGGGCCGATCAGGTGCCACACCAGCTCGGCGCGCAGCTCAGAGGTGGCGGCGATCTTGTCGAGCGCTTCCTGCACGTAGTTCTCGCCGAACTCGCGCTGGCCGGCCTGGTGCGCCTCCAGCACCGCGCTCACGGGCTGGAACTTGCTGACCGCGAGCAGGGCGACGTCATTCACGGGGCGTTGCGCGGCGGCACAAGCCGCCGCCAGACGAGCCCTGACTTGTAGTATGTTCTCGGAGATGCCGACCTTCATGGCCAGAGCATAAGCCACACTCGCCGGCTTACCGGTTCACGCCCCTTGAAACGGGCCCGCACAGGTCGCCCTTCCGCACGAGACCCCCCATGGACATCACCCAACTGCTGGCCTTTTCCGTCAAGAACAAGGCGTCTGACTTGCACCTCTCCGCGGGCTTGCCGCCGATGATCCGTGTGCACGGGGATGTGCGGCGCATCAACATCGACCCCCTGCAGCACAAGCAGGTGCACGCCATGGTGTACGACATCATGAACGACACCCAGCGCAAGGCTTACGAAGACACGCTGGAGTGCGACTTCAGCTTCGAGGTGCAGGGCCTGGCCCGCTTCCGCGTGAATGCCTTCCACCAGAACCGCGGCGCCGGCGCCGTGTTCCGGACGATTCCGTCGAAGATCCTGACGCTGCAGCAGCTCAACTGCCCGCCGATCTTCACCGAACTGGCAGTCAAGCCGCGCGGCCTGATCCTGGTGACCGGCCCGACCGGCTCGGGCAAGTCGACCACGCTCGCCGCCATCATCGACCACCTGAATGAAAGCCATTACGGCCACATCCTGACGCTGGAAGACCCGATCGAATTCGTGCACGAGTCGAAGAAGTGCCTGGTCAACCAGCGCGAAGTCGGCCCGCACACGCTGAGCTTCTCGAACGCCCTGCGCGCCGCCCTGCGTGAAGACCCGGACGCCATCCTGGTGGGCGAATTGCGTGACCTGGAAACCATTCGCCTGGCGCTGACCGCCGCTGAAACCGGCCACCTGGTCTTCGGCACGCTGCACACCTCCAGCGCCGCCAAGACCATCGACCGTATCGTCGACGTCTTCCCGGCCGCCGAAAAAGACATGGTCCGCGCGATGATGTCGGAGTCGATGGTGGCCATCATTTCGCAGACGCTGTGCAAGACCAAGGACGGCCAGGGCCGGGTCGCCGCCCACGAAATCATGCTGGGCACCGCCGCCATCCGCAACCTGATCCGCGAAAACAAGATTGCCCAGATGTACTCGTCGATCCAGACGGGCCAGAACATGGGCATGCAAACCCTCGACCAATGTCTGGCCGACCTCGTCCGGCGCAACCTGGTGTCTGCCGCGGAAGCCCGCGTCAAGGCCAAGTTCCCGGAAAACTTCCCAGGCTGATCCCTGATCCTCCCCATGTTCAAGCAGATCCTTTCCCGCTGGTTCGGCCCTCCTGCCAAGCCGGCTTCGGTGCCAGACGACTCGGGCTACTTCGCCACCCAGTTCGCCGACCGCCACGAAGACACCCAGCTCTTCGTGCCGTGGGCCAACCGCGCGCCCGACCTGAAGGCTCGCCCGTATGACAACAGCCTGGGCGTGCTCAGCCTGGTGAAGCTGCTGAGCCAGGATCAGGCGCTGGGCAAGCTCGGCGCCGAGCAGCTGTCCATCCTCGGCGGCTACCTCGACTACGTGCAGCTGGACAACGGCAAGCAGGTGATTGGCCAGGATGAGCAGGGCGATTTCCTGCTGATCGTGCTGCAGGGCAGCGTGGCCGAAGAGCGCCGGCTGCACAACAAGTCGCAAGTGCGCATCGGTGAAGCGCGTCCGGGCGATCTGCTCGGCGAGATGTCGCTGTTCGACGGCGGCGGGCGGTTCTCCTCGTGCGTCGCGCTGTCGCCCGTCACGCTGGCCGTGCTGTCCAGCACGGCGCTGGAGCGCATGATGCAGGAGGAGCCGCGCCTGGCCGGCACGGTGCTGGCCTGGATCGCCAAGCGGCTGTCGCTGCGCCTGCGTCAGGTCAGCGCCCGCTTGTCCGTGCAACTCACCCGAACCACGGCGGATTGATCCGCCCCGTCAAGGAAACGTCCGAATGGAACGCGATCAGGCATCCAAGTTCGTCAGCGACCTGCTGCGCTTGATGGTCACCCGCAATGGCTCCGACCTCTTCCTCACGGCCGATTTCCCGCCGGCCATCAAGGTCGACGGCAAGGTCTCGAAGGTGTCGCCGCAGCCGCTGACCGGTGCGCACACGGTGGCGCTGGCGCGGGCCATCATGAACGACAAGCAGGCCGCTGACTTCGAGCGCACGAAGGAATGCAACTTCGCGATCTCGCCGCAGGGCATCGGCCGTTTCCGGGTCAGCGCCTTCATGCAGCAGGGCCATGTGGGCATGGTGCTGCGTACCATTCCGGCCACCCTGCCGACCATCGACGGCCTGGGCCTGCCCGGCGTCCTGAAGGACGTGGCCATGACCAAGCGTGGCCTGGTCATCATGGTGGGCGCCACGGGCTCGGGCAAGAGCACCTCGCTGGCGGCGATGGTGGACTGGCGCAATGAAAACGCCTACGACCACATCATCACCGTCGAAGACCCGGTGGAGTTCGTGCACCCGCACAAGAACTGCGTGATCACCCAGCGCGAAATCGGCATCGACACCGACGACTGGGACATCGCGCTGAAGAATTCGCTGCGCCAGGCGCCCGACGTCATCCTGATGGGCGAAATCCGCGACCGCCAGACGATGGAGCTGGCCGTGGCCTTCGCTGAAACCGGCCACCTGTGCATGGCCACGCTGCACGCCAACAGCGCCAACCAGGCGCTTGACCGGATCATCAACTTCTTCCCGGAAGAGCGCCGCGACCAGCTGCTGATGGACGTGTCGCTGAACCTGAAGGCGATGATTTCCCAGCGCCTGCTGCCGCGCCAGGAAGGCAAGGGCCGCGCCGCCGCCGTGGAAATCATGCTGAACACGCCGCTGATGGCCGACCTGATCTTCAAGGGCCAGGTGGGCGAGCTGAAGGAGCTGATGAAGCGCTCGCGCGAGCTCGGCATGCAGACCTTCGACCAGGCCATTTTCGACCTCTACGAAGCGCACTCCGTGACCTACGAGGACGCGCTGCGCAACGCCGATTCGGTGAACGACCTGCGTCTGAACATCAAGCTCAACAGCAAGCGTGCGCGGGTCTCTGACCTGTCCGCCGGCACCGAGCACCTGTCCATCATCTGACGAACCGAAGCACCCCATGAGCAACCGCAGTTACGAGCCCATCCAGTCGCACCGTGTCGCCTTCATCGGCCTGGGCGTGATGGGCGGCCCGATGGCCGGCCACCTGCAACGTGCAGGCCATGACGTGTGCGTCTACAACCGCACCGCCAGCAAGGCCGCCGAATGGGCTGCGCAATACGGCGGTCGCCATGCGGCCACGCCGCGTGAGGCAGCCGCCGGCGCACAGATCGTTTTTGCCTGCGTGGGCAACGACGACGACCTGCGTGCGGTGGTGCTGGGTGCCGACGGCGCCTTCGCCGGCATGCAGCCGGGTGCCATCCTCGCCGACCACACCACCGCCTCGGCCGAAGTGGCGCGTGAGCTGCACGCCGTGGCGCAAGGCCTGGGCCTGCACTTCATCGATGCGCCGGTGTCTGGTGGCCAGGCCGGCGCCGTGAATGGCGCGCTGACGGTGATGTGCGGTGGCGACGCCGCCCCGTTTGCCGTGATGCATCCGGTGGCCATGGCGTTTTCGAAGGCCGTGACCCGCGTGGGCGACAGCGGCGCGGGCCAGCTGGCCAAGATGGTCAACCAGATCTGCATCGCCGGGCTGGTGCAGGGCCTGTCTGAGGCCGTGGCGTTCGGCCAGAAGGCCGGCCTCGACATGCACCAGGTGCTGGAAGTCATCGGCAAGGGCGCCGCGCAGAGCTGGCAGCTCGACAACCGCGGCAAGACCATGGTCGACGACAAGTTCGACTTCGGTTTTGCGGTCGACTGGATGCGCAAGGACCTGGGGCTGGTGCTTGACGAGGCCCGCCGCAACGGCGCCAAGCTGCCCGTCACCGCGCTGGTCGACCAGTTCTACGCCGACGTGCAGACGATGGGCGGCAACCGCTGGGACACCTCCAGCCTGATTCGCAGGCTGAAATGAACGAAGGGGCCTCGCGGCCCCTTTTTTTCACTTCGGCGTCAGCGCCTTGAGCTCGTCTTCGGTCAGGGTCTCGAACACGCGGACGACCTTCTGCACACCGGCGATGGTGCGCGTCAGCTCAACCGCCCGAGATGCTTCGCGCTCGGTGACGCGGCCCAGCAGGTACACGGTGCCACGCTCGGTCACCACCTTGAAGGCGTTGGCCTGCACGTCCTTGGCGTCCACCAGCGTGGCCTTGACCTTGCCGGTGATCAGGCTGTCATTCGAGCGCGTGGTGAGCGCCGAGTTGGGCATCACGCCCACTTCATTGACCACCGAACGCACGTTGTCGACGGCGGTGAGGGCCTGCTCCACCGCAGCGCGGTCAGCGTCGGTCGGCACTTCACCGGTGATCAGCGCCACGCGGTTGTAGCTCGTCACGTTCAGGTGGCCACGGTCACCGGCGGCCGACTTGGCACGGGCCAGGCCCTTGATCTCGATGCTCTGGTCTTCCAGTTGCGCGCCTGAGGTGCGACGGTCAGTGAACAGCATGGCGCCGCTCACGGCAGCGCTGCCCACCAGCAAGGGCGCGCACGCGGTCAGGGTGGCAGAGGCAGCCAGCAGGGCCAGCAGGGTCGATCGGCGGAAATTCATCAGGAGTCCTTGAAGAGGGTGAGCGACGGGCGCATCAGGCCGGGTCGGCCTCGCCCATCAGTTGCATGTCGATGGCGTCGCAGAGCGCATGCAGCGCCAGCAGCTGCAGCTCCAGCACGCGGGCGGGCCGCTCATGGGGCACGCCGATCCAGACGTCGGTGTCCAGCAGGCGGCCGGGCAGATCACCCGGCGCGGGGCCGCTGAGCAGCAGCACCGTCATGTCCTTGGCATGGGCTTCATCAATGGCCGCCTGCCAGGCCACGTCGGCACCGGCGGGGCAGAACACCACCAGCAAATCACCCGGGTGGCCGAGCGCGCGGATCTGGGTGACGACGCCATGCACCGCGGCCGGGTTGGCGGCATCGGTGGCGAGGGGAGAAATCAGGCTGGCATTGAGCGGCAGTGCCGACAGGGCCGGACGCTCACGCTCGAAGCCCTGCAGCAGGGCGGCGCACATCAGGTTGGCCAGCTGCTGACCAGCGCCCTGCCCGCCCACCAGCAGCTTGTTGCCGGAGGTCAGGCAGCCGACGGCCGCGTTGGCACCATCCAGGATGGCGCGGGACAAGTGCTCGCTGACCTGGTACATCAGGTCGGCGCTCTCGAAGAAATGTTGCTGGATGCGGGGTTCAAGCATGGGCGCCGATCATAAGCGGGCGCTGTGTCTGACTTGCACCAAGGCGCGAAGTTCCCGGCAAACTGGTGGCCTGCGGTCTGTTCACCGGGCCCGGCCACCTCACCGCATCACCTGACCGCATCACCGAAGGACACCCCATGACCATCGAAGCTCGCCTGCACCGTGATGCCGGCGCCCTCACCACCCTGAGCAACGGCCGGCATGTCTGGAGCGCCGATGTGAGCCGCGAGCTGGGCTCGAGCGACCGTGCGCCCGACCCGCATGACCTGCTCGACTCCGCCCTGGCCGCCTGCACCACGCTGACGCTGGAGCTCTACATCCGCCGCCGCCAGCTGGCCGTGACCAGCCTGCGCGTCACCGTGGAGCGCACCGAGGGCAAGGCCGCCGACGGCCGCACGCTGTACACGCTGCAGCGGCAGGTGTTCATCGACGGCGCGCTGACCGACGATGAGCGAAACAAGCTGCTGGAGATTGCCGGCAAGTGCCCGATCCACCGCCTGCTCGAAGGCGAGATCCACGTCCACACCCAGCTGGGTTGAGAGGGTGACCATGTCAGCACCGCAGATCCTGCAAGGGCATGAAACAGCGCTGGCCACGGGCCTGCAGGTGCGGCGCCTGCTGCCTGCAGCTGCGCGGCGCGCGGTCGGCCCCTTCGTGTTCTTCGACCACTTCGGCCCCGTCACCCTGCCCGCCGATGTGGACAGCGATGTCGGCGGCCACCCGCACATCGGCCTGGCCACGGTGACTTACCTGTTCGACGGCCGCCAGGTGCACCGCGACAGCCTGGGCACGGTGCAGCCCATCGAGCCCGGCGCCGTGAACTGGATGACGGCCGGCCGCGGCATCGTGCACAGCGAGCGCACCCACGACGACGACCGCGGCCGCGATCGCCCGGCGCACGGTCTGCAGCTGTGGGTGGCCCTGCCGCCCGGGCTGTCTGATGTGGCGCCCTCGTTCCAGCATGCAGGCGCTGACGAAATTCCGGAAATCGACGAGCCCGGCGGTGTGCAGCTGCGCCTGCTGGTGGGCGAGGCGTTTGGCCAGCGCAGCCCGGTGAAAACGGCCTCACCCACGCTCTACCTCGACATCACCCTGCCGCCCCACACCCGCTGGAATTTGCCGGCGCTGGCCCCCGAGCTGGCCCTGTACGCCCCCTGTGATGAGCTGCAGGTGAACGGCCTGCCCCTGCCCGCCGCCCACATGGCTGTGCTGCCGGACGGCGAAGGCGCACAGCTGGCCAGCGGTGCCACCGGCGCCCGGCTGGTGGTGGTGGGCGGTGAGGCGCTGCCTCAGCCCGTGCGCATGTGGTGGAACTTCGTGGGCTACAGCCGCGAGGCGCTGGGCGAGGCGGCAGCGCGCTGGGCCGCCGGGGGCTTCGAGCCCATCCCGGGTGAGACGGACCGCATCGAAGGCCCGCCCTGGCGGGGGTGAGGCAGGGGAAGGTGCGGCTCAACCCGCATCAAACGCCGCCGGCAACCACTCGATCTCGTCGCCATCCACCGCCACCACGTCAAAGCGACACGGCGGCAAGGTGTGCAGCGCCTGCAGGTACACCTGGGCGGCGTAGATCAGCTTGCGCTGCTTGCCAAACGTGACGCTGGCCGCCGCGCCGCCGTGGTCCGTGCGCTGGCGGGCGCGCACCTCGACGAAGACCAGCGTGCCGTCGGTGTCGCGCAGGATGAGATCAATCTCGCCGCCCCGGCGCGAGGGACCGCGCGCCACCCGATAATTGCGCTCGACCAGCCGCAATCCCTGCCGCTGCAAAAAAGCCTGTGCGCGCGCTTCGGCCTGCGCACCGGCTTCGGCACGCTCCGTGCCTTGTCCGGCCCTGTGATGGGGCCCAGGATCGCTGACCATGAGTGCACTCCCCTCCTCGTCCTTGTTGTCGGCCGCGGCCGCCGCTGCCGGCGGACAGACCTATCCGGGCGCCACGCTGTATGTGGTGGCCACGCCCATCGGCAACCTCGCCGACTTCAGCCTGCGCGCCATCCACGTGCTGGCCCTGGCCGATGCCGTGGCTTGTGAGGATACGCGCGTGAGTGGTGGCCTGATGCGCCACCTCGGCCTGGACAAGCCATTGATTGCGCTGCATGAACACAACGAGCACAGCGCATCCGACAAGGTGCTGGGGCGTCTTGCGGCCGGCGAGCGTGTGGCGTATGTCAGCGACGCGGGCACGCCGGCCATTTCCGACCCGGGTGCGGTGCTGGTGGCCCGTGCGCGCGCCGCCGGTTACCGGGTGATGCCGCTGCCGGGCGCCTCCAGCGTCGTGACGGCACTGAGCGCTGCCGGTGATGCCGGCCAGCATGACCAGCCCGGCCAGGGCGCCGGCTTCGTGTTCCTGGGCTTTCTGCCTGCCAAGGGGCAAGACCGCGCGCAGGCCCTCCAGGCCGCGCTGCAGCAGCCCTTGAGCACCGTGCTGTTCGAGGCGCCGCACCGCATCGAAGCCCTGGTGGCCGAGCTGGCGGAGCATGCGCCCGCGCGGCTCATCACGCTGTGCAGGGAGTTGACCAAGCAGTTCGAGCAGATCCACACCCTGCCGGCGGCCGAAGCCCCGGCCTGGCTGGCGGCCGACGCGCAGCGCCTGCGTGGCGAGTTTGCGGTGGTGCTGCATGCGCAGCCCAAGGTCGAGGCAGACACCGACGGCCTGCCTGCGGCCGTGGAGCGGCAACTGGTGATCTTGATGCGTGAGCTGCCGCTGAAGCAGGCGGTGGCGCTGGCGGCGGAGCTCAGCGGTTCACCACGCAACGCGCTGTACCAGCGCGCGCTCGCCCTGCGTGCGCAGAGCGAGCCCGACTGAGCCTGACGCAGCAGGCCAGCTCACCGCATCAAGGTCAACCCATCAAGGCTTGGGCGCGTCGCCAGCCTTGTTTTCCAGTTTGCGGCTGATGTCGTGGTTGGCCGCACGCTGGGCCTTGCGCATCTGCTTGCGTTCTTCGTTGGTGACTTGACCATCGGCCATCACCTTCTCCTGCTTCTTGTCGACGCGGGCCTGCTCCTTCTCGAGGCGCTGGGTTTCCTTGGCCGTGAGCTGGCCGCTGGCAGCACCGGCTGCGATGCGGTCTTGCTGACGGGCCTGGCGGTTGTCCAGCTTGCCACCCGCGGTGGCGGAGGCAGCCGGCACGGACGGGACGGCCGTCTGGGCTTGCGTGGCGGCGGCAGCGGCCAGCATCAGAACGGCGCAGACAGACTTCAGGCGGGTATTCAGGGTCATGGAAATGCTCCAGAGTGAGTTGACCCCTGCTCAACGCTGGCCAAGCGCCCGAAGAAGACAGCTGACTTAGGGGGTTTGTCACCAACGGTGTTTTTCGCCCCCTCCTACAATCAGCCGATGATCTCCCGCGAACCCACCCTCGAACGCCTCGCCGTTGCCCAAAGCCTGTTGCTGGATCCGTACCAGCTGTCCGAGGCCACCCTCGGGCGCGCCTTGGCCACCATCGGCGAACACAAGGTCGACGATGCGGACCTGTACTTCCAGTACACCCGCAGCGAGGGATGGAGCCTGGAGGAAGGCATCGTCAAGAGCGGCAGCTTCTCGATCGACCAGGGCGTGGGCGTGCGCGCCGTGGCGGGTGAAAAGACCGCCTTCGCCTATTCCGACGATCTGTCGGAAGCCTCGCTGCTCGACGCGGCCCGCACGGTGCGCACCATCGCCGCCGCCGGCCAGAGCCGCCGCGTGAAGGTGGGCAAGCCCACCACCGTGGCCAAGAGCCGCCTGCTGTACGCACCACTCGACCCCATCGCGACGCTGGACAGCACCCAGAAGGTCGCCCTGCTGGAGCGCGTCGAGAAGATGGCCCGCGCCCGTGACCCGCGCATCGTGCAGGTGATGGCCGGCCTGGCCGCCGAATACGACGTGGTGATGGTGGCCCGCGCCGACGGCACCCGCGCCGCCGACGTGCGCCCGCTGGTGCGCCTGTCGGTCACCGTGATTGCCGAGCAGAACGGCCGCCGCGAAGTGGGCTCGGGCGGTGGCGGTGGCCGCTTCGGCCTGGGCTACTTCCAGGACGCGCAGATCACCGACTACGTTGACCAGGCCGTGAACGCCGCCCTGACCAACCTCGAATCGCGCCCGGTGCCCGCCGGCATGATGACGGTGGTGCTGGGCTCGGGCTGGCCCGGCATCATGCTGCACGAGGCGGTGGGCCACGGCCTGGAAGGCGACTTCAACCGCAAGGGCTCGTCCACCTTCACCGGCCGCATCGGCCAGCGCGTGGCTGCCAAGGGCGTGACCGTGCTGGACGACGGCACGCTGGCCGACCGCCGCGGCTCGCTCAACATCGACGATGAAGGCAACCCGAGCCAGCGCAATGTGCTGATCGAGGACGGCATCCTGCGCGGCTACATGCAAGACAGCATGAACGCCCGCCTGACCGGCGTGAAGCCGACCGGCAACGGCCGTCGCGAAAGCTACGCCCACATCCCGATGCCGCGCATGACCAACACGTACATGCTGCCGGGCGACAAGACCAAGGAAGAGATCGTCGCCAGCATCAAGCGCGGCGTCTACGCCACCAACTTCGGCGGTGGCCAGGTCGACATCACCAGCGGCAAGTTCGTGTTCTCGGCCTCGGAAGCCTACTGGGTCGAGAACGGCAAGATCCTCTACCCGGTGAAGGGCGCCACGCTGATCGGCAGCGGCCCGGAAGCCATGGCGCGCGTCAGCATGATCGGCAACGACCTGCAGCTCGACAGCGGCGTGGGCACCTGCGGCAAGGAAGGCCAGAGCGTGCCTGTGGGCGTGGGCCAGCCCACCCTGCGCATCGACGGCCTGACCGTCGGCGGCACGGCCTGAGGCCCGGCGCGCACCGGGCACTGCCACTTTCTTGTGCTACATTGAGTTCGTGATGACCGCTTCCCGCTTCTTTTTTGCCTACTTTTGGTTCTCGCCCCGTCTGGCGGCTGGAGAGGCAAACGCGCGCACCTGAAGCAACGCGAACACCCCCAGAAAACCGCCGGCAACCCCCGGCGGTTTTTTTTCGCCGGTCTGCATCAGGCACCCACCCAGGAGATACACGATGAACGCGAAATCCACCGCCTCCAGCAGCGACAGCCGCACCGGCCTGATCCTGAGCGAGCGCACCAGCGAAACCGACGACCAGCGCATCCAGGAAGTCACGCCGCTGCCGCCGCCGGAGCACCTGATCCGCTTTTTCCCGATCGCCGGCACGCCCATCGAGGCGCTGATCAAGCAGACCCGCCACACGGTGCGCCGCATCATGAACGGCAAGGACGATCGCCTGCTGGTCATCATCGGCCCGTGCTCCATCCATGATCCGGCCGCCGCGGTGGAATACGCCCGCCGCCTGAAGGACGTGCGCGAGCGTTATGCCGACACCCTGGAAATCGTGATGCGGGTGTACTTCGAGAAGCCGCGCACCACCGTCGGCTGGAAGGGTCTGATCAACGACCCGTACCTGGATGAGAGCTACCGCATCGACGAAGGCCTGCGCATCGCCCGCCAGCTGCTCGTGGAGATCAACCGCCTGGGCGTGCCGGCCGGCAGCGAGTTCCTCGACACCATCAGCCCGCAGTACATCGGCGATCTGATCAGCTGGGGCGCCATCGGCGCGCGCACCACCGAAAGCCAGGTGCACCGCGAACTGTCGTCGGGCCTGTCGGCACCGATCGGTTTCAAGAACGGCACCGACGGCAACATCAAGATCGCGACCGACGCCATCCAGGCCGCCGCCCGCCCGCACCATTTCCTGTCGGTGCACAAGAACGGCCAGGTCGCCATCGTCGAGACCAAGGGCAACAAGGATTGCCACGTCATCCTGCGCGGCGGCAAGGCCCCGAACTACGACGCCGTCAGCGTGGCCGCGGCCTGCAGCGAACTCGAAGCGGCCAAGCTGCCTGCCACCTTGATGGTGGACTGCAGCCATGCCAACTCCAGCAAGCAGCACCAGCGCCAGATCGACGTGGCCCGTGACATCGGCGAGCAGCTGAAGGCCGGCAGCCGCAGTATCTTCGGCGTGATGGTGGAAAGCCACCTGGTGGGCGGCGCCCAGAAGTTCACGCCGGGCAAGGACGACCCGGCCAAGCTGTGCCACGGCCAGAGCATCACCGACGCCTGCATCGACTGGGACGATTCAGTGGGTGTGCTGGAAACGCTGAGCGACGCTGTCAGGGCTCGCCGCGGGTGACAAGCGCGCGGGGGCGTGCCAGACTCGACACACCCCCGCACACACCCCGCCGAGGTTTGCCGATGCGCCACATCGTGACCGTTGTCTTCGATACCCGCCAGAGCCTGGACATCCCCGTGAACGCCAATGAGCTGCCGCCCGCCGACGAGGCCCGGCGCTGGCTGGATGGCGAATTCACGCGGCTTGATTGCAGCCCGCTGCGCGCCAGCGGCAAGGTGCTGACGGCCGACAAGCTGCTGGCCGTGGCGGATGCCGCCGGCCCGCTGGCCTTTGATGATGCGCACTGGCAGCAAACCTTCGGCCGCGCCACCTGCGCCGCACTGGGCCGGCCCGTGGTGCGGGTGGACCTGTCTCAGATGACGGTGCGCAGCTGAAGTTGCTCAGCTGACGCCGCCGCAGGCTCAGCCGCCGGTGTTGTCGGCGGCGCCCTCAGCGGGCTGGTCATCCGCCCCTTCAGCCTGCGCGCGCTGCAGGCGCTCACTGCGCCAGTAGACATCGTCGCCACCCAGGCCGTCCAGGTTCGCCCGGTTGAGCACCCGCGCCAGCACGAACAGCAGATCGGACAGGCGGTTCAGGTATTGGCGCGGCGCGTCGTTCACCGGCTCGATCGCCGTCAGGCCCACCACGGCCCGCTCGGCACGCCGGGCGATGGTGCGCGCCACATGCGCCAGCGCGGCGCTGCGGGTGCCGGCAGGCAGGATGAATTCGGCCAGGCGCGGCAACTGGGCGTTGTAGTGCGCCAGGGCTTCGTCCAGGCGGATCACGGCGTCGGGCTTGAGCAGCTCGTAGCCCGGGATCGACAGCTCGCCGCCCAGGTTGAACAGCTCGTGCTGAATCACCACCAGCAGCTCGCGCACATCGGCCGGCAACGGCTCGGCCAGCAGCACGCCGAGTTGCGAGTTGAGTTCGTCCACATCGCCCATGGCGGCCACGCGCAGATGGTCTTTGGGGACACGTTGTCCGTCGCCCAGCCCGGTGGTGCCGTCATCCCCGGTGCGGGTCGCGATTTGAGTGAGTCGATTGGCCATGCGGCAGTGTAGAGGCGCCGCAGCAGCCCCGCGACGCACGGGCCCATCGGCAGTACAGTGAGGCCATGAACGCTCCGATGCCGCACCCCGCCGAGCGCCTGCTCGCCCGTCCGCTGCCCGCCCAGATGCTCAGCGCGTTGAGCGCCCGTTTCGGGCCGCGCCTGTCCACGGCGCTGGCCGTGCGCGAGCAGCATGGCCGCGATGAATCGCCCTTCGACGTGCCGCCGCCCGACGCCGTGGTGTTCTGCGAAAGCACCGAGGAGGTGGCCTTCGCCGTCAGCCAGGCCGCGCAGCACCAGGTGCCGGTCATTCCCTACGGCGCAGGCTCGTCGCTGGAAGGCCACCTGCTGGCCGTGCAAGGCGGCCTGAGCATTGACTTGTCGCGCATGAACCGCGTGGTGCAGGTGCATGCCGATGACCTGACCTGCACCGTGGAGGCCGGCGTGCTGCGCACCCAGCTGAACCGCGAGGTCAAGGACATGGGCCTGTTCTTCCCGATCGATCCGGGCGCAGACGCGTCCATCGGCGGCATGACGGCCACGCGCGCCTCCGGCACGAACGCCGTGCGTTACGGCACGATGCGCGAGAACGTGCTCGGCCTGACGGTGGTGACCGCCAGCGGCGAGGTCATCCGCACCGGCACGCGTGCCCGCAAATCAAGTGCCGGCTACGACCTGACGCGCCTGATGGTGGGCAGCGAAGGCACGCTGGGCGTCATCACCGAGATCACGCTGAAGCTGCATCCGCTGCCCGAAAGCGTGGCCGCCGCGATCTGCTTCTTCCCGGACGTGGAAGGCGCCGTCAACACCACCATCCAGCTGATCCAGATGGGCGTGCCGATCGCCCGTTGCGAGTTCCTCGACCGCCATGCCGTGCGCGCCGTGAACCTGCACGACAAGCTCGGGCTGACCGAGGCGCCGATGCTGCTGATGGAGTTCCACGGCAGCGCCGCCAGCGTGGCCGAGCAGGCCGCCACGGTGCAGGAAATCGCCCGCGATCTGGGTGGCAATGATTTCCAGTGGGCCACCACGCCGGAAGAGCGCACCCGCCTGTGGACGGCGCGCCACCACGCCTACCTGTCGGGCCTGCAGATGAAGCCGGGCTGCCGCGCCATCACCACCGACACCTGCGTGCCGATCTCGCAGCTGGCCGGCATGGTGACGGCCGCGCTGGACGACGCGGAGGCTGCCGGCCTGCCGCACTTCGTGGTGGGCCACGTGGGCGACGGCAATTTCCACATCGCCTACCTGATCGACCCGGCACTGCCCGAAGAGCGCGAGCGCGCCGAGGCCCTGAACGACCGGGTGGTGCAGCGCGCCATCGCGGTGGAAGGCACCTGCACCGGCGAGCACGGCATCGGCCTGCACAAGCAGGGTTTCCTGGTCGAGGAAACCGGGGCAGGCAGCGTGGCGATGATGCGGGCGATCAAGCTGGCGCTTGACCCGCACAACATCCTCAACCCGGGAAAGATCTTCCAGCTGTGAGTGCGACGGCGCCGCGGTCAAGCCAGGCCTCGAAGGCGGCAAGCGTGGCGCCCAGGTCCAGCGGCTTGGTCCAGTAATCCGCGAAGCCTGCGGCCAGCGCACGGTCCACATCGGCGGGCAAGGCATCGGCCGACACCGCCACCGCAGGCACCGCCTGCAGACCGGGCAAGGCTCGCAGGCGGCCCAGCAGCTCCAGTCCGTTGATGTCGGGCAGGCCGATGTCCACCAGCAGCAGCTCGGGCGCATGCCGCTCGGCCTGGGCCAGGCATTCGGCACCGGTGGCGGCCACATGCAGCCGCATCGCCGGGCAGCGCTGGGCGATGGCCTGCATCAGCATCACGTTGACGGGGTTGTCGTCCACATACAGCGCATGGCGCACCTGCTGGCCCACCGTGGCCTGAGCGGGCGGCACTTCCGGCGGTCGGGTTGCCTCAGGCGCGCGCTTGGCCTCAATGCCCGCGCGCTCCACGGCCGGCAACTGCAGCGTGAAGCAGCTGCCCTGCCCCGGCACGCTGTGCACCAGCACATCGCCGCCCATGCGCAGGGCCAGGCCACGGGTGATGACCAGGCCCAGGCCGCTGCCTTCCACCGTGGTGCGCTCGGCGCCCAGGCGGTTGAAGGGCTCGAACAGATGGGCGCATTGCCGGGCGTCCAGGCCCGGCCCGGTGTCATGCAGTTCCAGCGCCACCCAGGCCCCCTGCGGGCGAGCCGTCAGCCGCACCAGGCCTTGCGGCCGGTTGTACTTCACGGCGTTGGTCAGCAGGTTGAGCAGGCACTGAGACAGCTTCTGCGGATCAGCCATCACCGCCAGGCCTGCAGGCGCCTCGCAGTGCAGCTCGACGCCCGCCTGCGCGGCCTGCAGCGTCACCATGCCCATGCCGGCCAGCAGGGCCTGGCGAACATCGCAGGGCTGCAGGTGCAGATCGACCGCTCCGGTTTCGATGCGGGTGAGGTCGAGCACCTCGTTGACCAGCTCCAGCAGCCCTCGACCCGCGGCCTCGATGTGGCCCAGGTAGTCGCGCTGGGCAGCATCGAGGCGCTGGGCCGAATCGGCTGCCAGCAACTGCGAAAAGCCCATCACGGCATTCAGCGGGGTGCGCAGCTCGTGGCTGATGCGGGCGAGGAATTCACTCTTGGCCCGGCTGGCCTGCTCGG
Source organism: Ideonella margarita (assembly GCF_038066635.1). Taxonomy (NCBI): domain Bacteria; kingdom Pseudomonadati; phylum Pseudomonadota; class Betaproteobacteria; order Burkholderiales; family Sphaerotilaceae; genus Ideonella; species Ideonella margarita. The sequence goes on along the minus strand of NZ_JBBUTI010000006.1, from coordinate 274,378 downwards.
CCACTTCCTTGTCGCGCACCAGGGCGTCTGTGGCGCGGCGCTCGGTGGCGTCACACAGGTAGGCATGCCACAGCACCGTGCCGTCAGCCAGGCGTTGCGGCGAGGCCCGGCCTTCGACCCAGCGCTCTTCGCCACGCACCCGCACCCGGAACTCGTGGTGCCAGGACGAGAGCCGGCGTGCGGACACCAGCAGGCTGCGCCGCAGCGAACGCCAATCGGGCGGGCTGATGCGGCTGCGCATCGGCGTGGCGCTGAGCCGCGCCTGGGCGGGCGTCACGTCGAACAGGGTCTGGATGGCGTCGCTGGCGAATGGGAAGCAGGCGGCGCCGTTGGGTGACAGCATGAACTGGCAGACCAGGCCCGGCACCTGTTCGGTGGCTCGGCGCGCCCGCAGCAACTCCTCCTCCATCCGCTTGCGATCACGGATGTGCACCAGCACGGCCACGTTGCGCACCCGTCCATCCGGCAGCACTTCGCGGCGGATGTTGACCAGCACCGGCACATCGCCGCCCGCCGAGGCGCGCAGCGTCAGGTAACTCTCTTCCACCCATTGCTGCAGTTGCAGCTTGGGCCACAGGCCGGTCAGGTACAGGATGCGCGAGGCTGGCGTCAGGGCATCGGCGAACAGCGCTGGCGGGGCCGCCCCCAGCTCCAACCCGAGCATCTGCATGTAGCCGGTGTTCCAGTTGTACAGCCGGCCACTGTCAAAGAAGCTGACCACCGCGCAAGGCAAGCCGTCGTGCACATGTCCGGTGGGGGGCGCCGAGTGCAGCTGCTGAATGGACGAGCCGGCGCCGGAGGCGAACATCAAATGCCTTGGTTGCGGAAGTAGTCGCGCATGACGGCAACGGCCTCATCGGGCTCGCTCATGTGGGGGCAATGGCCGGTAGCGCGCAGCACCTGCACGGTGCTCTGCGGCATGTGGCGGGCGATGTAGTCGCCAACCGCCAGCGGTGCCAGCGCGTCGTCACTGCATTGCAGCACCAGCGAGGGAATCTGCACCTTGGGCAGATCAGCGCGGTTGTCAGCCAGGAAGATGGCCCGCGCCCAGCGGCGAGCGATCGAGGGATCCAGCGCACAGAAGCTGGCATCCAGCTCTTCGGCCAGCTCGGGCCGGTCGGCATGCTTCATCACCACCGGCGCCAGCGCGTCGGCCCAGGCCTCGAAGTTGTGCTCCATCATGTCGAGCATGGCGTCGATGTCGCTGCGCTCGAAGCCGCCGACGTAGTCAGGCGGGTGGTTGATGTAGCAGGGCGACGGGCCGATCATCACCATGTGCGAAAACAGACCCGGCTGCATCTGTGACGCCAGCACGCCCACCATGGCGCTGGCCGAATGGCCGACAAACACCACGTCCTTCAGATCAAGCGCATTGACCAGGCCCACCACGTCCTCGGCATAACCCGACAGGGTGACGTGCCGGACGGGGTCGTAGGCCGAGGCATCAGAGCGGCCCGACCCGATGTAGTCGAACAGCACCAGCGAATAATCGTTCTCGAAGGCGGGCACCAGGTGGCGCCACATGCCCTGGTCACAGCCGAAGCCGTGAGCGAACAACAAGGTGCGCGGCCCATTCCCACGTCGCACCACGGCATGACGGTGCGTCCAGACTGACAGTGGCTCGCTCATCCAACGACTCCTCGCGTGCAGCGATTGAGGGTGCAACAGGTGTTGCACTCGACAGGGCGCTCAACGCCTCAATCGCTGCCATTCTTGCAGCCAGCGTGATCTACATCAAGTCAGGGGGGCTGCCACGCTCCATCGCCGGGTGGTCTCCCCCTGGCCATTGACGCTTTCCAGCTGCACGCCGAAGCCCCAGAGCCGGGACACATGCTTGAGCACCTCGGCCGCACTGTCATCGAGCGGGCGGTTGTTGTGCTGGGTGTGCCGCAGCGTCAGCGAGCGGTCACCGCGCAGGTTCACGTTCCACACCTGGATGTTCGGCTCGCGCGCGCCGAGGTCGTACTGGCGTGACAGCGCTTCGCGCACCCGCCGGTAGCCGCCCTCGTCGTGGATGGCGCTGACGGCCAGCTCGGTCTGCTTGTCGTCGTCGACGATGGCGAACAGCCGGAAGTCGCGCATCAGCTTGGGACTGAGGTACTGGCCCACAAAGCTTTCGTCCTTGAAGTTGCGCATGGCCTGGTCCAGCACGGGCAGCCAGGGCTGGCCGGCGATGTCAGGAAACCAGGCGCGGTCTTCATCGGTGGGCGCTTCGCAGATGCGCTTGATGTCGGTGTACATCGCAAAGCCCAGCGCGTACGGATTCAGGCCGTTGTAGCCGCGGTCACCCACACGCGGCTGGTAGACCACGTTGGTGTGCGACTTCAGCCATTCGATCATCACGCCATCGGTCAGCAGGCCGTCGTCGTAGAGCGTGTTGAGCAGCTTGTGATGCCAGAACGTGGCCCAGCCTTCGTTCATGACCTGGGTTTGCCGTTGGGGATAGAAGTACTGCGCCACCTTGCGGACGATGCGCACCACCTCGCGCTGCCAGGGCTCCAGCAGCGGCGCGTTCTTCTCGATGAAGTACAGCAAGTTCTCTTCCGGCTCTTCAGGAAAGCGGCGGCTGGTGGGCGCGTCTTCCACCGCATCGGCCTTGCGGGGCAAGGTGCGCCAGAGCTCATTCACCTGCGACTGCGCGTAGGTCTCGCGGTCCTTGCGCTGCGCCAGCTCTTCGGCAAGCGACTTTTTGCTCGGCCGCCGGTAGCGGTCAACGCCGTGGTTCTGCAGCGCGTGGCAGGAGTCGAGGAACAGCTCCACCGTGTCCACGCCATGCCGCTCTTCGCACTCGGCGATGTAGTTCTTGGCGTAGACGAGGTAGTCGATGATCGACGCGGCATCCGTCCACATGCGGAACAGGTAGTTGCCCTTGAAGAAGCTGTTGTGGCCATAGGCCGCGTGGGCAATCACCAGGGCCTGCATGGCCATGGTGTTCTCCTCCATCAGGTAGCTGATGCAGGGGTTGGCATTGATGACGATCTCGTAGGCCAGGCCCATGTGGCCGCGCCGGTAGTTCTTCTCGGTGCTGATGAACTCCTTGCCGTAGCTCCAGTGCCGGTAGTTCACCGGCATGCCCACGCTGGCGTAGGCATCCATCATCTGCTCGGCGGTGATGATCTCGAGCTGGTTCGGATAGGTGTCGAGCCCGAAGCGCTGCGCGGTGCGGCGAATGGCGTCGTGGTACTGCTCGATCAGGTCGAAGGTCCAGTCGCTCGGGTCAGGCAGCGGCCGCTCGGCGCGCAGCGGCGCCGGCAGGGGGTGCTGCTGCACCTCGCGCACATGCCGCCGATCACCCTCGGCAGCCACACGCCCGCGGTCGTCGTGCCAGCGGCGTTCCTGGGAAAAGTGCTCGCTCATGCGTTCACCCCTTCCTTCTTGAACAGGTCCCGGAAGACCGGGTAGATGTGCGACGGATCGACCGCCTTGCGCATCGCGAAGTGCGGCTCGGCATCCACCAGCTTGGTGTATTCCTCCCACAGGTTCTGCTCTTCCTCGGCCACCTGCACATAGGCAAAGTAGCGGCAGGCCGGCAGCAGCTTCTGGGTCAGCAACTCGCGGCAGCGGCCTGAATCGTGGTGCCAGTTGTCGCCGTCACTGGCCTGGGCGCCGTAGATGTTCCATTCCTCCGGGCTGTAGCGCTCGGTGATGATCTTGCTCATCAATTCCAGCGCTGACGACACCACCGTGCCACCGGTTTCCCGCGCATGGAAGAAGTCTTCCTCGCTCACTTCCTGGGCCTGCGTGTGGTGGCGGATGAAGACCAGCTCGATCTTCTCGTAGTGCCGTGTAAGGAACAGGTAGAGCAGGATGAAGAAGCGCTTGGACAACTCCTTGCGCTGCTCGTCCATCGAGCCAGAGACATCCATCAGGCAGAACATCACCGCCTTGCTGGTGGGCACCGGCGTGCGCACCCGGCTGCGAAAACGCAGGTCGATCGGATCAAGGAAAGGGATCAGCCCCAGGCGTGCCTTCAGCGCGGCGATGCGCTCCTGCGCCTCCTGCAATTCCTTCAGCGCCACAGGCTCGCCGCCGTGGTGGCGCATCAGGTGAGCCACCCGCGCTTCCAGCTCGTGCAGCTCACGGCGCGACTCACCACCGAGGGCAATGCGCCGGCCGAGCGCGCCGCGCATCGAACGCACGATGTGCAGGTTGCTCGGCGTGCCGTCACTCGAAAACCCCGCGCGGTGGCTTTTCCACTCCGGCGTTTCAGCCAGCTGCGTGCGCACCAGATGCGGCAGGGCCAGGTCCTCGAAGAAGACCTGCATGAACTCTTCCTTGCTCAGCGCAAAGGTGAAGTCATCCTCGCCGTCACCGGAATCACTGGCCTGGCCCTTGCCACTGCCCTGCCCGCTGCCGCCGCCCTTGGGGCGCTGGATGCGGTCACCCGCCACGTACTCCTGGTTGCCCGGGTGCACCATCTCGCGCTGGCCGCCCTGGCCGTGGTGAAACACCGGCTCCGACATGTCCTTCTTCGGAATCGTGATCTCTTCGCCGCGCTCGAGATCGCGGATGCCGCGACCATCCACCGCGCGCCGCACGGCGTCGCGGATCTGCCCTTTGTAGCGCCGCAGGAAGCGCTCGCGGTTGCCGATCGACTTGTTCTTGCCGGCCAGCCTGCGGTCGATGACTTGCTGCAACATGAACGACCTTTTTTGAAGGGTTCGCGATCAGGGAGTGGCTGGCTCAACCAATGAGCCAGCCCCGTCGACATCAACTGCTCTTGCGCACCCGCAGGTACCACTCGCAGAGCAGCCGCACCTGCTTGGGCGTGTAGCCCTTGGCCACCATGCGGTCGACGAAGTCCTCGTGCTTCTTGGCTTCGTCGGCGCTGGCCTTGGCGTTGAAGCTGATCACCGGCAGCAACTCCTCGGTGTTCGAGAACATCTTCTTCTCGATCACCGACCGCAGCTTTTCGTAGCTCGTCCACACCGGGTTCTTGCCGGCGTTGTTGGCCCGCGCCCGCAGCACGAAGTTGACGATCTCGTTGCGGAAGTCCTTCGGGTTGGCAATGCCGGCCGGCTTCTCGATCTTCTCGAGTTCACCGTTCAGCGACACCCGGTCGAACACCTCGCCGGTGTCGGTGTCGCGGTACTCCTGGTCCTGGATCCAGTAGTCGGCGTAGGTGACATAGCGATCAAAGATGTTCTGCCCGTACTCGCTGTAGCTCTCGAGGTAGGCAGTCTGGATTTCCTTGCCGATGAACTCCGCGTAGCGTGGCGAGAGCTGCTCCTTGATGTAGGCCACGTACTTCTGCTCGACCTCCGCCGGGAACTGCTCGCGCTCGATCTGCTGCTCCAGCACATACATCAGGTGCACCGGGTTGGCCGCCACTTCGGTGGAGTCGAAGTTGAAGACCTTGGAGATGATCTTGTAGGCGAAGCGGGTGGAGATGCCGCTCATGCCTTCGTCCACACCGGCGTAATCGCGGTACTCCTGGTAGCTCTTGGCGCGCGGGTCGGTGTCCTTCAGGTTCTCGCCGTCGTAGACCTGCATCTTGCTGAACAGCGACGAGTTCTCCGGCTCCTTCAGCCGCGTGAGGATGGCGAACTGGCTCATCATCTTCAGCGTGCCCGGTGCGCAGGTGGCACCGGCCAGCGAGCTGCCCTTGAGCAGCTTCTCGTAGATCTTCACCTCTTCACTCACCCGCAGGCAGTACGGCACCTTGACGATGTAGATGCGGTCGAGGAAGGCCTCGTTGTTCTTGTTGTTGCGGAAGGCCTTCCACTCGCTTTCATTGCTGTGGGCCAGCACCACGCCGTCGAAGGGAATGGCACCAAAACCTTCCGTGCCCTTGAAGTTGCCTTCCTGGGTGGCGGTCAGCAGCGGGTGCAGCACCTTGATCGGCGCCTTGAACATTTCCACGAACTCCAGCAGGCCCTGGTTGGCCAGGCACAGGCCACCGCTGTAGCTGTAGGCGTCAGGGTCGTCCTGGGCGAAGCTTTCAAGCTTGCGGATGTCGACCTTGCCCACCAGGCTGGAAATGTCCTGGTTGTTCTCGTCGCCGGGCTCGGTCTTGGCAATGCCCACCTGCTTGAGGATGCTCGGGTGGCGCTTGACGACCTTGAACTGGCGGATGTCGCCACCGAACTCTTCAAGGCGCTTCACCGCCCACGGCGACATGATGCGGTTGAGGTAGCGGCGCGGGATGCCGTACTCGCTCTCCAGGATCGGGCCGTCCTCGTTCACATCGAACAGGCCGAGCGGTGATTCATTCACCGGCGAGCCCTTGATCGCGTAGAACGGCACCTCCTGCATCAGCGCCTTCAGGCGCTCGGCGATGGAGCTCTTGCCGCCGCCCACCGGGCCCAGCAGGTAGAGGATCTGCTTCTTCTCTTCCAGGCCCTGCGCTGCATGCCGGAAGTAGGACACCACCTGCTCGATGGCGTCTTCCATGCCGTAGAACTCGGCGAAGGCGGGGTAGATCTTGATGACCTTGTTGGCGAACAGGCGCGACAGGCGGGTGTCGTGCCGGGTGTCCACCATCTGCGGCTCACCGATGGCGCGGAGCATGCGCTCGGCAGCGGTGGCATACGCCAGCGGGTTGCGTTTGCACTCGTTGAGGTAGTCCTCGAGGGACATCTCCTCCTCACGGGTGCGTTCGAAGCGGGCGGCAAAGCTGCTGATCACGTCCATGGGACCTCCTGAGTGGATGACGCTGCAGGCCATGGCTAGCCTGCGAAGCGCCTGGAAAGTTTTGATGGCGTCCCGGCTTGACCCGGCCCGGGCGCCATCAGAGCGTTCCGGTCAGTGACGTGAAAGAAGTCTCGTTGCGATGCCTTCAGCTTGCGACGATGTCGAGTGTGCCTAAAGCAGGAAAAAGGGTGTTGTTGGTTCGCAATCCAACAGACCGTTCAGGGTTTCAACGTTGCTAGCGACTTTCATGCCGACACGCTGCGCACCTTGAATGGGCATGCAGCTTGGACATGCGCGCGGCACGTTGGTTCCGCGGGGGCGCGCCTCCCGGCGCACACCCCTTGATGCGGCCGTGTCAGCGCTCGGTGATGCCGAGCTTGTCGAGCAGGCCGTTGAGCTCGTCGAGCGAACTGAAGCGGATCGCCACTTCGCCCTGCTCACCGCGGCGCGTCTTGCGCTGCACGCGGATTTCAACATCGGCCGTCAGGATGTCGGCGAGCTGCTCTTCCAGCCGCACGATGTCGCGCGACTTTTCCTTCTCGACCCGCAGCAGCGGCGTCTGGCGGCCCGGGTTCAGGACCTGCGTGGCCAGCTTCTCGGCTTCGCGCACCGACAGCTTGCGCGCCACCACTTCATTGGCGGTGAGGATCTGCTGCGCAGCCGGCAGCGGCAGCAGCGCACGGGCGTGGCCCATGTCCACATCACCGGCCATCAGCATCTTCTGCACCGGCTCAGCCAGGTTCAGCAGGCGCAGCAGGTTGCTGGCCGCCGAGCGTGAGCGACCCACGCTTTGTGCGGCCTGCTCATGCGTCAGGCCGAACTCATCGATCAGGCGCTTCAGGCCTTGCGCCTCTTCCAGCGGATTCAGGTCTTCGCGCTGGATGTTCTCGATCAGCGCCATCACGGCGGCTGCTTCGTCGGCCACGTGCTTGACCAGCACCGGCACTTCATCGAGGCCCGCCAGTTGCGCCGCACGGAAGCGGCGCTCACCGGCGATGATCTCGTAGCGGCGCTCAGCCGGCTCGCCCACCGGGCGCACCAGGATGGGCTGCATGATGCCCTGGCTCTTGATGCTCTCGGCCAGCTCGTACAACGAGCCCTCGTCCATGCGCGTGCGAGGCTGGTACTTGCCCGCCTGCATCTGCGCGATCTTCAGCACGGCCGGTGCACCGTCGCGCATTTCAGCCGGCGCGGACGCGTCGGTGACTTTCGGGCCCAGCAGGGCTTCCAGCCCCATCCCGAGGCCTTTGGGTTTCTTCGTTGCCATGGGGGGATTGTCCGCTATCAGTCGTCGTCAGCCACGGGTTCCACGAGGCGCATCAGCAATTGACGTCCCTCGGGCCAGTCACCCAGCCCGGAGTCGCCATTGATGTGCCCCAGGGCGCCGATTTCCAGGCCGGGCACACCCCAGTCGTCGGCCATGCCGTTGGCGCGCGGCAGCGTGCAGTAAGGGTCGTCGGTGCTGAACAGCGCCACCGCCGGGAACGGCAGCGGCTGGCGCACGATGGGCCGCCAGTTGTGCAACTGCGGCGGCATGTCGGCGGCCTCGGTGTCGGGCGGCGCCACCAGCAGCGCGGCGAGTACACGGTGGGTGTGCTTCGAATGCGCCGCCCACGAGGCCACCAGCTGGCAACCCAGGCTGTGGGCAATCAGCACCGCCGGGCGCGGGTCGGCCAGCAGCACCTCGTCCAGGCGCGCCATCCAGTCGCCACGGCGTGGCCAGACCCAGTCGTCCTGCTGCACGCGCTCATCGCCATGCAGGGCCTCCCAGCGGCTTTGCCAATGGGTCGGGCCGGAGTCCATCCAGCCCGGAAGAAGCAGAAATCGCGGTGTGGTGGCGTTGTTCATGCGGGTGTCGCAGCCTTTGGCTTATGCTTTCGGGTTGACCCTGATTCTGGCGCAAGCGGCGCCCGGCACACCCGAACGAGGACGATGATGACTTACAAGGTTTTTGTGGACGGCCAGGAAGGCACCACCGGTCTGCGCATTCACGAGGTTCTGGCCGGCCGCAGCGACATCGAAGTGCTGCGCATCGACAGCGACAAGCGCAAGGACAGCGCCGAGCGCGCCCGTCTGCTGAACGCCGCCGACGTGGCCTTCCTGTGCCTGCCCGACGCCGCCTCGCGCGAAGCCGCGGCGATGATCGACAACCCGAACACCTGCCTGATCGACGCCAGCACTGCGCACCGCACCGTGCCGGGCTGGACCTTCGGCATGCCCGAGCTGTGCGCCGGCCAGCGCGAGGCCATCCGCGCCGCCAAGCGCATCGCCAACCCGGGCTGCCATGCCAGCGCCTTCATCCTGGCCCTGCGGCCGCTGGTGGACGCCGGCCTGGTGCCTGCGGGCCTGCCGGTGAGCGCCACGTCGCTGACGGGCTATTCGGGCGGCGGCAAATCGATGATTGCCGAGTTCGAAGCCGGCGGCAACGCCCGCCTGCAATCACCCCGCCCCTACTCGCTGGGCCTGGCGCACAAGCACCTGCCCGAGATGAAGGCCCACACCGGCCTGACCACCACGCCGGTGTTCATGCCCATCGTCGGCAACTTCTACAAGGGTCTGGCGGTGAGTGTGCCCTTGCATCTGTCGCAACTGAAGGCCGGCACCACCGCCGCCATGCTGCAGCAATGCCTGGCTGAGCGTTATGCCGATGAGGCCTTCGTGCACGTGCTGCCGCTGGGCGACGCGGCCAACCTCGACGGTGGCTTCTTCGACGTGCAGGCCTGCAACGACACCAACCGGGTCGACATCGGCGTGTTCGGCAATGACGAGCAGGTGGTGCTCATCGCCCGCCTGGACAACCTGGGCAAGGGCGCCAGCGGCGCCGCCGTGCAGGCCATGAACGTGCACCTGGGCGTGGCCGAAGGTCTCGGCCTGTGAGGCACCTGCCGCCTCAGGACGAGGCGGCAGCGGTTTCCGCGGTGACGCGCTCGACCATCTCGCGCGCGAATTCGATGAAGGCTTGAGCGCCCTTCGATGACGGGTCGAACACCACGCCGGGCAGGCCGTAGCTCGGCGCCTCGGCCAGCCGCACATTGCGCGGGATCACGGTGTTGAACACCTTCTCGCCAAAGTGCGCCTTGAGCTGGTCACTCACCTGCGTCTGCAAGGTGATGCGCGGATCGAACATCACGCGCAGCAGGCCGATCAGCTGCAGGTCCTTGTTCAGGTTGGCGTGCACCTGCTTGACGGTGTTGACCAGGTCGGTCAGGCCTTCGAGCGCAAAGTACTCGCACTGCATCGGCACGATCACGCCGTGCGCGCTGCACAGGCCGTTCAGCGTGAGCATGCTGAGCGACGGCGGGCAGTCGATCAGCACGAAGTCGTAGTCGGCGTCGGCGGCCCGCAGGGCGCGGCGCAGGCGCTCGTGGCGATGCTCCAGGGCCACCAGCTCGACCTCGGCACCCGCCAGCTCGCGGTTGGCGCCCAGCACGTCGTAGCCGGCCTTCTCGGCCCGGGCACGCGCCTCCGCCACGCTGGCGGTTTCCAGCAGCACGTCATAGACGGTGGTGGGCAAGGTGCGCTTGTCCACACCGCTGCCCATCGTGGCGTTGCCCTGCGGATCGAGATCGACCAGCAGGACACGCTGGCCGATGCGGGCAAGGCCGGCGGCGAGGTTGACGCAGGTGGTCGTCTTGCCGACGCCACCCTTCTGGTTGGCAATGCAGAAGATCCGGGACATAGGGGGCGGATTGTCGCCTGAGCCGGGCTCGCCTGCCGCGTCAGTCACGCAACAATCGCCAGCCAAAACCGATCAGGAACACGCCGGCCAGGCGCTCCAGCAGCTTGGCCACGCGCTGGTGCGCACGCACCTTGGCGGCCACGGCCTGGGCGAAGGCGCACAAGGTGAGGCAATAGGCCGCGGTGATCACCGCGATGGTGAGCGCCATGACCACGAACGTGGGGCCGCCGAGGTGGTGGGCGGGGTCGATGAACAGCGGAAAGAAGGCCATGTAGAACACGATGGCCTTGGGGTTCAGCAAGGTGATCAGGAACGCCTGGCGGGCATAGTGATGCGGCTCGATGCGCACCGGGCTGGCGTCCTCCCCCTCACGGGCGAACAAGAGCTTCAGGCCGATCCAGGCCAGGTACGCCGCGCCGGCCCAGCGCACGATGTTGAACACCGACGGGTAGGACGCCAGCAGCGCGGCCACACCCGCCACGGCCAGCCAGAGCAGCACCTGGTCGCCCAGGATGACCCCCAGCGTGGCAGCGGCGCCGGCCTTGAAGCCGCCCTTGGCGGTGGAGGTGAGCAAGGCAAAGGTGCCCGGCCCTGGCAGCGCCAGAAACAGCAGGATGGCGGCGCAGTAGGTGCCGTAGTCGGCAATGCCCATGAACGGGCCGAAGAAGCTGGGAAAGGTCATCGCTGCGGGCCTTTCGGGTGGCCCTGCCGCAGCTTGTGGACAAGTCTGTGGATGGCACCCGGAACAAGTGGTGGATGAGTTGGGGATTATGTGTGCATGACCCCCACCCGGCCAGTGGGCAACCGCGTGGACAAGCCGTGCGCGACCGATGGCCTGCACGGGCCTGTGGCGCCATCACCACCCACTCGACACCACCCGGCAGAGACCTCCCTGCGCCGCTCTCCACCAGCGCGCCGGCGCGTCAGCCGCTCAGGCCTGCTTCGACATCCAGACGATGCAGCGTTCGGCGTCCAGGCCCGGCACCTGCACTGATGCCACGCGGTCGATACGCACGTCTGCCGGCACCGCTGCGCGCTCTTCCTCGGTCGGCCGGGCCTTCATCGCCGCCCAGACGCCACCGGGGGCGAGGCGCTCCCGCGTCAGACTGATGAAGTCGACCAGCGACGCGAAGGCGCGCGAGGTGATGAGGTGGTGCGGCGCATCGGTCATGGCCTCGACGCGCTGGTGCACCGCCGTGAGGTTGCGCAGGCCCAGCTCGGCGCCCACCTGGCGGATGAAGCTGGCTTTCTTGCCGACGGTGTCCACGCAGGTCACCTGCCACTGTGGGCGGCAGATGGCGAGCACCACGCCGGGCAGCCCTGCCCCGCTGCCCACATCCAGCACCCGGAACGCCGGCGCATCGGCCGCACGGGCGTCAGCCACCTCCGACAACGGGCCCACCACGGCCAGGCAATCCAGCAGGTGCTGCGAGAGCATGTCGTCAGGGTTGCGGATGGCCGTCAGGTTGTAGACCTTGTTCCAGCGGCCGATCAGGTCCATGTAGGCCAGCAGCGGCTGCGCCAGCGCGTCATCGTCAGGCAGGCCCAGGGCACGGAGGCCGGCCACCAGGGCGTCGTATTGAGGATGGGTCATGGCTGGCGTGGAAGAGGTGGCCGCTGCCACCGGGGTCAAGGGTTCGGAGCAAGGCGGGCTCGTAACGACAGGCGCTGTCGTTCAGCCTGAACACCCTGCCCCGGATTTTGCAGGTGAAAACCGGGGCCGTCAGTTCAGGCTGGTGTACCGGCTTCAGATTTGTCGGCGTCGGGCGTGGTGGGCGCTGCAGGCGCGTCACCTTCAAAGCCCTTGAAGCGCTTCTTCTTCAAATGCACCAGCAGCAGCGACACCGCCGCCGGCGTGACACCCGACATGCGCGCCGCCTGCCCCAGCGTGGCCGGGCGGTGGCGGTTCAAGGTTTGACGCACCTCGAAGCTCAGCGCCGAGACCTGGCCGTAGTCGAGATCTTCCGGCAACGCGAGGTTTTCATACGCCAGTGCACGGCCCACCTCTTCCACCTGCTTGTCGATGTAGCCGGCGTACTTGATGGCGATCTCCACCTGCTCGATGACCGCATCGGCCAGCGTGGCGCCCAGCTCAGCCACGCGTGTTTCACGTGAAACACCGGCATTCGGATGGGCGATGGCAGCCACTTCCGCCAAGGTGTCGTAGGTCACGCCAGGGCGGCGCAGCAGGTCGGCGAAGTTGTATTCGCGCTCGATGGCCTTGCCAAGCAAACGCTCACCCGCCTCTGCCGGCAGCGTCGCCGGGCGGACCCAGGTCGACTTGAGCCGCTCTGTTTCACGTGAAACAGCGTCGCGCTTGCGGTTGAATGCATCCCAGCGGGCATCGTCCACCAGCCCGAGCTCACGGCCCAGCGCCGTCAGGCGGGCGTCGGCATTGTCTTCACGCAGCTGCAGCCGGAACTCGGCCCGGCTGGTGAACATGCGATAGGGCTCGGTCACACCCTTGGTGATGAGGTCATCCACCAGCACGCCGAGGTAAGCCTGGTCACGGCGCAGCACCAGCGGTGGCTTGCCCTGGGCCTGCAGGGCCGCATTGGCGCCCGCGTACAGGCCTTGAGCCGCCGCCTCTTCATAGCCGGTGGTGCCATTGATCTGGCCGGCGAAGAACAGGCCCTGGATCTGCCGGGTCTCGAACGTGTTCTTCAACTCGCGTGGATCGAAGTAGTCGTACTCGATGGCGTAGCCCGGGCGCAGGATGTAGGCATTCGCCAGGCCCGGCATCGTGCGCAGCGCGTTCAGCTGGATATCGAACGGCAGCGAGGTGCTGATGCCATTCGGGTAGAACTCGTTCGTCGTCAGGCCTTCGGGCTCCAGAAAGATCTGGTGCGAATCCTTGTCGGCGAAGCGGTTGATCTTGTCTTCGATGCTGGGGCAGTAGCGCGGCCCCACCCCTTCGATCACCCCGGTGAACATCGGGCTGCGATCAAAGCCGGAGCGGATGACGTCGTGGGTTTGCGTGTTCGTGTGGGTGATCCAGCAAGGCACCTGGCGCGGGTGCATCGCGGCGTTCCCCATGAAGCTGAACACCGGCACCGGGTCCAGGTCACCGGGCTGCTCTTCCAGCTGGCTGAAGTCGATCGAGCGGCCATCAATGCGCGGCGGCGTGCCGGTCTTCAGGCGGCCCTGCGGCAGCTTGAGCTCTTTCAGGCGCGCCGACAGGCTGATGGCCGGCGGGTCGCCAGCGCGGCCGCCGCTGTGGTTCTGCAGGCCGACGTGGATCTTGCCGTCGAGGAAGGTGCCGGCCGTCAGCACCACGGTGCGCGCCCGGAACCGGATGCCCACCTGCGTGACCGCCCCCACCACCCGGTCGCCCTCGACCATCAGGTCGTCCACCGCCTGCTGGAACAGCCACAGGTTTGGCTGATTTTCGAGGCGCTGGCGAATGGCGGCCTTGTAGAGAATGCGGTCGGCCTGCGCGCGCGTCGCCCGCACGGCCGGGCCCTTGCTGGAGTTCAGGATGCGGAACTGGATGCCCGCCTCGTCGGTGGCCAGACCCATCGCGCCACCCAGCGCGTCCACCTCTTTCACGAGGTGGCCCTTGCCGATACCGCCAATCGACGGATTGCAGCTCATCTGACCCAGGGTCTCGATGTTGTGCGTCAGCAGGAGCGTGGCACACCCCATGCGGGCCGCAGCCAGCGCAGCCTCGGTGCCGGCATGGCCGCCACCAACCACGATGACATCAAATTCTTGGGGATAAAGCATGGATCCAGTCCTGGAGGAAGGCGTGCACCGGCTCAAGGCGGCTAGCGCAAACCCTTGATTTTAAAGGACATGCCCGATAAGCGGGGGCCTCAAGCACAGAACTCGCCGCCGGTCTACGGGCTATTTCCACTTCTAGGGGCCGGCTGTTTAGGGGCTCCGCGGGGCCCGCGTAGGGATGTTTTGAGCATCCCCGGCCAAGCACAGTGCGCCACGGACATCGCCATTGATGTCCGGCAACCAACGAGGAGTTCAACATGACCACCAAGTTCACCAGCATCGCCCTGTTCGCCATCGCCACCGTGGCCGCCCCGGCCACCATGGCCGCCGAGTGCCTGCAAGACCAGTACGGCAACCAGTACACCCTGAGCTACGACACCGACAGCAAGTCCATCAGCGGCACCGCGCTGGTGGTACAGCGCAACAGCGAGACCTGGACGATCAGCGGCAACTACTCGGGCAAGAAGCCGCACAAGGGCTACCAGCAAGTCACCATGGCTGACTCCACCAACTCCAACAGCCTGTACATGCTGATGGGCGAGTACCCCAACTTCCAGTGGTTCTACAACGGCTCCAACGGTGGCCAAGCCGCCACCTGGGTTGCCTGCAGCAGCCCGGTGCAGCCGTCGCTCACCCCGAGCGCCAACGGCCGCAACGGCGTGAACTGATCACGGCGAAGGTGCCGCGCCGGTGGCGGCCGGCACCTGTTCCACGTGAAACAATGGGGCGATGGACTGTCGCCCTCACTGCGCCGCCTGCTGCATTGCCCCGTCGATCAGCAGCCCGATCCCTGGCATGCCCCAGGGCAAACCGGCCGGCGTTCGCTGCATTCAGCTGGATGCCAACGATGGCTGCCAGCTGTTTGGTGCCCCCCGGCGACCCGCCGTTTGCGGCTCCCTGCAGCCCGCACCCGACATGTGCGGCAACAGCCGTGATCAGGCCATCGCGTGGCTGACCCAGCTGGAAGACTGGACCTCAGCGTCCGGCTCTTCAGCTTCGCCAACCGGCGCCGCCTGACGACCATCACCCGCCGCCATCAGCGCAGCCGCCTGCTCCCGCCGGCTCCACCAGCGGTCGAAGAAGTAGTGCGCAACGGTGTTGCACAGCGGCTCGACAATGGTCAGGGCGCCTGCGATCGCGAAACTGCCCGTCAGCGCGTAACCCACACCAAAGGCGATGCCTACGTGCATCACGCCGAACGCTGCTGACTTGGCCATCTCACACCTCGCTTGAATCGAACCCCGCGTGTAAGCGGGCATGGACAGAATTGTCCCGGAGGGCCGGTCCGCACGGGATCATTTCGATGCATCGTGGCCATAGCCCTTTCCCGCACACCCGATGACCGAACTCCACCAGCTCTACCCCAGCATCGCCACCTTGCCAGCCCAGCTGCGCGACGAGGTGCTGACCCATCACGCCACACCCATGGACGTGCCTGCGCACACCAGCCTGTTCGAGGCCCACCAGCCCTGCCAGGGCTTTCCGCTGCTGCTCAGCGGTGAAGTGCGCGTGGCACGCGGTGCGCCCGGAGGGCGGCAGCTGGAGCTCTACCGCGTGGTGCCCGGGGAAATCTGCGTGGCCTCCACCGCCAGCCTGTTCGGCCATGCCCCGCTGGCAGCGCACGGCCACACCACCTGCGACACCCGCATGCTGGTGCTTTCCCCGACCGGCTTCGAGCGCTGGCTGGCCGATGCGACCTTCCGCCAGTTTGCGCTGGGTGTGTTCGCTGAGCGCTTGACCGACCTGATGGCGCTCGCCGAAGCCGTCGCCTTCCAGCGCCTCGATCAGCGGCTGGCTGCCGCCCTGCTTGGCCACGGCAGCACGCTGCACCACACCCACCAGGCCCTGGCGGATGAGCTGGGAACGGTGCGCGAAATCATCACCCGCCTGCTGCGAAGGTTCGAGCGCGCCGGCTGGCTGCGCCTGGGCCGCGAACAGATCGAGGTGCTGGAGCCCGCCGCCCTGCGGCGCGTGGCGGCCGGTGAATCGACTGAGTGACCCCGGTCACAGACAAGGCCCCGCGCCGGGCGCACAGTGTGCTCAAGCGTCATCCCGTGGCGCCCTCTCAACCGAACACCCAAACACCCAGGAGCCCAGCATGATTTCCAACGTTGGCGGCATCGACCGCATTGCCCGCATCACCCTCGGCCTCGTGCTGATCGTCCTCGCCGTCACCGGCACGATCGGCGCCTGGGGCTGGATCGGCCTCGTGCCACTGGCCACCGGCCTGACCCGCTTCTGCCCGCTCTACCCGATGCTGGGCTATTCCAGCTGCCCCATCACCAAGGACTGAGCGGCGCTCAGCTCAAGCCGCAGCGCCGGACACAGCGCCGGGCTCGGCACCCGCCTCCGCGCCCACACCCGGCACGCGCCGGAAGTCCTGCACCACCCGCCCTTCGCTGAGCACGATGACGCGGTCAGCGCTGGCCACGGTGTCGGGCCGGTGGGCGACGATGATCCGCGTCAGCTGCAGTTGCTGCACGGCGCGGTTCACCAGCCGTTCACGGTCCACATCCAGCGCACTGGTGGCCTCATCGAGCAGCAACACGCGCGGGCGCCGGTACAAGGCCCGCGCCAGCAGGATGCGCTGCTTCTGCCCGCCCGACAGCGCCGCTCCCATGTCGCCCACCAGGGTGTGAAAGCCCATCGGCATCGCCTCGATGTCGTCGAGCACCGACGCCATCCGGGCACAGGTGCGCACCCAGTCCATGTCGGTCTCGGGCGTGAAGAAGGCGATGTTGTCGGCGATGGAACCGGCGAACAGCGGCTCCTCCTGCAGCACGGCGCCCAGCGCCTCGCGCCAGGGCCGCAGGCCCCAATGCGCCAGCGGCCGGCCGTCCATGCACACCTCCCCCGCCGTGGGCACATGCACGCCCAGCAGCAGCTTGAGCAAGGTGGTCTTGCCGCAGCCCGACGGCCCGACGATCGCCACGCTGTCACCGGGCTCGATGCACAGGCTCACGCCGCGCAGCACCTCGGGCTCCAGATCGCTGTAGGCGAAGTGCACATCGCGCAGCTCCAGCCGACCTTCGCAATCAGCCGCTTTTGGCGGGCGCGCCAGCACGCTGCCATCGTGCTCGGGCGCGGTGAGCACGATGTCGGCCAGACGATCGGCCTGCACCTTCAGCAAACGCAGCTCACCCAGCTTGTCGATCAAGGCACTGGTGCGGGTGGCGAACTGCTCCTGGTACGCCAGGAAGGCGAAAAGCAAGCCGGTCGACAAACCGCCGTCGAGCACCGCCAGCGCACCCAGCCACACCACCGCCACCCGCTCCAGCCCGAACAGGCCGCGGTGCGCCAGTGCCAGGCGCAACTCCAGCCGGCGCAGCGTCAGGTCGGCGTTCATGGCGTCCACCACCAGGTTCATGAAGCGGGACTGGCGCTGCGCCTGGGCATTGAACAATTTGATGGCCGACACACCGCGCAGGCTCTCCAGGAAGTGCGTCGACTTCTTCGCGTCGTGCACCAGCGCTTCTTCGGTGGCCTCGCGCATCGGCCCCGCCAAGGCCCAACGCACCAGCGCGTACAGCAGCACGGCGGCCAGGGCCACGGCACTCAGCAGCGGGCTGATCAGCCACATCAGGCCGAGGCAGAACAGCACCATCACGCCGTCGATCAGCCCTTCGGCGAACTGGGTGGTGAGCTTGTCCTGAATCTCATGCACCGCCGCAAACCGCGACCACACATCGCCCGTCTGGCGCCGCTCGAACCAGGCCAGCGGCAATGTCAGCAGGTGAGAAAACACCTGGCCCAGCCACTGCAGCTTCAGGCTGGACGACAGATACATCAGCGCCCATGAGCGTGCGCCCGCGGCCAGCACCTGGAACAGCACCAGCCCACCAAAGCCAATACCGAGAGTGAGCATAAACTCACTTTGGCCGGTTACCAGTACGCCATCCACCACCTGCTGCAGCAGCAGGGGCGACAGCATCACGAAAAACTCCAGCGCCAGCGCCAGGAACAACACCTGCCCCAAGGCCCGCTTGAGGCCGTGCACCGGCCCCAGCAGCTGCCGCAGGCGCACCGGCTGGCGGTCGCGGCGGGGCTGGAAGGACGCTGTCGGGGTGAACTCCAGCACCACGCCGGTGAAGTGCGGCGAAGCCGCCGCCACCGACATGTGGCGCACACCGCGCGCCGGGTCGTGCAGCGTCAGCACACCGCGCCGCACCGCCACCAGCACCACGAAGTGGTTCAGGTTCCAGTGCAGCACGCAGGGCAGATGCAGCTTGTCCAGATCAGCCAGCTCGCAACGCAAGGCGCGCGGCGCCAAGCCCAGCGCAGAGCCCATCTCCGACACATCCGCCGCCGTGGCGCCCTTCAGCGACAACTGGAAGCGCTGACGCAGGGTCTGCAGATCGGTGTCCAGGCCGTGCGCGCCGGCCACCATCGCCAGGCAGGCCAGGCCGCACTCAGCGGCTTCTGACTGCAGCACCAGCGGCACCCGGCCACGCCGCTGCCCCAGCCGTTGCAGCCAACCGAGCGACGAGGCGGCGGCGTCACGCATGCTGTCGCCGTCCACGTCTGAGCCCTGCTCGTTCAACCCACTAACCACGGCGCGCCAAACCCAGCAGAGGCTCAAACAACCAGGCACCCAGGCGACGCGACTCCAGCACCACGTCGGCCTCCAGCTGCATGCCGGGCAGCAGGCGACGCGGAATGGGCTGCGGGCCTGCCGCCTGGCGCACCAAAAGGTCCGCGGGCTCCAGCGCCACCGTCACCCGGTACACCGGCTCCTGCGCCACAGGCCGCACCGCCAGCGGCACCGTGGCCAGCTCAGCGGCCTGCACCGGCGCCTGTGCCACGCTGAGCACCCGCCCCGGCTGCAAGCCGAACTGCTGGTACGGATAGGCCTGCAGACGCATCTGCACTGCCTGCGACACCTGCAGGAAGCCCAGCGCGCTGCTCGGTGCGTAGAGGTGCGCCTGCAACACGGCGCCCTGCGGCACCACGCTGGCCAGCGCCACCTCGGTGCCCACCGCCTGGCCGGGCAGCACATGCACGGCGGTCACCGTGCCGTCCACCGGCGCGCGCAGCACGATCTGGGTCTGTGCACTGGCCGCGTCGGCACGGGCCGCCGCTTCGGCGATCTCGGCCTGCTCACGGGCCAGCTCGCCCTGCTTCTGGGCGGTCTCCAGCGGCGCCTCCCGACGCTCCGCTTCCAGCGCGCCCAGCTCACGCATCAGCGTCTGCCGCTGGCGGGCCACGGCCGCGGCTTCTGCCCTCAGCGCCAGCACCTCCTCGGCCTTGGCCTGCACCTGGGCAGACGAAATGAATTGCTCGCTGTTCAGTGCTTCCAGCCGGGCCTGGGCCTTTTCAGCCAGCGCCAGGCGCTGCTGCTGCAGTGCCGCCTGCGCGTCCGTCTGCTGCAGCTCGCGCTTGAGCGCCTCCACGCGCTCCCCCAGCCCACGCAGGCGCTCGGCACTCAAGGCGGCTGCATGGCGGGCCGCCAGCGCCAAGCTGTCACTGCGGTGGTCGAAGGTTTGCTGCAAGCCGGCCTGGGCCTGCTGGCTCAACTGCGCGGCCGCCAGCTGCACGGTGAACAGCACATCACCGGCCCGCACCACCTGCCCTTCCTGCACGGCGGCAGCCAGCACGGTGCCCGGCTGCGGCGACACCACGCGCATCAGGCCGCGGTCCGGCACCAGCACGCCGCTCAGGCGCGACTTGCGACTGGCTTCACCCAAAAAAAGCAGGGTGCTGACCGCGACCAGCGCAGCGAGCACCCCGAACATCAACCCGCGCAGGCCCAAGGGCTGCATCACATGGATGCTGCCAAGCCAGGCCTGTTGCCGGTTGTGGAGGGATTCAGGTCGAAACAGCGGCACGCGCTTGTCGACAACAGCTCGGACGACTTACCAGCCGCGGCCCGGCGAGCTCACGTCACCGGCACCCGACACACTGCGGAGTTCCTCGACGCTCAGCTCGCGGTGCACCTTGCCGGCAGGCACGGCAGCAGGCTGCGACGAAGCGACAAAAACACGGCGGATCAGGGCAATCAGGGACTGGGTCATGGTGGTTCTCCGAAACGTTGAAGCGCTGTTCCAGCGCATGGCGTCATTGAACCAAGCCACTCCCGATCACGACACTGTCAACTCTTACAGGGTCAGTGGATCAACCCCAGCCGCAGGGCCTTCAGCACCGCCTGGTGCTTGTTGATGGCGTCCAGCTTGTGCATGGCATTCTGGATGTGCAGCACCGCCGTGCGCTCGCTGATGCCGAGGATGCTGCCAACCTCCCAGGCCGTCTTGCCTTCCATGGTCCAGCGCAGCGCTTCCAGCTCGCGGGGCGTCAATTTCGGGCGCTCCATCTGCATGTCCACCGGCACAAACAAGCGCAGCGCGGCGTCCTGCGCATGCACAGCAAACAACTGCAGGTCGGCCACCATGCGCGTCAGGTCCGTCGCATTGCCGGGCAGGCTTTCAGAGCGGTCCACCCCCATCATGAAATGCCGCCCTTCCGGGAAGTGCATGGCCAGGGCAATGCCGGTGCGGTAGCCGTGCTCGGCCAGGTTTTCCCAGAGGTCCGCCACACCGCGGTTCACATAGGTGGTCTGGTCCCAGATGATGGGCACGGTGCCGCGCTTGCAGTGCTGCATCACCGGGTCACGCCGGTAGGTGGTGGCCGACGCCGCAGCATCCACCATCGCCTGTGGCATGTTGTCGACATTGATGAACTCCGAGTGCGACAAGGAGTGGTCCACCACCGTCATGGCAGAGACATAGTCGAAGCCCAGCTCCTGGGCGAACCGCACGATGCGGTCACGGAACTGCTCCTGGGTCTGCGCTTCCATGACCGACAGATAACTGCCGCTCAGCATGCACACACCCCCTGTCTCAACACCCGCACCCCCGCAGGCGCCAAACGAGGCGCCCTGACAGGTCTTACAGCTAGCAGACGCAAGTTGCACTCTCCAGACTTCAGGTCATGCAGACGACAAAGAACTCCATCTTGCAGCACGTCCAGGACATGACCATGCCACCTCCCTGGTCCTTGTATTCGTGGCCTGCCGTATTCTGTCAGGCAAACGCCCGCGAACAATTGCGGTTTGTGCATCTGGGTACGCGCATCACCACCTTCGGCGATCGCTCGCACCCCTCCACCGGGCAGACGATCTGGGGCGAATGCAGCGGCCACACCGATGCCGGCCTGGCCTGGGATTGGGTGCAGATTGACCAAGGGGTGCTGGCCATGGCCGACCCCATGTGCGTGGTCACCAATCTGCGGCTGGTGAGCGACCAGGGCGAGGTGCTGACACCGCGGGAATCCGCGCTGCACTTCAGCCGGCTGGTGCGGGCACTGCCTTGGCAGGATGCCGTCTGGCAAGCCTTGAAACGGGCCTGAACGCGCACGGCGTCAGGCCACCACTCAGCAACACGGGGCCGCCCTCCCGGGCGCCCCGCGCCACCATCAACGCACGGCCGTTGTCTGGAACTGCCGGGCGATGTAGACCACGCAAACCGCAGCCAGCACCGCGCAGGCCGCGGCCGGCACCAGCATGTCGGTGGTGCTGATGAACTCGCCCTTCAGCACGCGCGACATCAGCGTCGATTGCGCCAGCGCTGGCACCCACAAATGCCACGGCTTTTCGCCGTCCTGGTTGAACAGCGTGAGCATCGGCAACAGCGACACCACGAGCACCACCACCGTGCTGCTGGCCTGGGCTTCCTTGAAGGTCTTGCAGCGGATGGCGATGGCCATCAGCACCGCGGCCAGGGCCCCGGCCAGCGGCAGCAGCAGGCCCAGGAAGGCCAGCGCCTCCGGCCAGTCGTAGCGGAACAGCGCCGCCAGCTGCTCGCTCTTGAACAGCATCTGGCTGGGCAGGAAGCTCAGCGACGACAGGATTGCCACCAGCATGCCCACCGCCGCCACCGCGCCCCACTTGCCCACCACCAGCGACAGGCGTGTGGCCGGGTTCATCAACAGCGGCTCCAGCGAGCCTCGCTCGCGCTCACCGGCCGTCGTGTCGAGCGCCGCATTCAGCGCGCCGTACAGCACCGCCATCAGCACGAAGAAGGGCAGCATGCCGGTCAGACGGGCAGCGCGGGCCGCCGGGTTGGCCAGGTCACGCCGCTCCACCTGCATCGGCTGCAGCAGCATCGGCGCCACGCCGCGCACCATCAGGCGCAAGCCGGCCTGCTCGCGGGCATAACCCTGCACCAGGTCCTCCAGCCGACCCGCCGCACCATCGGCGCGCTGGTTGGCACTCGAGGTGACGATCTCCAGCAGCGGCCGCTCGCCGGCCACCAGGTCCGCCTCGAAGTTCTTGGCCACCACCAGAACCGGATCGCCCAGCTGGCTGCGCTCCAGCGCCCGCTCGTAGTCCGTCGGCGCGGGCAGCACCTTCCAGGTCTGGCGCTCCAGGTAGTTGCGCAGGCCCGGTGCGTGGTCGATGCCCGCCACGAACACCTCGCGCGCCTCGGCCCGCTTCTCCATGCCTTCGACCAGCGTCGACAGCGCGAACAGCATCAGCGGGCCCATCATCACCGAGCTCATCAGCACGGCCATCAGGGTGCGCCGGTCACGCAGGGCGTCCTTGAGTTCCTTCAGGAACACTTGCCATCCGATGTTCATGCCTGCTCCTTCAGGGCCGACGCAGCGTGCGTGCCCATGCGGTTGTCCGTGCTGTTGGCCACACCATGGCTCGAAGCCGCCCCAGCCCCGAAAGCCAGGCTGACAAAGGCCTCTTCAAAATCGGTCTGCCCGGTCTGCGCCAGCAGGCCCGGCACCGTGCCGCTCGCCACCGTGCGGCCATGGGCCACCACCACGACGTGGTCACACAGGCGTTCCACCTCCTGCATGATGTGGCTCGAGAAGACGATGCACTTGCCGGTCTCGTCGCGCAGCCGGCGCAGGGTGTCGCGCAGGGCGCGGGTGGCCAGCACGTCCAGCCCGTTGGTGGGCTCATCAAGCACGATGTTCGGCGGGTTGTGCACCAGCGCCCGTGCCAGCGCGGTCTTCATGCGTTCGCCCTGGCTGAAGCCGTCGGTGCGGCGGTCCAGCAGGCCCTGCATGTCGAGCAGACCGGCCAGCTCAATGCAACGCCGGTTCGCGTCAGCCCCGCTCATGCCGTGCAGGCGGCCGTAATAGACCACGTTCTCACGCGCGGTCAGCCGGGGGTAGAGGCCTCGGGCATCAGACAGCACGCCCATGCGGGCCAGCGCCGCGCGCGGCTGGCTGGCCACATCGATGCCGTCGACCACCACGGTGCCGCCATCGGGCTCGATCAGGCCGGCCACCATGCGCAGCGTGGTGGTCTTGCCGGCGCCGTTCGGCCCCAGCAGGCCGGTGATGCGGCCATCCTCGGCACGCCAGTTCACACCGTCCACGGCCAGCACCGTCTGTTTGCGGCGCCCGCTGCCTTGAACAAAGCTCTTGCGCAGATCCTGAACATCAATCACTTGGCGCCCTCCCCGGCGGTCACGGCCGTTGCTGCCCCCACCGGCACGAAGGCCGGCGGGCGAGGCAGATTGGCGGCACAGGCCGCATCGGTCTTCACGTCAGCCAGCGCCTTGGCGGGGTTCGGCTGGTCGACAAATCGGTACACCACATCGCGCACGCAGCCCAGGCCCATCACGCCGTGGCCCACGTTGGGCACCACCACCTGCGCGGCCTGCGGGCCGAGCAAACCGGCCACGCGCTGGGCATGGCGCGGGGGCGTCACGGGGTCGAGGCTGCCGCTCAGCAGCAGCACCGGATGGCGCGCTGCAGGCACGCTGTAAAACGCCGGCGGCACCGCGCCCTGCGGCCAGTGCGAGCACACACGCCGGTACATGTTTTCATTGCCCTGGCCCACGTCACCGCCGGGCACATCCGTGGCCGTGGCCAGGCGCGGCATGTCTTCGGCACACACCACCGAGAAGTGCATGCCGGTGGACAAGCCCATGCCCCGCCCACCGCCGATGCTGCCCAGCCCCAGGCCCAGCAGCGGCATGAAGCGGCCGTTGGCTGCCTCGCTGATGGCCAGCGGCAGTGCGGCCGCCAGCATCGGCGCATACAGCGGCGTGCGGATCAAGGTGATGACCGCGTCGCGCGTCAGCGTGACCCGCTCCGGCTGGCCGGTGATCGGATGCTCCAGTGTCACCTCGCGCGGCAGGCTGGCCAGCAGCTTGCGCCATTGGCCGGCCAGGTCCGGGTAGCGTCGCTGGCAGTCGGGCGATTGCGCGCAACTCGCCAGCAGCGCATCGAACGCGGCTTGCACGTCAGTGGACATCGAGCGCATCAGCACCATGTCGGGCGGGGCCACACCGTCGATCACCGCGCGGCGCACGCTGTCAGGGAACTGGCGCTGGTACTCCAGCACCGCCCGCGTGCCGTACGAGCCGCCGATCGCGTTGATCGGCCCCAGGCCCAGCGCCAGCCGCACCGCTTCCACGTCCTGCATCGCGATGGTGGTGGTGAAGTAGCGCAGGTCGCCGTAAGGCAGCGCCTTCAGCCGCGTCAGGCAGGCCAGGGTGCGGCGGTCTTCGGCGTTGGGGTCGAGCATGTCCTGCAGGCGGCTGCTGCGGGTGGATTCGGCGTCCTCGCAGCGCAGCGGGGCACTCTGGCCCGTGCCGCGCTGGTCGATCAACACCAGATCGCGGCGGTTCAGGAAACGACCCAGCTGCTGGCTGATCGGGCCGGCCAGCTCGATGGCGCTTTGCCCCGGGCCGCCGGCAAACATCAGCACCGGATCGGGCAGCTTGTTGCGCGCCAGGGCGGGCAGCACGGCCACATGCACATCAATCTGCGCGCCCGCCGGCTCAGCCGGGTTCAACGGGCGCTTGAGCACGCCGCAGCGGGCTTCATGCGCCACGCCCTTGAGGCGACAGGCCGAGAGTTCAAGCCGGGGCGGGCTGGCACCCACGGTATCTGCTGCGGCCCGTGAGGACGATGGCGAGAGATTGGCCAGCAGCACGATGACCAGGCTCAGACCCCAGCTGGCGGACCAGGCTGTGGGGCGGGTGTTGGAACGGAATGAGGTTCTCATGCCGGCCATTGTGGTGGCGCCGGGCACCGGCGGCACACCCCATGGGCGAACGGCAGGCCGCACCGCATGAACGGCAGAAAACAGGCATGACTGGCGGAGGCGGCCCCGATACCCACCCCACCGCCTGCAACGCGCTTGCCGCTCAGCCCAGCAAGCGCTTCAGCTCACCGCTGTCGATCAGGCGCTGCAGGTCTTGCGCACCGCCGACCATCTGGCCGCGCACGAAGATGATCGGGAAGGTCGGCCAGCCGCACCACATCTTCACCGCGTTGCGACGGCGCCAGCCACTGACGTAGCTCCCGTGGTTGATGTCGTGGTGCGCGATGCCGAGCCGGTCAAGCGCCGCCCGGGCCTTCTTCGGCCATGGGTTGCCGGCCATGCCCAGCACCACCACCGGGTGGGCCGCAACGGCCGCTTCCACCTCGGCGATGGCGTCGGCATGGTGGCCGGCCACCACGCTGCGGATGGCGGGGTGGATACGTTGTTCATCCAGCACGGCGCGTGGCATGGGCAGTCCTTCAAAAGGCATTCAAAAACAGCGGAAGCAGGGTTCAACACCGGCGCATGCAAGCCGGCCCAAAGGCTGGCAGCATGGCAGCCCGAGCATTCCAACACATGGAGACCCGCATGAAGTTGTATTACAGCCCCGGCGCCTGTTCCCTCTCGCCGCACATCGCGCTGCGCGAAGCCGGCCTGGCGTTTGATCTGCACATCACCAACCTGAAGACCAAGAAGCTGGCTGACGGCAGCGACTTCCTGGCCATCAACCCGCGCGGCCAGGTGCCCCTGCTGGAACTCGACAGCGGCGAGCGCCTGACCGAAGGCCCGGCCATCGTCCAGTACATCGCCGATCAGGCGCCCGCCACCGGCCTGGCCCCGGCCGCCGGCACCCTGGCGCGCTACCACCTGATGGAGTGGCTGAACTTCATCACCAGCGAGCTGCACAAGGGCTTCTCGCCACTGTTCACCCCCGGCACCGCCGAGGACACGCAGGTGAAGGCCCGCGCCGCGCTGATGAAGCAGCTGAGCTGGGTGGACGGCCAGCTGGCCGGCAAGACCTGGCTGACCGGTGACACCTTCACCGTCGCCGACGGCTACCTGTTCACCGTGGCGGGCTGGGGCAAGTACGTGGGCGTGGACATCAGCAGCCTGGCGAACCTGGGCGCCTACATGGGCCGCGTCGCTGCGCGGCCCGCCGTGCAGGCGGCCCTCAAAGCCGAAGGCCTGCTGAAGTAACTCAGGCCTTGATCAAGCCGTCGCAGGTGGCCTTCTGGCCATCGGCGACGGGCAGCTTGCCGCAGACCGGGGCGAGCTGGGCCTTCAGGCGGTCAACCACCGCCTGGTGCTGGCCACCCTTGTTCCACTGGCCCAGCTGGGTGCCGACCTTCTGCAAGGACCGCGCGCTGCGCTCATAGAAGGCGCCCTGCTGGTTGCCGGCTTCGGTGAACAGCTGCGCGGCCACCTTCTCGATGGTGGCGGCATCCTTCGGCGACAGCTCGATCAGCGCCGTGAAGTAGCTTGAGCCCCACTGCAGGCGCGTGGCCGGGCCTTCGCTCTTGGCAAAGGCTTGTGCATACCAGGCCAGCGCGTCGTCCTTGCGGCCCTGCTTCTTGGCGTTGCCGCCCAGCTGGCTCATCAGGTAGTACGGCGAGTGGCTCTTGGCCAGATTCGCCTTGAGCAGCGCGTCGCTCTCCTTCCACAAGCCGGCCTGGCCGAGTGCGTACGCCGCCGAGGTGATGACGGCCTGGCGCTCATAGCCGTCGGTGATCTCGCGGTCCAGCGTCGCGGCCATGTCGCGCACCTGCTTGACCAAGGCATCGGGCAGCTGCGGCTTCAGCGTGTCTTTCGGCTGATCGAGGCGCGCCACCCCCACCCGTGCGATCAGCGCAGACAGGCGGTCACTGCGCGACAGCGTGGTGTCGGCCTGCAGGCGCTGCAGCGCGGTATCCACGGCCGCGGCGGTGGACTTGCGATCGGGGCCGGCCTGCGGCGCCAGCGCGCTGACGAGGTCGGGCGCGTAGTTGACGATGACGTCCATCTGCGTGCGGCTGGCTGCGGCGTCGGCCACCACCTTGAGCACGCGCTCACGCTGGGCCGCCGACACGGCCGCGGGCTTGCCAGCGTCGGTTTCAGCCAGCGACTTCAGCAGCAGGCGGGTGCTGGTTTCAACCTCGGCGGCAGGTGCTGCGGCAGCCAGCTGGGCCAGCAGGCCCGGGCGCTCGGCGGCCGGCACCAGCTGCGCTTCGTCGGTGTCCCAGGAGTAGAACGCCAGCAGGCGCCACTCGTTCGCCGGCAGCGGCTTGCCGGCACGGGCATCGGCCAGCACGGCCTTGATCGGCCGGCCACCAGACAAGCCCATCTGCAGCACGTTCATCACCTGCGGCGCGTCCACCTCGCCCGGCAGACGGGTGATTTCCTGGCCTTCGGGGTTGAACAGGATCACCGTCGGGTAGCCGCGCACCTTGAAGCGGCTGCCCAGCTTCTGGGCACCGGGGGCATCACCGTCGATGTGCACCGCCACGAAGCTCTTTGAGCGTTCAGCGAAATCCTGGCGGTTGAACAGCGTGGCCTTGAGCTGGTTGCACGGCGGGCACCAGGCCGCGCCCCAGTACACCAGCACGGGCTTCTTCTCGGCCTTGCCCTGGGCGAAGGCCTTGTCGATGTCGGCATCGGCTGCGGCCGGCTGCCAGGCCACATTGTGCGACGGCGGGTTGTAGGCGGCCAGGGAGACGGCCGGGCCGGACAAGGCCAGCACGGCGCAGAGGGCCGTGGCGCGCAGCACGGAGACAGGCAAAGACAAGACAGCAGACCGGCTCATGGGTTTTCAACTCCAGATGCAGACCGGGGCGCAGACGCGGCAGCTTGTGGCAGCAACGTCTGAGGCGCACCGGGGAAGGATGGGGGTGGACAACAACTCGCGAGCAGATTTTGCGCCAACCCGCGCCTTGTCCGATAGACGATCTCCGCAGATGGTTCCCGGGTGGTCTTCAAGCGGCGTCGCCGGGGCCCGGTGCCAGTACATCTTCATCAGGCATCAATGACGCCTGCGGCTCGTCATCGAAGCGCTCCGGCGTGGCCCGCGCGAGGGCCAGCCAGCCGGCATGGGGCACGCGGCAGGCCCGCCTGGGCGCCGGGCGCAGCACCTCCAGCGCACCGAAACGAAGCAGGCCTTCTGCACCGGCCACCGGGTGGGCGCGCATCACGCCGTACACCTCGGGCACGTCGTGCTCATCGCCGATGCCGGCCGCCAGCACGTACCAGCACTGGCTGGCCAGGGCGCGGTAGGCCTCGCCCTTGGCAGGCTTCTTCAAGTCACCGAGCAGGTCGGCGCGGCGCACCTTGATCTCGTGCACCACCGGCTCGACATGCGCCTCCAGCGTGCTCGGCCGGATCGAAAAGACATCCGGCATCGCCATCGCCCAGCGGGTGACCGCCGCCGTGCTGCCGTCCGGGCCAGCCACCTCGGCGGCCACCGGAGCACGCAGCGACAAGCCCCGCCACACCAGCCGGCCAGCGCGGTGCATTTCCAGCGACACCCGCGCCACCAGCGCTTCATGCGCATCGCGGGCGCTGCGGTGGCCCTGCACCGTGCGCGCCAGCTCATGCAGGCCGGCGTCGGTCAGGCGCAGGCTCTCGCGGCCGGCGGCGTCTAGGTGGCGGCTCAGCAGCCCGGCCACCAGCAGCTCCAGGTCCAGCGCGTCGTGGCTGGGCCAGCCGGCCGAGCGCCACAGCGCCCTCAGCCGGCGGCGGTGGGCGGTGGTCAGCGTGACGACGCCGGCCGCAGCCGCGCCGTCAGTCGACGATCTGGACACCCTTCCAGAAGGCCACGCGGCCCTTGAGCTCGGGGTATTCCTCGGCCGGCTCCGGATAGAACCAGACCGCATCGGCGTTGAACTCGCCATTCACGAACAGGCTCAGGTAGTGGGCCTGGCCACGCTCGGAGCTGCTGCGGTGGTTGGAGAACGAGGTGTGCGTGCGCTGCAGCGCGGCTTCGGGGAAATATTGGTCGCCACCAACCACGACGATGTCGTCGCTGTCGGCCAGCACGGCGCCGTTCCAGATCGCTTTCATGGGAGGAACCGCCCGCAAGCGGCAGAGCAGGAAAAGCGCCAGTGTGCCAGCCCGGCGCGCCTCGGCATACTCGCGCCATGCCTGACTTCTCCACCGTCCAGCTCCACACGCCCCGCCTGCACCTGCGCCCGCTGGTGGAGGCCGACGTGCCCGCCCTGTTTGCGCTCTACAGCCACGCCGATGTGACCCGCTACTGGAGCCACGGCCCGTGGACCGACGACGCCCCGGCCCACGCCATGGTGGCGCGCGACCGCAGCAGCCTGGCCAGCGGTGAATCATTGCGACTGGGCCTGGCGCTGCACACCGCCCCCGAGGCCTTGATCGGCACCTGCTCGCTGTTCAACCTGATGCCGCAATGCCGCCGCGGCGAAATCGGCTACGCCCTGCACCCGGCGCACGGCGGACAAGGCCTGATGCACGAAGCGGCGACAGCCTTGCTGAACTGGGCAATTCCGGCGCTGAACCTGCACCGGCTGGAAGCCGACATCGACCCGCGCAACACCGCGTCTGCACGCAGCCTCGAGCGACTGGGGTTCGAGCGGGAAGGCGTGCTGCGCGAGCGCTGGATCGTCGGTGACGAAGTGTCTGATTCAGCGCTGTACGGCTTGCTGGTCAGGGCCTGGGCGCACGCGCCAGCGGGTTGAACGCGGGGCCGGCTTCCTGGTTTTCACAGGGGGCCAGAGCCTGCACCATCGCATCGAGCAAGGCGCGGGTCTTGGCCGGCATCAGCCGCCGCTCCGGGAACACCGCCCAGCAATCCACGCCGGGCAGCTGCCAGTCGGGCAGCACCCGCACCAGGCGGCCGTCGCGCACGGCGCGGTGCGCAAAAAACTCACCCGCCGCCGCCACGCCCTGCCCGGCCTCGGCCAATTGCAGCAGCAGCGCCGGTGAGTTGGCCTGCGTGGCGCGTGCGGGCAGGCCTTCCCAGCGCGCCGTCACCTGGCCGTCAATGCTGTGCTGCTGCAAGGCCCAGGGCAGCGGCCGCCCCACCCCGCCGGGCGCAATCACCAGTGCGCGCCAGCCACGCTCGGGGTCCAGCAGCTCGTCCGGGTGCTGCGGCGCGTCGAGTGCGGCCAGGCAGCCCGGCGACGCATACAGGCCGGTCTGGAACGTGGCCAGCCGGCGGGCCGACAAATGCGCCTCGTCACGCAGCGAGCCCATGCGGACCACCAGATCAAAGCTCTCAGCCACCAGGTCGACCCGACGGGGTGAGAGGTCAAGTGCCAGCGTCACGCGCGGGTGATCACGCACGAAGGCGGCCAGGGCATCGGCCAGCACCAGCTGCGCGATGTCGCCGGGCATCGATACCCGCAGCACCCCACTCGGCTCGGCCTGCCGGTGCTGGGCCAGGGCCAGCACGCTGTCGGTTTCGGCCACCACCTGGCGGGCATGTTCCAGCACGCCCAGGCCGAAGTCGGTGAGCGTCAGCCGGCGGGTGGTGCGCTGCATCAGCCGCTCGCCCAGCCGCGCCTCCAGCGCTGTCAAACGGCGCGACACGGTGGATTTGGGCAGCCCGAGGCGGTCCGCGGCCACGGTGAAGCTGCCGGCGTCGGCCACATGGGCAAAGAGGGCGAGGTCGTTGGGGTCCATGGCGCAATTGTTCCACCAATGGAACATTCACACCCAAAGCAACGGGTTTATCAATCATCCAGCCACCAATAAAGTTCACCCCATGCCAGCCCGAATCACGGAGTGGCACCAACCTTCGGAGCCCACCATGAACATCCTGCAAATCAACACCAGTGCCCGCGCCTTTGAAAACGGCCAGGGCTCGCATTCCACCCGCCTCGCCAACGAGCTGAGCGCCGCGCTGCTGGCCCGCCATGCCGGCGCCACCCACACGGTGCGTGACCTGGCTCGCCAGCCGCACCCGGTGCTGGACGAAGCCACCCTCGGCGCGCTGTTCACCCCTGCCGAGCAGCGCAGCGCCGAACAGGCCGCCCGCGTGGCGCTGGACGACGCGCTGATCGCCCAGGTGCAGGCCGCCGACGTGCTGGTGCTGGGCTCGCCCATGTACAACCTGGGCATCACCGCGCAGCTGAAGAACTGGATCGACGCGATCTCGCGGGCCCGGGTCACCTTCGAATACACCGCCACCGGCCCGCGCGGCCTGCTGACCGGCAAGACCGTGTACGTGGTGCTCAGCCGCGGCGGCATCTGGCGTGACCAGCCGGCCGACACCCAGGTGCCCTACCTGCGTGGCATCCTCGCCTTCCTGGGCATGACCGACGTGCACTTCATCTACGCGGAAGGCATGGCCATGGGCCCCGACGCCGAAGCCGCCGGCCTGGCCAGCGCCCGCGCCCAGATCGATGAGCTGCTGAGCGGCGCTGTTGCCTGAGCGAACGAACCAAGGACACACCATGACCACGACCACAGCTGACACCACCGCCACCACCGTGCTGCACCCCCGCACCGTGGAGCGCGTGGTGACCGGCCAGGCCACCAGCGACGGCGCCGGCGTCAAGCTGACGCGCGTGCTGACGCAAGACCTGCAGCGCCGGCTCGACCCCTACCTGATGCTCGACGCCTTCGGCTCGGACAAGCCCGATGACTACATCGCCGGCTTCCCCGACCACCCGCACCGCGGCTTCGAAACCGTGACCTACATGATCGCGGGCCGCATGCGCCACCGCGACTCCGCCGGCAACGAAGGCCTGCTGAGCAACGGCGGCGTGCAATGGATGACCGCCGGCCGCGGCCTCATCCACAGCGAGCTGCCCGAGCAGGAAGAAGGCGTGATGGAGGGCTTCCAGCTCTGGCTGAACCTGCCCGCCAAGGACAAGCTCTGCGACCCGGGTTATGTCGACATCCAGACGGAGACCATTCCCGAAGTTCGCAGCGGCGACAGCGTGGTGCGCGTGATCGCCGGCCACCACGCCGGTGTGGCCGGCGCCATGCAGCGCCCGGTCACCGAGCCGCTGTACCTGGACGTGCACCTGCCCGCAGGCGCCAGCTTCAGCCACCCGCTGGCCGAGCACCACAACGCGTTCGTGCAGGTCTACCGCGGCGGTGTGCAGATCGGCACGCAGGCGGTGCCCACGCAGCGCATGGCCATACTGGCCAACACGTCCGGCAGCGACGGCGTGACGCTGCAGGCCGGCCCAGAGGGCGCGCGTTTCCTGCTGATCGCCGGCCAGCCGCTGAAGGAGCCGATCGTGCAGTACGGCCCGTTCGTGATGAACAACCGCGAACAGATCTACCAGGCTGTCGAAGACTTCCAGGCCGGCAAGATGGCCTGAGGCCACACAACAAAAAAGGGGCTGCGAATGCAGCCCCTTTGTCATGGTTGAAACCTGTCAGTGCTCAGTGCTGACCGGAATCAACGGTCCTTCTTGACCTTGGCCGTGGCCACACCGGCCGACGTGTCATAGACGAACACGGTGTAGATGCTGTTGGACAGGTAGGCCTGCTCGGTCACGCTGAACACCGGCGTGGTCGAGGAGAGCGAGTTCACTTCCAGGCTGCTGCTGGAGGTGCCCGTGCGGCTGACGAAGCTCGACGACGTGCCCCAGGTCAGGTCGGTCACCAGGTCTTCCAGGTCCAGCGTCAAGGTCAGCGCGTCGCTGGCCAGCGAGGGCGCGGCATGCACCAGACGCATCTTGAACTTGGTGCTCACCGTGGGCAGGCGGTTGTCGTCGCTCAGCACCTTCACGGTCGCATCAGCAGCGCTGTTGCCCGTCACCAGCAGCGTGGTGTCAGAGCCAGCCTTGATGGTCTGGGTGGTGCTGGTCAGCGCGGTGCCGTCGACACTGGTGGTCAGCGTCACGGTGCCGGCGTCGATCAGGGCGTAGTCCTTGATCGCGGGCGAAGCGGCGGCGGTGGCCAGCGTGGTGCTGCCCGCCTTCACGGTGACCTTGCCACCGCTGGCCATGCCGGCTACGACGCGGGCGCGGGCCTTGGTATTGAGCTGCTGCGTCAGCGCGCCGCCCTGCTTCAGCATCAGGCTGTTGACCAGCACGCCGCCGCTGCCCGGGGTCAGCACGAAGGTGTAGACGCCCGTGCTGGAGACCACCGCCTCGGCGATATCCAGACGCAGATCGCTGGTGTCGCCGTAGCCGGTGATGCGCAGGCGGTAGGTACCGGCCTTGACCGTGGCGAAAGACGAACGCGAGCCGCCGCTGACATTGCTCAGCACCGGGGTCGAGGAGTCGAGCGATTCATCGGTACCCGTCAGGTAGATGTCGAGCGCGCCGGCATCAACCGCCGTGTTCAGCACGCTGACGCTGCTCTCGCCGCTGTCAGCATCGTCCTGGTTCTCGGTGATGACGACGGACTTGATCGCGCCTTCCCAGCCGTAGGTGACCAGGGTGTAGGCGTCATCGGTGCCCAGCGACAGGCTCTTGGTCAGCAGCGCGGTGGTTGAGCCGGCGTTGGTGAACTCTGCGGTCACATCGCCCGAGGTGACACCCACGTAGTCGCTCAGCGTGCCGAAGCCGATGGCGCCGATTTCCTTCTCGTCTTCCACATACAGGTCGACCGAGCTGTAACCCGCGCTGGCGTTCAGCAGACGGACGGTGGCCTCCTTCTCGCTGCTGCCGCCGCAGCCAGCCAGAAGCACCAGGGGCACTGCGGCCACGAGGCCGAGCAAGGAACGTTTTTTCATGCGACGAGGGTCCTGTCTTCGCGGCCGACTGGCCGGGTTAACCGATTTTGAGCGGCGCCAGTTTGCTGGCATGTTGCCCAGTGATGCCCGCTGGTGAAGCGCACACAAGCCTTCATCCACCGGATAACACCCCCGAACAGCCGGGTGATGGTGGCGCATTTCACGCCTTCCATCTCAACAAACCCCCTCAGTATGTCGATAACTCCCTACGAAGTATTACCGGCCCCCATTCCATGTCCACCCCGCTGCTTTCCCATACCCAGTTGCAAGTCCGGCTGTCGACCAAGGCCGACAAGCTGCTGATGCTGATCCTGGCGGGGTCGACCTTGATGGCGCTGGCCATCGGCAGCTATTACGGCAGCCTCGGTGTCGCCTTGGCGGTGGGCCTGCCGCTGCTCGGCGTGGGCGTGGCCGCCGGCCTGCTGGCCCCGGGCAGCCTGACCGCACGCCTCGTGCTGGCGGCCAGCCTGATGGGCATGGTGGCCTTGCACATCCAGCTGGCGCGCGGCCTGCTGGAGGTGCACTTCGGCGTGTTCGTCACCCTGGCCTTCCTGCTGCTGTACCGGGACTGGCGGCCCCTGCTGGTCGCCGCCGGCGTGATTGCCGTTCACCACGTGGTGGCAGACCGGCTGCAAGCCAGCGGCGTCGGGGTGTATTGCCTGACCGAGCCTGATTTCGCCCGCGTGCTGATCCACGCCGGCTACGTCGTGGCACAGACCACCTTCGAGGTGTGGATGGCCATCCTGATGCGCCGCGACGCCGCGCAGGGGGAAGAGATGAACCAGCTGCTCAGCCAGGTGCGCAGCACCGATGGCCAGATCAGCCTGGATGTGGCCGCGGTGGACACCAGCACCCAGGGCGCCGGCACCATGAAGCAGACGCTGATGGAGCTTGACTCTGTCATGGGCTCGGTGCGCGGCAGCATCGACAACATCCAGAACGCCTCGTCCGAAATCGCCGCCGGCAGCGTGGACCTGAGCCAGCGCACCGAACAGGCCGCCAGCCACCTGCAGCAAACCGCGTCGTCGATGGTCCAGCTGACCAGCACCGTGCGCCAGACAGCCGACTCCGCCCGCACCGCGAACCAGCTGGCCGCATCGGCCGCAGCCGTGGCCCAGCGTGGCGGCGCCGTGGTGTCTGAGGTCGTGCAGACGATGAGCGACATCAACACCGCGTCGAAGAAGATCTCCGACATCATCAGCGTGATCGACGGCATCGCCTTCCAGACCAACATCCTGGCGCTGAATGCCGCCGTGGAAGCCGCCCGCGCCGGTGAGCAGGGCCGCGGCTTCGCGGTGGTGGCCGGCGAGGTGCGCTCGCTCGCCCAGCGCTCGGCCGGTGCCGCCCGCGAAATCAAGACCCTGATCGGCGCCAGCGTCGAGCGGGTGGAAAACGGCACGCGCCTGGTGCAGGACGCCGGCAGCACGATGAACGACATCGTGGCCTCGGTGCAGCGCGTCAGCGACATGATTGGCGAGATCACCGCCGCGGCCAGCGCCCAAAGCGACGGCCTGGTGCAGGTGAATGAAGCCGTGGGCCAGCTCGATGCGGTGACGCAGCAGAACGCCGCGCTGGTGGAGCAAAGCGCCGCTGCGGCAGAAAGCCTGAAGTACCAGGCCGTGACCCTGGCCGGGGCGATGTCGCGCGTCAGCCAGCGCACACCGGGCTGAGGCCCCTCCCGCCCGGCACCAGACCGCGGCACAAGCACGCAACGCCACAACAGGGCGCCAGACGCGAAGGAAGTCACGCCAACATGGCACAAGCGGCCCTGCCGAGGGCTTCAGATTTCCGGAGGCGCGTGCCATAGTGACGCCGACGGCAGCCTGCTTTCAGGGTTGCCAAAGGGCCGCCCATGTTGTCTTTCAACTCCATGTCGGCGCTGCCTGCCGACCGTGAGTCGTCAGCCAACCAGCGCACCGCCATCGAGCGCATCGCCACGATGCGCCGCATCAACTCCGCCACCGACGACGCCGCCGGCTCGGCCATTGCCGATCGCCTGGCAGCCGCCCTGCGCAGCAGCACCGTGGCCGTGCAGGCCATGGAAGACGGCCAGTCGCTGGCAGAAACCGCCGACGGCGCACTCAGCCAGACGACCGAGCACCTGCAGCGCATGCGCGAGCTGGCCCAGCAGGCCGGCAATGGCACCTACACCGACCGCGACCGCGAGGCCCTGAACCGCGAGTACCGGCAGATGGCCGCCGAGGTGGAACGCACCTTGGCCAGCACCCGGTTCAATGGCCAGGCCGTGCTGGCCGGTGATGCCGGCAGCACGCCCTTGCCCGCCGGCCCCGGCCCCACCGACACCATCACCGTGGACACCCAGAACCTACAGCAGAACGCGCAGGTGATGGCGGCCACCGCCGGCAGCTTGAGCGGTCCGCAGGCCGGCCCCAGCCACGCCGCGCAGATGACCAAGAGCCTCGACGACGCCCTCAAGACGGTGTCGGAGCTGCGGGCCACGCTGGGCGCAGCGCAGTCGCGGCTGTCCTCGGCCGCCAGCAGCCTGCAGCAGCAGGTGGCGGCCAGCAGCAGCAGCTATGAGCGGCTCACCGGCTCGAACATGGCGGCGGAAGTCAGCCGCATGCACAGCGCCCAGACGGCCCAGTACGCCGCCGTCAGCATGCTGGCGCAAAGCACCCAGAACCGCCGCAACCTGCTGATGCTGGTGGCCTGACGCCCGGCCGCGCCGCGCGGTTAGCATGCGGGCATGGCCCGCACCTTCGGCAGCAACATTCCGCCTGACCAGCGCCGCCGCGTTGCCTGGTACGCCCCGGGCGTACTCTGGCAAGCCGGTCGTGAGCTGGTGCAGTCCGTCGACTTCCAGCGCAACCTCGACCGCCGCGAGACCTTGTCGCCGGTGCTCACGCCGGTCGATCTGTCTGCCCAGCCGGCCAGCGTCGAGCAGCCCTTCTGGTTCGATTTCATGTCGGACACCGGCGACGGCGGCAATGCCACCTTCACCGTGGCGCAAGCCCTGCTGGCCCGTGAACTGACCGTGCCCGACGACAACGGCCAGATGCGGACCCTGCCCGAGGGCGAGCTGCTGGTGCTGGGCGGTGACCTGGCCTACCCCGGCGCCAGCGCCCAGGAGTACCAGTACCGCTTCATCGAGATGCTGGCCATGGCCCGCGACCCGGCCAGCCGCTTCGTCGACCCCGACCAGCCCGGCCCGCGCAAGACCCTGGTGGCCATTCCGCAGAACCACGACTGGTTCGATTCGGCCTCCACCTTCTGCCGCTACTTCGTCAACTACGACCGCGGCGCGGTGATCGGTGCGCGCACGCCGCAGCGCCAGACCTGGTTCGCCACCCGGCTGCCGCAAGGCTTCTGGATCCTCGGCCTCGACTTCGCCCTGGTGGGCGACATCGACCGGCAACAGCTCGAAGGTTTTGCAAGCCTGCTGGCCACTGACAACCCGGCGGGCATCCAGCCGGGCGACGATGTGCTGGTGGTCTACCCCGAACCCTACTGGACCCGCCCGTTGGGCGACGGTGCCAGCCCCGGCTATCCGCGCCGCTACCAGCGCCTCGAAGCCATGATCGAGGCCCGGGGTGCCCGGCTGCGCGCCCGCATCGCCGGTGATCTGCACCACTACCAGCGCGAAACCCTGGCCCGCGACCCGGCCACCGGCCTGGACACCCACCTGATCACCTGCGGCAGTGGCGGCGCCTTCCTGCACCCCACCCACAGCCCCGACGTGCAGACCACCAAGCAGCTCGACCGCGAGCCCGAACCACAAGCCAGCAGCGCCGACCTCGGCCAGCGCGTGCGGGTGGGCCGGCCGGGCGCGGGCGCCCACACGGCCTCGCCCCACAACCCGCGGTTCGAGCACGCCTGCAGCTTCCCGCCACCGGCCCGCACCCGCGCGCTGGCCTGGCGGGCACTGTGGTCGATGTTCGCGCTGCGCCCCAGCCGGCCGGTGTGGCAGCTGGGCGTCAGCCAGACGCTGCGCGAGGCCTGGGATTCCAACCTCGGCTTTGCGCTGTGTCTGGGCCTGCTCTACGGCTTCAATGCCTACGTGACGGCGGCGAACTTCCACGCCAGCCTGGCCGCCGTGGCCGCGCCCGGCCTGTGGGACGCCGCCCTGCACTGGCTCAAGGCCATCGTCGTCAGCCCGTTTGCCGCCTTCATCAATGCGGCCATGCTGACCGCCTGCGTGCGCGTGGCCTGGGAAGGCCCGGGAACGTGGCCGGGCCGCCTGGCCAGCGGGCTGGCGCTGGGCGCCGTGCACAGCTTCGCCATCTTCCTGCTGTTTCTGGGCGCCGAGCACGCCGTGAATGCGCTGTGGCCGGGGGCCTTGGCGGCCGCTGATCCGCTGGTGTCGATGGGCGCGGCGCTGACCACCTGGTGGCTGGTGGCGCTGGCCGGCATGGGGGTGGGCGGGTTGATCTTCGGCGCCTGGCTGGCCCTGGCCAGCGGGGTGTTCGGCCAGTTGCCCAACAACGCCTTCGGTGCGCTGGCCATTGCCGACCACAAGGGCTTCCTGCGCTGCCGGCTCGGCCCGGACGGCCTGGAGGTGTTCATGCTCGGCATCGACAGCGTGCCGCGCCGCCGCCATGCGGACGAGCCCGTGCCCGCCGGCTGGCGCGTGGTCGACCGCTTCCTGATCACCAAGCGGGCGCGCTGAGCGGCGCCACGGAGGCACCCCACATGTGCGGCAGATACGTGGTGGCCTATGACCCGGCCACCCTCGTGCAGGCCTTCAGCCTGACCCGGGTACAGCCCTTCCCGCAGCGCTGGAACGTGGCGCCCACTTCGGCCGTGCCGGTGGTGCGCAACACGCCCAAGGGCGAACGCGTGGCCGACCTGATGCACTGGGGGCTGATTCCGCACTGGGCCAAAGACCCGTCGATCGGCGCGAAGCTCAACAACGCGCGGCTCGAAGGCATGGCCGGCAAACCCTCGTTCCGCCAGGCCGTGCGGCGCCGTCGCTGCCTCATCCCGGTCAGCGGGTTCTATGAATGGCAGCCGATGACCGGCGCCGATGGCAAGGCCTACAAGCAGCCCTGGTACTTCAGCGCCGCCGATGGCCCGCTGCTGGCGTTTGCCGGCCTGTTCGAGGCCTG
The DNA here is from genome assembly GCF_038066635.1 of Ideonella margarita. Taxonomy (NCBI): domain Bacteria; kingdom Pseudomonadati; phylum Pseudomonadota; class Betaproteobacteria; order Burkholderiales; family Sphaerotilaceae; genus Ideonella; species Ideonella margarita. The sequence goes on along the minus strand of NZ_JBBUTI010000006.1, from coordinate 235,634 downwards.
GCGCCCGGAGGGCTCCACCAGTGACGAAGACTGGCGGTTGAGCTGCTGCATCATCACCCGCGATGCCAATGAGACGATGGCCCCGGTGCATGACCGAATGCCGGTCATCGTCACGCCTGAGCACCAAGGCGCCTGGCTGGACCGCCAGCTGCAAGACCCCGACGCCCTGGCCGCCCTGCTGCCCCTCACCCCGCCGCAGGCCCTGCAAGCCTGGCCGGTGGGGCGCGCCGTGGGCCGGGCCGGCAACGATGGCGCATCGCTGATCGAGCCCGTGGTGCTCTGAACAGCGCGGCTCGTCCCCTGCTGTTTCCGCTGAAGTTCAATCGGCACTCGGCCGAAGATGAGCCATGTGCAGAACGCTTCCACGGAGCCTTTGATGAGCTACCCGATGACCCCCCGCCTGCCCGTCAAGGCCAGTCAGCCGGCCACGCCCCGCGGCGCCATCTGGCCCGACACCCTGCCGATGCCGGTGGACATGGACCTGCCGAATGCCGAACCCAGCCCCTTCCGCGAAACCCTGCGCGGCCTGCATGTGCGCGAGCTGCTGAGCGAAGACCTGTTCCGCCAGTTTTTCGGCCGCCGCTGAAGCGCTGAGCCGCCGAGGCTCAGTCCCGCCAGTCCTTCACCCACACCGCGCCCACGCTGACCGACCAGTTGTTGCGTGCCTGGGTCAAGGGGCTGTCCACCGCCGGCCCGGTCAGCCGGCCGAACGCCCCCGTGGCACCCAGCCGCCAGGCCGGGCTCACGTTCCAGGTCAGGCCCGTCGACACCCCCACGCCGTGCATGCCAGCCCCCGGCACATAAGCCGTCCGGCTGGTGGCTGCAGCCACCTCCGGGCTGATGCCGTGATAGCTGCGCATGTAGGTCGCATCTGCCAAACCCAGCCCGCCGCCCAGCGTCCAGCGCCAGGCCGGCGTCAGCATCGTGCTCCAGCCCACATCGAGCGCCCCCAGCGTACCGCCCTTGCGGCCCAGCAAGTCGGTGGACAGCGAAGCGCCGGCGCTCCACGAGGGCGTGATGGCGTAACGGGCGCTCACCCGTCCGCGCACAGTCTGGCGCACCTCGGGCAAACCGGCCAGCAGCGGGTCATCACCAGCGCCACGGCCATGATCGATGCGCAAGGCCGCGTTGAGCGACCACGGGCCCCGCGGCGAAAGATCAACGCTGGCCCCCGACAGCTGCCCGCCGCCGCCCGAGGACTCCACCAGCGACGCCCGCGAGCTGCTCAGCCTGAAGCGGCCATATTGCAGGCCCAGCACCGGCCGCAGCTTGGTCTCGCGGTTGGGTGAGCCGAGGTAGGTGGGCCGGGTTTCCAGCACCATGCCGATCTGGGTGCGCAGATAGGGCGCGGACGGGGAGCTGGCCACGGGCTCATCGGCTGACCCGGCAGATGCGGAGCTTTCCGCAGCCGGGGCAGCTGCCTCACCGGCAGGTGGTGACACCTGGGCCCAGGCCAGGCCCGGGCCGGCCAGCAGGGCCACCGGCCACACCCGGCTGAAGGACCGTCGCACACGCATGGAATCAGCAGACATCTGGACCTCACCTTGCCATGTTCAACACCCCGCCGCGATGTGCCCGAGGTCATCGCCGCAGAGGGTGCCACACAAAGATGAAGGCAGGCTGAGCATCTGCCCGGCTTGGGGGTTTTTGCGGCCTCTGGCGAGTGGTTCGGTGTGGCATCGTCAATGCATCGCATGCCATGAATGGGCCGACGCCTTTGACTGCAGCCGAACTGCCCACCACGACCACTGCCATCGGTGCCTCGCGCGCCGGTCGCCTCAGCACCCTGGCCCTGGTGCTGGCGGGCTTGCTGCTGCTGGGCACCTGGGGCGCCACGCTCGGCATGCTGAGCCTGCAGCGCGACGAAACCGTGGAGGCCGAGCTCCGCCAGAACGCCAACCTGGCCAGCGTGCTGCAAGAGCAGACGCTGCGGGTGCTGGCCGGCGCCGACCAGGCGCTGCTGCGCCTGCGCGACCAGATCAAGCGCGGTGAGCCACCCGACCTCGTCGCACTGGCGGGTGAAACCGGACTGGCGCCGCGCATCCTGGTGCAGCTCTCGCACATCGGGCCGGACGGCCGGTTCCGCGGCAGCAACCTCGACCCCGATGGCCGCCAGACCGGCGCGATCGACCTGTCTGACCGTGAACATGTGCGGGTGCACCTGGGCCCCGAAGGCATCATCGACCGCGGCCTGTTCATCAGCAAGCCGGTGCTGGGCAAGGTGTCGCAGCGCTGGACGATCCAGCTGTCGCGCCGCATCAGCGCGCCCGACGGCCATGGTCTGGGCGTGGTCGTGGCCTCGCTGGACCCGGCCTACTTCGAGGACGTGTTCGGCGGCGTGGCCCTGGGCCGCCTGGGCAGCGTCGCGCTGGTCGGCCAGGACCAGGTCATCCGCGCCCGCGTGATGGGCGGCGACAGCCAGGGCATGGGCAGCAAGCTCAACCCGGGCAGCCCGCTCGTGCAGCCGCTGGCCGGCGCGATGGGCCGCTACAGCGGCCGGGGCATGGACGCCACCGATCCGGTCGACCGCATCCATGCCTGGCACCAGGTGGGCACCTACCCGCTGCGCGTCAGCGTGGCCACGGCCACCGATGAAGTGCTCGACAGCTGGCGCACCACCCGCACCGCGGTGCTGGGCATGGCCGCCCTGATTTCACTGGCGGTGCTGGGCGTCACCGCCAGCATCGTGCTGGGCCTGCGTCGGCTGGAGCAGCGCCACAGCCTGCTCGCGGCGCGTGAACAGCAGGCCCGCCTGGCGCATCAGGCCCAGAGCCGCTTCCTGGCCCGGCTGGCGCAGCAACTGCGTCGCCCGCTGAACGGGCTGCTGGCCATCGCCGACGAGCTGCCGGCGGACCAGGCGGGGGTGGTGCGCATGGGCACCGACCAGCTCAACCAGCACCTGCTGGCGATCCAGGATCTGGCCCTGATCGAAGCCGGACAGATGCACCTGCGCCCCGAGCCCGAGCCGCTGCGGCCGCTGCTGCGCGAAGTGGCGGAGGCGCTCTCGCTGCTGGCCACCCAGCGCGGCCAGCACCTGCAGCTGGAAGTGGCGCCAGCCGTGCCGGACTACCTGCACTGCGACGCCGCCCGCCTGCGCCAGCTGCTCGAAGCCCTGGTGCGCCATGCCTTGCTGACCGGCGGCCCGGGCCGGGTGCTGCTGGGCGTGCGGGCCCAGGACGACGCGGTGGTGTGCCATGTGGAAGCCCCGGGCAATGGCGAGGCCAGCCTGCCGATGGGCGCCCAGCCCTTTGCCCTGGACACCGAAGACGCCGAGGCCGAGCTCGGCCCCCGGCTGGCCATGGCGCTGGCCCAGGCCCTGGCGCGCCGCATGGGTGGCCAGCTGCTGGGCGAAAACACCGGCGGCAGCGGACATGCCGTTCGCCTGGTGCTGCCGATCGAACCACCCCCGGGCGGACCCACGCCCGCCAACTTGTAATGACCTCGCGGCCTTTGCGATACTGCCGGTGTGCCACCCTGCAGCAAACAGGCACCGAGGACTCGCTTTGAACATGCCCGGGCTGACCCGATTGACCTGTGCGCTCTGGCTGACGGTCGGCCTGCTGGGCGCTACGCCAGTCGCCGTTTCGGCGGCCACCACCGCCCCGTCATCCACCACCGCCTCCGGCGCCGCGCCTGACGCACCCATCACCCTGCGGGTGGTCGGCGGCCTGGCGAACGTCAACCAGTTCACCCGCCATGAAGAGCCGTTCTGGACGCGGGAGCTGCCCCAGCTGACCGGCGGCAAGCTCAACGGCGAAGTCACGGCCTTTGACCGTGCCGGCATCCGCGGCCAGGACATGCTGCGGCTGATGCAGCTGGGCGTGGTGCCTTTCGGCACGGCCCTGCTCAGCCTGAGCGGCGTGCAGGAGCCCCTGCTGGCCGCCCCCGACCTGGCCGGCCTGAACCCCGACATCGCCGCACTGCGCAAGCACACCCACGCCTTCCGGCCGGTGATGGCGAGCACGCTGCGCGAGCGCTACGGCATCGAGCTGCTGGCTGTCTATGTCTACCCGGCGCAGATGCTGTTCTGCAACCGCCCCTTCAGCGGCTTGGGCGATCTGACCGGCCGCCGCATCCGCACCACGGGCACGTCGCAGGCCGACTGGGTCGAAGCCGTGGGCGCCACACCGGTGCCGCTGCCCTTTGCCAGCATCGTCGGCAACCTGCGCAACAGCAACATCGACTGCGCCATCACCGGCAGCATGTCGGGCAACACCATCGGCCTGCCCGAGCTCACCACCCACATCCACAGCCTGGCGATCAGCTGGGGCATGGCGGTGTTTGGTGCCAATGGCGATGCCTGGGGAGCCTTGACCACCGGACAACGCCAGCTGCTCAAGGTGGAACTCGGCAAGCTCGAAACCCGCATCTGGGACGAGGCCAGCCGCGAGACCGGCGACGGCGTGGCGTGCAACATCGGCGCCAGCCAATGCCAGGCCGGCCGCAAAGGCGCGATGACCGAAGTCCGCGCCACGCCGCAGGATGAACGCCGGCGCCGCGAGATCTTCGCGAGCACCGTGCTGGCGCGCTGGGTGCAGCGCTGCGGCACCAGTTGCGCCGAGGCCTGGAACCACCACCTGGCCCCTGTCAGCGGCATCACTGCCCGACAACCCTGAGGCCGACAGGCGGTTGCATGCCCACGATCCTGCGCCGCAGCCGCATCGCCATTGCCGGGGTCACCGTGGTCTTCGTCGCCGGCATGGCGGCGGTGGCAGGCACGCTGATCCGCAATGCCGAACATGACGCGATGCAGGCGGCCCGCCAGCGCAGCGCACGGCTGATCAACAGCGCGGAGTCCGACATCAACCGCGGGCTGCTGGCCGTGGACGTGATGCTCGCCGGCACGCGCGAGCTGCTGAACCCGGCGCTGCAACGCAACGGCCAGCTCGACAAGGCCCTCAGCGCCCAACTGCTGCGTGCCGCCATCAACCGCAACCTGCTGATCAGCGACCTGATGCTGGTGGACGCCACCGGCACGGTCATGGTCGCCGGCCTGGGCAACCGCACGAAACTGGCCTCTCCGCTGCCGCCGGCCTTCGTCAACAAAGTGATGGGCCAGGCCGCACCGCAGATGCTGGTGAGCCAGCCGACGCTGAATTTCGCCACCGCGGAAAACGCCCTGTTCTTTGCCCGGCCCGTGGAATGGCCGGGGGTGGGACGTCTGCTGGTGGTGGCCGAAGTGCCCGTGGCGCAGATGGCCGCGGTGCTGGACCGCGACGCCGACAGCGACGGCGTGCAGATGACGCTGGAGCACGACGACGGCGAACTGCTGGTGATGGTGCCCGAGCAGACCGCCCTGGCCGGCCGGCGCCTGAGCCCGCCGCTCAACCGCGCCAACAGCACCGGCCTGGCCCAGCCGATGGCCGCCCGGCTGGACGGACAGGACGCGCTGGTAGCGGTGCGACCGACGCTCTATCCGCAGCTGCTGATTTCAGCCAGCCTGCCCACCCGCCAGGCCCTGCTGCCGGCGCGCCAGCAACGTCCGGTGGTGTTGCTGGTCACCGGCGGCTTCATCCTGCTGGTGCTGGCCTCGGCGGCCACGGCCCTGTGGTTCCTGCAGATCACGCACCGCGCCCGCGCAGGGGCCGAGCAATCGCGGCAGACCCTGGACAAGGCCCTGGCCGCCATGGCCGACGGCTTCCTGCTGTGTGACGCCAACGAACGCGTGGTGGCCTGGAACCCGCGGTACGAGGCCATCTTCCCGTGGCTTCGCGGTGTGCTGCGCCGCGGAACGCCCTACGAAACCCTGGCCTACACGGCCGTTCAGGCCATTCACCCCGAGCTGCCGGACAACGAGCAACGCCGCTGGGTGCAGGCCCGGCTGGATGCCCACCGCCGGCCTGAAGGCCACCTGGAGCAGCAGCTGCCGAGCGGCATGGTGATCCACGCGATCGAGCGGCGCATGCCCGACGGCGGCGTCGTCAGCGTCTTCCGCGACATCACCAGCTCGGAGCAGACACTGGCGCAGGCCAAGGCCGACGCCGAGGCTGCGAACGAAGCCAAGTCGCGCTTCCTGGCGCAGATGAGCCACGAGATCCGCACGCCGCTGAACGCCGTGCTGGGCACCAACGGCCTGCTGCTGGCCAGTGGCCTGAACGACGACCAGCGGCGGCTGTGCGAACTGATGCGCCAGTCCGGCCAGGCGCTGCTGGCGGTCATCAACGACATCCTTGATCTGTCCAAGATCGAGGCTGGCCGGATGACGCTGGAGATCGTCTCGTTCAACCCGCTGGGCACCGTGAATGACGTGGTGCAGTTGCTCTCGGTGCGGGCGCAGGCGCAAGGCCTGGGGCTGCACCTCGAAGGCCATGCCCTGCCGCCCCTGATGGGCGACCCCAGCCGGCTGCGGCAGATCCTGTTCAACCTGATCGGCAACGCACTGAAATTCACCGACCGTGGCGACGTGCGGGTGCGCCTGTCGGCCACGCCGCTGACCGACGGCCAGATGCAGCTGTGCATCGAGGTGCAGGACACCGGCATCGGCATCGCGCCTGACATGCTGCCCACCTTGTTCGAGCGCTTCCTGCAGGGCGACAGCCGCACGGCCCGGCGCTACGGCGGCAGTGGGCTGGGGCTGGCCATCAGCCACGACCTGGCGGTGCTGATGGGTGGGCGCATTGAAGCGCAGAGCGTGCTGGGCCAGGGCAGCACCTTCCGGGTGACGCTGCCGCTGCCGCTGGCCCGCGAAGCGCCGCAGGTGGCCCCGGCGTTGCCAGCCCCGACGAGCATCGGCGCCTTGCGGCGGCGCATTCTGGTGGCCGAAGACAACGGCGTGAACCAGATCCTGATCAAGGCGATGCTCGACCGGCTGGGCCATTACTGCGACATCGTGGCCAACGGCGTGGAAGCGGTGCGGCAGGTGCAGGCCAGCCAGTACGACCTGGTGCTGATGGACATCCAGATGCCCGAGATGGACGGTGAAGCCGCCACCCTAGCCATCCGCGCCCTGCCCGGTGCGGTGCGCAAGGTGCCCATCGTGGCCATGACGGCGCACGCCATGGCCGAACACCGCCAGGCGTCAGAGGCCGCCGGCATGAACGGCCACCTGAGCAAGCCGGTCGACCTGGCCGTGCTGGCGGACATGATCCGCCGCATGGCACCCTGAGCAGGCGCCCGGCGGCAGATCAGGCTGGCCGCAAGATCACCAGATCTTGATGCGGTCCTTGGCGGGCTTGAACATGCGGTCACCCGCGCGGGTGCCAAACGCCTGATGGAAGCTGTCGATGTTCACCACCGTGCCGTTCGCGCGGAACTCGTCCGGCGAGTGCGGGTCGGCCGTCAGGATGCGCAGCATCAGCTCGTCGCGCATCTTGCCGCGCCAGGCGTAGGCGAAGCCATAGAAGAAGCGCTGCTCACCCGTGATGCCGTCGATCACCGGGGCCGGCTGGCCCTTCAGCGACAGCACCCAGGCCTTGTGCGCGATTTCCAGACCCGACAGGTCGGCGATGTTTTCACCCAGGGTGAGTTCACCGTTGACCTTCTGGCCCGGCAGGGCTTCATAGCCACCGTACTGCTTCACCAGCGCGGCGCCGAGCTTGGCGAAGGCCTTGCGATCGGCCGGGGTCCACCAGTTGAGCAGGCGGCCGTCGCCGTCGAACTGGCTGCCCTGGTCATCGAAGCCGTGGCTGATCTCATGGCCGATCACGGCACCGATGGCGCCGTAGTTCTGCGCGTCATCAGCGTCCATGTCAAAGAACGGCGGCTCCAGGATGGCCGCCGGGAACACGATCTCGTTCATCGACGGGTTGTAGTACGCATTCACCGTCTGCGGCGTCATGCCCCACTCGGTGCGGTCCACCGGCTGGCCCAGCTTGGCCGCCACGCGTTCAAACTCGAAACGGCCGGCGCGCATCAGGTTGCCCAGCGGGTCCGCGTCGCGGATCTCGAGCTTGCCGTAGTCGCGCCACTGGGTCGGATAGCCGATCTTGACGGTGTACTTCGACAGCTTCTCGCGGGCCTTGGCACGGGTGGCCGCGCTCATCCACGACAGCTTGTCGATGGACTCGCCGTACGACACCATCAGGTTGTCCACCATCTGCTGCATGCGGGCCTTGTTGGCCGGCGGGAAGTGGCGTGCCACGTAGACCTGGCCCACGGCTTCGCCGAGGGCGCCGTCGAGCGCATCGGTGCCTTCCTGCCAACGCGGACGCGGCTCCTTCTGGCCGGCCAGCGCCGTACCGCGGAAGGCAAAGCGGGCATCGCGCCAGGCCTTGGGCAGCACGCGGGCCGCGCTGTCCAGCGTGTGGGCCTTCAGGTAGAGCTGCCAGGTGGTCAGCGGCACGTCATTCACGGCCTTGGCGAAGTCCTTGTTGTAGCTCGGCTGGGACACCGACAGGCGCGCCATCTTCGACATGGACGACGCAGCAAAAAATGCCGACCAGTCAAAGCCCGGGGCCGAGGCCGCCAGGGCCTTCAGCGTCATCGGGTTCCAGGTCTTCTTCGGGTCGCGGTTCTTCACCTCGTCCCACTGCGCCTGCGCCAGGCGAGTTTCCAGCGCCATCACGGCCGTGGCACCGGCTTCCGCCGCCGCAGCGGTGTCGCCATTCAGCTTGAACAACTCGACCAGATACGCCTGGTAGGCCGCGCGGGCCTTGGCCTTGCGCTCGTCCTTCGACAGGTAGTAGTCGCGGTTCGGCAGACCCAGGCCGGCTTGCCAGGTCAGCGCCAGGTTCACGTCCGGGTGCTTGGCATCCGGCTGCACATCCAGGGCGATCGGGCCGGCCACGCGGCCTTGCCATTCACCCAGCAGCACGGCCAGATCACGCGGCGACTTCACCGCATCGATGCGGGCCAGCCAGGGCGTCACCGCGGCGGTGCCGGCCTTGTCGATGGTGTCAACGTCGATGAACGACTTGTAGAAGCTGCCGACCTTCTGCTCGATGCTGCCGGGCGCGTGGGTCTTGGCGGCGAGCTCGTCAACGATGGCGCGCACGCGGCCGTCGGCGCGGTCAGCCAGGATCACGAAGTTGCCGTAGCTGGACTTGTCAGCGGGGATGGCGTTGGCCTTGAGCCAGCCACCGTTGGCCGCGCGGAACAGGTCGTCCTGCGGGCGCACCGAGGTGTCAAAACCGCTGCGGTCGAACGTGGGGGAGGCACAAAGCGCCGTGCCATGCAGGCTGAGGGCAACCAGGGCCGCAGCGGCCAGGGAGGTGAACTTCAACACGTGAGGATCCTGTGGGGTGAGGAACAAACCACCACTGGTCCGGCTTGTGGCCGACAAAACGCAGTGGCACCGATGGGTGCCACGCTATCACGCCGGGGCGTCCGCCCGAAGCATGGTTTCCAGGCACTGCTCGGTGATGCCGTAGAAGGCCTTGAGCTCGGCGATCTGGGCCAGCACCGCGGCGCGGTGCTCGGCTTCGCCCGGGACATCCGCTGGTCGACGCGCCGCCAGGATCATCTTGTTCTTGCTGGTGTGTTCCAGCGCCACGAACTCGAACACCTGGGCGTCATAGCCATGCGCATCGAGCAGCAGCGCGCGCAGGCTGTCGGTCACCATCTCGGCCTGCTGGCCGAGGTGGATGCCGTGCTGCAGCATCGGCTGCAACAGCGGCGGCAGTTGCATCTGCGGGCGGATCTGCTTGTGGCAGCACGGTGAGCTGAGGATGATGGCCGCGCCGGCACGCACGGCCGTGTGCAGGGCGAAGTCGGTGGCGGTGTCGCAGGCGTGCAGCGCGATCATCACGTCCAGCCGCTCGGGCACATGGCTGCGCACATCACCGCAGATGAACTGCAGGCCGCTCAGGCCCCGCCGCCCAGCTGCCGCGTTGCACAGGTGGACCATGTCTTCACGCAGCTCGACCCCACGCACCTGGGCGTTCCAGCCGCGTGCGGCATGCAGGTGCTGGTAGGTGGCGAAGGTGAGGTACCCCTTGCCCGCACCGAAATCCACCACGTTCACCGTGCCGTCGGCCGGCTGAAACTGCGCCTGGGTCAGCGCGTGGTCGAGCACCTCGACGAACTTGTTGATCTGCTTCCACTTGCGCGACATGGCGGGCACCAGGCGGTGCTGCGCATCGGTCACGCCCAGGTCTTCGAGGAAGGGCAGGTCCAGGCTGAGCAGGCGGTGCTTTTCGCGGTTGTGGCCGGTCAGGGCAGCGGCGGTGACATCCCCAGTGCCACCTTCATCGGCCCCGGCGGCGGAAGCGCTTGCGGCCGTCACGGCCTTGCGCACCAGGCCGATCTTGCCGCGCTTGCTGATCATCAGCTGCAGCTCTTCGGTGGTGGTGAACAGGTGGGCGTGGCTGAAGGTGCCCCCCAGCAATTCATCGACTTGCGCCAGGCCCTCGGCGAGCGGCGGGTTCTTGGTGATGTCCTTGGTGCTGTGGCGCCAGACCAGGTTCAGGCAGGCCTCGTTGCGCAGCATCAGCGGGCGGGCCGTGACGCGCACCAAGTCGTGCCCGCCGTGGCGGGGCTTGCCCAGCACCAGCTTGATGCAGTGCTGCTGGGCAATCGCCTCGCGCAGGCTTTGCAGGAAGCGGTCGCGCCGGGCCAGGTCGACCAGCGCGGTGCGGTCGTCGTTCAGGGCAGCAGAAGAAACATCCGGGACATCACTCATGCCCCGGATTGTCTCAGGCGCGCTCACACCAGCGTGTTGCTCTCCACCACCTCGGTGGTGATCGGGCCGTTGCCGGCCCATCGGTCAAGCGCCAGGTAGATGACCGGCGTGATGTAGAGCGTCACGGCCTGGCTCAGCACCAGGCCACCCACCACGGCCAGGCCCAGCGGCTGGCGCAGCTCGGCGCCGGCACCCAGGCCCAGCGCGATCGGCAGTGCACCCATGATGGCGGCCAGCGTGGTCATCATGATCGGCCGCAGGCGCAGCACCGCCGCTTGCCGGATGGCCTCGGCCGGTGTCATGCCCTGGTGGCGCTGCGCATCGAGGGCGAAGTCGATCATCATGATCGCGTTCTTCTTCACGATGCCGATCAGCATCAGGATGCCGATGGTGGCGATCAGCGTCAGGTCCTGGCCAAACGCATAGAGCGTGATCAACGCGCCCACCGCCGCCGACGGCAGGCCCGCCAGGATCGTCAGCGGGTGGATGTAGCTCTCGTACAGCACGCCCAGCAGCACGTAGATGACCGCCAGCGCCGCCAGGATCAGGATGGTCTGGCCACTCTGCGAATCCTGGAAGACCGCGGCGTCACCACCCCAGCTGGCGATGACGGTGGCCGGCAGTTGCAGATCGGCGCTGATCTCGCCCATGCGCTTGGTGGCATCACCCAGTGCCGCGTCGGGCGCGATGTTGAAGCTGAGGGTGACCGCCTGCAGCTGCCCCTGGTGGTTCACCGAGGTGGGCCCCAGCGTGCGCTGCACCGTGGCAAACGCCGACAGCGGCACCAGCCCACCGGCCTTGCTGCGCAGGTAGACCTTGTTGAAGGCGTCTTCGAAACGACGGTCGGCATCAGCCGCTTCCATGATGACGCTGAAGCTGTTGCTCGGGCCGTAGATGGTCGACACCTGCCGCTCACCGAAGGCGTTGTACAGCGCGGTGCGCACGTCCGACATCTGCACGCCGAGCAAGTTGGCCTTGTCGCGGTCGATGCTCAGCGAGGCTTCCAGGCCGCGGTTCTGCGCGTCACTGGTCACGTCGCGGAACAGCGGGTCGGCGCGCATCTTCTCCTGCAGCTTGCTGCCCCATTCGGTCAGCGAATCGGCGCTCACGCTTTGCAGCGTGTACTGGTAGCGCGCCTTCGATTGGCGACCACCCAGCTGCAGGTTCTGCACCGGCCGCATGAACACCTGCATGCCGGCCACGCCACGCAGCTTCTTGCGCAGGCCTTCCACCACTTCCTTCATCGGCGGGCGTTCACTGCGCGGCTTCAGGTTGATGAACATGCGGCCACCACTGCCGCCGCCCAGGAACGACGACACCGTGGCCACCGATGGATCGTCGCGGAAGATCTTCACGACCTGCGCCTGCAGTGCCATCTTGGCGTCGAAGGAAATGTCTTCCGCGCCTTCGGTGGTCACCTGCATCTGGCCCAGGTCTTCCTCGGGGAAAAAGCCCTTGGGCATCACGGTGAACAACCACAGCGTCAAGGCCAGGCTGCCGGCCGCCACACCCAGCATCCAGCGGCTGTGTTTCAGGGCCCAGTCGAGCGAGCGGGCATAACCGTTCTGCAGCGCCGAGAAGCCGCGCTCGAAGGTGCGGCCCAGCGGGCCTTCCTCGTGTGCTTCATGGTGCTTCAGGTAGCGGCTGCACAGCATTGGCACCAGCGTGAGTGACACCACCGCCGACACCAGGATCGACAGGCCCACTACCACCGCAAACTCGTGGAACAGCAGGCCGATCACGCCGGGCATGAAAAAGATCGGGATCAGCACCGCCACCAGCGACACCGAGATCGAGACGATGGTGAAGCTCATCTCGCGCGCACCCCGCACAGCCGCGGCAAACGGCTGCATGCCGTCTTCCACATGGCGCACGATGTTCTCAAGCATCACGATGGCGTCGTCCACCACCAGGCCCACGGCCAGCGTGATGCCCAGCAGCGAGATGTTGTCGAGGCTGTAGCCGAAGGCGTAAAGCAGCGACACGGCGCCGATCAGCGACACCGGCAGCGACAAGGTCGGGATGACCGTGGCCGACAGGCGCCGCAGGAACAGGAAGATCACCAGCACCACCAGCGCCACGGTAAGCGCCAGCGTCAGGAACACATCGTGCAGCGCCTCGCGGATTGATCTGGACCGGTCGTTCACCGGCGTCATCTTCACCGAGGCCGGCAGCTGTGATTCGAAGCGCGGCAGCATCGCCTTGACCTTGTCCACCACCTGCACGGTGTTGGCATTGGGTTGGCGCTGCACGGCCAGCGTGATCGACGGCTCACCATTGAGCTCGGCATGGCTCTTCACGGTCTCGACGCTGTCTTGAACCAGCGCCACATCACGCAGGCGCACCGGGCCGCCATTGCGGGTGGCCACGATGACCTGGCCCCACTCGCGCGCCGACATCAGCTGCTTGTTGGCATTCACCGTCAGCGTCTGGCGCGGCCCTTCCAGCAGGCCCACCGGCGTGTTCGAGTTGGCACCGGCCAGGGCCGTGCGCAGCTCATCGAGCGTGAGGTTGCGCTCGGCCAGCATCTCGGCATTCACCTGGATGCGGACGGCGTAACGGCGCTGACCAAAGATCGACACCTGGGCCACGCCTTCGATCGTCGACAAGCTGGGCGACAGCAGGTTCTCGGCGTAGTCGTTCAACTCGGTCAGCGAGATGGACGGTGAGGTGAGCGCCACCAGCAGCACCGGCGCATCGGCTGGATTGACCTTGCGGTAGCTGGGCGGCGAGGTCATTTCGGCAGGCAGGCTGCGTTGGGCCCGGAACAGCGCGGCCTGCACATCGAGTGCGGCGGCATCGATGTTGCGCGAGCCATCAAATTCCAGCGTCAGCGAGGTGCTGCCGAGCGAGCTCGACGAGCTGATCACCGACAAGCCGGCGATGGTCGAGAACTGCTTTTCCAGCGGCAGGGCCACCGAGCTCGCCATGGTTTCAGGTGAAGCGCCGGGCAAGCTGGCATTCACGTTGATGACCGGCGTGTCGTAGCTGGGCAAGGCCGCGACCGGAATCTTGTCGAGCGCCAGTGCGCCCGCCACCACCACGGCCAGGTTCAGCAACACCGTCATCACGGGACGGCGGATGAAGGTCTCCGCGAAACTCATCGCGAGGCTCCGGAAGCAGCGGTGGCTGCAGAGGCTGAGGCTTCACCTGGACCACTGGCGCTGCCCGCCGCGCCCGAGGCGCCCTTGCCCGCCTTGGCTGCCGCCACCTTCACCGGCGTGCCCGGCCGCAGGTTCTGCTTGCCGTCCACCACCACCTGCTCGCCCGGGCTCACGCCTTCCACGGCCACGAATTCACCGGCGTTGAAGCGCTGCTGCACCGGGCGCATTTCGGCTTCACCCTTGGCATTCACCACATACACCTGGCGTTCCTGGCCGCGGATGATGAGCGCGGCCTGCGGCACCACGGATGCGTCCTTCAAGGTGCGCAGCGTCATCTTCACCGTCACGTACTGACCCGGCCAGAGCAGCTGTTTCGGGTTGGGCACCTCGCCCTTGACCTTGATCGTGCCGCTGGCGACATCCACCGTGTTGTCGATGAAGGACACCGTGCCATTCAGGCTTTCGCGCGGGGCATTGCGGCCCGGGCCCGACGGCGGCAGCAGCACCGTCACGCCAGCGCCCTTGGCACCCTTGCCCTCTTCACCACCGCGCAGCAGCGCACCCAGCTGCGCTTCCGGGATCTGGAAGCTCACATTGATCGGGTCCATCTGGCTGATCGTCACCAGCGCCGCACCCGAGGGTTGCACCAGGCTGCCCGGGTTCACCGCGATCGCGCCGGTGCGGCCCGACAAGGGCGCACGCAGGCTGCCGTAACTGGTGCTCACATCAGCAGCTCGCACGGCCGCTTCGTCAGCCACCACCAGCGCACGCTGCGCTTCCACCTGGGCCAGCACCGTGTCGGCAGCGCCTTGCGAAATGAAGTTCTGCGCGCGCAATTCCTGAGAACGCTTCCACTGCCGCTCCAGATCAGCCAGCGTGGCGCGGTCACGCAGCAGCGTGGCACGGGCCTTTTCGGCATTGGCCTGGTCGGCGCGGTCGTCGAAGCTGAACAGCAGGTCGCCCTTCCTCACGAACTGGCCTTCACGGATGGCGATGCTGCGCACGGTGGTGGACACCTGCGGCCGCAACTCCACCGTGTTCAGCGGCACCACGGTGCCGGTGGCTTCGATGGTGACCGGCACGTCCTTCTGCAGCACGGTGAACACGGTGACGGTCTGAGCCGGCCGGGGTGCAGAGGCCGTACCAGCTGCTGCATCTGCCGCTGGTTGGGCGCTTCGTGCCCGCCACCAGGTACCGCCACCAACCGCAGCCGCCACGGCCACCAGGGCCCACAAGATCGTGCTCTTTTTCATTTCAACTTCATCCAGCTTTGTTCATACAGCAGGAGCACACAGCACCCGCAAGAGTTCCATGGCTTCACGCAATTGCGTCAAAGCGGAGTCCGGCAAACTCGCCAGACGATGTGAAAACGATCGGGCCGTGCGGGCCCATGCAGCTTCCACGAGCGTTTGACCGGCCGGTGTCAATGAGATGAGCCGACGGCGCTTGTCATCGGTGTCGGACGCCACCACCAACCAACCCGCCTTGGCCAGCCGCGTGACATTGACCGAGGCCGTGGGCACCGTCACACCGAGGTGCGCCGCCAGGTCACCCACCGTGGTCGACGGTTGCCGCCACGCAAAAATCAGCGCGCGAAATTGCGGCACGGTCAGGCTGTCTGGTGCGGCGCTGCGCATGGCACTGCGCAACTCACGCATCACTTCAGGCACCACCCCCATCACAGCCAGCGCAGCGGCATGGGCCATGTCAGCAGCTGATTCGGACGGAGCAGGACTGCTGGACAAGGGGGGCGCGGACAAATCTGACACTTTGATAATCTAACAAAGTGTCATGACACTGTTGAGACGAGGTTTACACCAACCCTGCCCGTGGTCAGGTCTAAGTGGGTTTCAGGCACGTGTTGCGAGTGCGGCCATCAAGTCCTCGACACTCCAGGTTTTCAGCCCGCGCTGGCGAATGGCGGGTGGGCGCGTCAACTCTTGTGCTCCAACCTCATTTGCCAAGTTTTGCAGCACAACGTCAGGCTGACCGGCTCGAACCAGCGCTGCCAACGCACGGTCTCGGCTGGCGCGGCCAGATCGGGTGGTGGTGGTCTCCAGCACGTTCACCACTTCCACATGCGGCAAAAAGTCAGCCAGCAAATCCTGGCATTCCTCAGGCGCCAGTTCCCAGTGTGGCCAGGCCAGGGCCTGCACCAACTCGCGTGCCATGGCAGTGCACAGCAGGGGCGTGATATGCCCGGCTTGCCAACTTTGCCGCAACCAGACGCCAGGGCCTTGGTTTCGTATCAAGGCATCGAGCACCACCGGCGTGTCGATGGCCACCCGCCAGGGGCGCGCCGTTGTTGGCACGGTTTTTTTCAAGGTGGCGCCGCTCATGCCGTGTCCTTGCCCAGTTTTGAACGCTTTTGGCGGGTCTCCCCGTTTTTGGCAGGCTCAGCACGCGCTTCGCTCATCACTTTGGCAAGCACTGCCCGTTTTTTTTCCCGCGTTTTTTCAGCTTTGCCTGTCTTTGCAGCAGTGGGGGTGGTTGAGCGCTTGCGGGCCGAGATCGGCTTGTCGTTGCGGGCCCAGGCCACGGCGTCGAACGCGCTGGTTTCAGCCAGGCCCAGCGCACTCAGTTTGGCGCGCACGGCATCTGAGCGTTGGATGCGCACGGGGGTCAGCACGATCTGGCCGTCGGTCACCTGCACCTCGAAATACGCGGCCGGGCCCACCGCTTCGGTGATGACCTTGGGCAGCGTCAACTGGTTCTTCGAAGTCAGCTTGGCCAGCATTGAAATCCGTCAATCAGAAAGTAAGGGGCCATTACTTTAGCTTTGAAAGGCATTCCGATTGGCTCCTCGCAACCACGTCAGCCATCAAAATTGCGGCTGCAACGCGCGACAATCACGTCATGTCGTCAGCGTTGATTCACACCTCGTTTTATCGCTTCACACCTCTGGCTGATCCGGAGGCGGTGGCCCGCCATCTGCGGGAGATTTGTGCCCATGTACAGGGCAGCATCCTGGTGGCACCCGAGGGCCTGAGTGGCGTGGCCGCAGGCACCGCCGAGCACATCGCCGCCTTCGAGCAAGCCTTGCTGAACGACGCACCCTTCGCAGGTGCCTTCACCGGCATGGCCTTCAAGCGCAGCAGTTGCAACACGGCGCCCTTCGCCCGCATGAAGGTACACGTGAAGCCGGAAATCGTGGCTTTTGGCGTGGACGGCGTGACAGCCGTGGCGTCTGACGACACCCATGTCAGCCCGCAAGCCTGGCGCACCCTGATCCAGCGCGATGACGTGGTGGTCATCGACAACCGCAACAGCTTCGAGTACCGCCTCGGCCGTTTTGAAGGTGCCATCGACCCGCAAGTCGACAACTTCCGCGACTTTGCGCAGTGGGTGCAAGCCCGCGCTCCACAGTGGCGTGAACAAGGCAAGACGGTGGCGATGTACTGCACCGGCGGCATCCGCTGCGAAAAGACCAGCACCTGGATGCAGGAGCAAGGCCTGGCCGTGCGCCAGCTGCAGGGCGGCATCCTGAATTACTTCCAGTCGTTGCCAGACGCTGAACTGGATTGGCAGGGCGAGTGTTTTGTCTTCGACAACCGCATCGCCATCAACACCCGCATGCAGGAAACTGACACCACCGCCCGGCAGGTGTATGACCCCGCATCGCCCGATGAAGCCTGGCGCCTGACCCGGGCCCTGCGGCTGGACGCAGCCACCGACGAATGAGCCGGCCCCGTCCCGCCTGGCGCCCTGCCCCCCGCGAAGGCGTGGGCGCCAGCTGCGTGGCCTTGTCACCCGGCCCCTGGCTGACCGTGGCGGAGTTCCTGGCCTGGCGGCTGCCAGCGGTCTCGATGACCGATTGGCAGGCCCGCATGGCCCGCGGAGACGTGCTGGACGCCCAGGGCCTGCCCGTGCCCCCTGAAGCGCCCTACAGACCCCACAGCACGCTCTGGTACTGGCGGGAACTGCCGGCCGAGGCCCACATTCCCTTCGACGCCCAGATCCTGTTCCGGGATGAGCAGTTGCTGGTCGTCGACAAGCCGCATTTCCTGCCGATGACGCCCAAGGGCCGCTATGCGCGCGAAACCTTGCTGGCGCGTCTTCAAAAGCAGACCGGGCTCGATACGCTCGTGCCTATCCACCGGCTCGACCGTGAAACCGCCGGCGTGGTCATCTTCAGCATCCGGCCGGATGACCGGGCCGCCTACCAGGCCCTCTTCCGCGACCGGGTGGTGCACAAAGTCTACGAAGCCCTGGCTCCGGTGCGTGACGATCTTCAATGGCCACTGACCCGCGCCAGCCGGCTGGCCACCAGCGATGCCCACTTCATGCAGGTGACCGAGGTGGCGGGTGAGGTCAATGCCATCACCCACATCGATCTGCTGCGCCGCGTGCCGGGCACGGGGGCCTCCGACGGTCAGGCCATCGGCCACTACCAGCTCAGCCCGCACACGGGCCGCACGCACCAGCTGCGCGTGCACATGCATGCGCTGGGCCTGCCCCTGCTGGGTGACGGCATCTACCCGGTGCTGAAGGATGAACCGCCTGTGGGCGTCGCGCCGGACTACAGCCGCCCTCTGCAGTTGCTGGCTCGCAGCATCCGCTTTGATGACCCGGTGACGGGTGAAGCGCGCAGCTTCAACAGCCTGCGCTCGCTCAGCTGGCCAGACTTCCTCTGAAGCTTCCTTCGAACGCTTTTGCAGGCGTTCCCAGATTTCTTCTTCGCTTTTTCTTCTCTTGTATTGATTGAAGGAATTGAAGGAAATCTGAATAGGTCATAGCAGTAGAGGGCACCTTTTTGTGTGGATATCCCCGTTTTTCCAAGCGCTGACAAGCACTTGCCAGCAGGACAAGCATGTGGGCCGCACCCCTGCAACGGCGGGACCAGTTCAACAACAACTGCAGCGCACCCCTTGAGGCCGGTGGACAAGCCTCTGCTTGTGCCAGGACTGTCCACAAGTTTGTGCCTTGACAGCCCCTCCAGGCTCCGCTCAATCCAGCCACTTCGGGCTTGGGAGCCCACCCCGTTTTCCCCAAAGCTGCGCTGAAAGCCCGCCCCCTTGTTTTTTCTTCTTCCTGTATTCAACAAGAGAAGTCTCTGAAAAAGGGTAGTCGTATTAGTAGAGCAAGGCCAAATCTGTGGACAAGGCTGTTTTTCACTTTCATATCAACAGCTTGCAATTGAACAAACCCTGTGAAGACAGCCCTTGGTTGTGCAGGGACGGTTCGATATCAACCTCGGACAAGGCGTTTGGCTTGTGGATAACCGGCCTGTTGCTCAAAAGTTATCCACAACCTTGTGCCTTGACGACACCTTGTCCACCGTGATCAGCGCTTGTCTTCCGGGCCCAGCAGGTGTTCCACGCGCGATTGCGCCTTGTTCTTCACCAGCGCCCGCTCGATGAAGTTGGCTTTTCTGTAGAGCGCCTGGCCCTCGCTCTGGCAAGCCTGCGACAAGGCCTTGAGCTGCTCGGTGCCCTGGGTCTTCTGCGCCTTCTCGGCGTCCTGCATCAGGCTGTCGGCCTGCGGGTTGCGCAAGCCGCGCAGGTAGGCCGTGCCGGCGAATGTGAAGCCCAGCTCGGTGAGCTTGAGGATGTCGGGCCGGGTTTGGGTGGCGCCTGCCTTGTACCGGGCGATCAAGGGCGCCACATCGGCCTTCAGCGCCGCCACGCAGCTGGAGCTGCGGCGGAAGAACTCCTCGGTGCCGGCATCGGCCGCGTGGGCGCTGTGTGCACCTGCCACCAGCCACAAGGCGCCGAGAGAGCGCCAGAGGCGGCCTGAAAGCCGTTGGCGAGGGAAGCAGATCAAGTCCATGCCGTATTCAACGCCAAAACAGCGCACCGGGCAGACAGCGGTGGTGAAGACAGTCTGCAAGCGGCATTTTTCTGATCACTTCGGTGCTGCATGGCATACCTTGGTTTAGGGGGCTGTGTCAGCAAACGCCTCGGGCATCATGCCCCGGCAAACAGGGCCGCAAAGGTCCGCCAGGCTGCAGCAAACCCTGAACGGAGTACTCGGCATCGGACGCAGGGAGAAAACGAATGGATTGCAGAATTCTTCGCCAGGTCATGGTCAAGGCTGATGGGCATCTTTGCTGCGATGACAGCAAAGGCTACAAGATTGATCTTGGTCTGATTGCAGATTCGCCCGGCTGGCGCTTGAAAGATATTCTGCAGGGTCCGCTTTACCAGCACATTCGCTCGTCATTCGCCAATTCAAGAATGCCGTGGCCGGATACTTGCGAAATCTGCGATCTGTTTTCACGGGGTGCGCAGCCCCATGACACCCTGGATACCCGCGTCAATCTGTTGATTGAGCCGACGCTGGCTTGCGGTTTGTCGTGTGCATGCTGCATCCGGAAAAGCGTGATTGCCAAAGGCAGAGACACCAATTCACTCAGGCCCGAGTTGATCACGCGCCTGATTGAATCTTGCCAGCGCGACAACATCCAGGTGGGCGAGGTTCAATACATCGGCCAGGGTGAGCCCTTGCTGCATGACAACTTCACCGCATTGTTCAATGCCGTCAAGTACGGTTCTCCAGAGTCGATGCAAGTGGTCACTACCACCGGGAACGTTGACTTTGCAAGCACCATTGCCAACACACGTCCTGATCGCATCGTGGTGTCTTGCGACGGCACCCGGCAGGCTACTTACGAAAAATACCGTCGTGGGGGCAACCTGGCTCAGGTCATGAAGTTCATGCGGGACTGCAAGACGATCGGCCAACCGGGCATCGTGCTGGAATGGAAATACATTCTCTTTGAGCACAATGACCAGGATGAGGAAATTCTGGAAGCTCAGGCGATTGCGGATGAGATCGGGGTGGATTCACTGCTGTTCATCGTCACCAATTCAAAATGGCAATCGACGCGTTTCACGGTCAGCAATATTCACGAGTTTCCACTGGTGTCCAAGGCGGCTTCCATCTCACCTGCAGCGGCGCTGGGGGCCATCGACAAGGAAAGTCACGGTTTGACCGGCCGCCCGCCCGACAACAAATCGTTCGGGGTGATTGATGTCTGCAATTTCACAGTTGGCAACATCATGAATGTGGAAGGTTGGGCGCTGGATATCAGCGGCAAATACGCCACACGGATGGAGTTGCTGCTGGATGGCCAGGTGGTGGCTGACTTGAGCACTGGTTTTCAGCGCACCGACGTGGCCAGGGTTCATGAACAGGCACAGGGGCCACATTGCGGCTTTGTATTCAAGGTTCCCGTCGCGCCAGACAATTTGCCTCGCTCGGTGGTGGTGCGAGTGATCGGCCCTTCCGGGACAGCCTTGCTGGGCGGCCCCACGCAATGGCTGTCAGCTGGTGAACGTCCACAGGTGGCTGCGGAGGCGCCCCCTGCGCGCGCGCCTTCTTTGTGGCAATCCATCGTCCTTCGGCGCAAGGAGAGTCAGCCTTCGCCGTATTGAGCGCTTCACCCCAGGCGCAACCACCTCGGCCAACCCAGGCGCTCGATCCACACCAGCGCGCCAGCGGTCATGCCCACCAGCACGGCCAAGCCGGGCAGCACCACGCCCTGGGCACCGGGATCGATCCAGTTGGTGTTCGCCATCACGGCCGGACCCAAGGTAGCCACCACGGTACCCGCCGTGAAGGCCAGACCCAGCACCATGGCGAGAGTGTCGCGGGTCATTTGCACCTTTTGCTCGTCCAGTTGCTGGCTGGCCATCTGCCATTCGGCTTCGGCAGCGGCTTTTCGGGTGGCCAGCTCCTGGGCCTGTTCCATGGCAATGCGCTGCCAGACACTGGCCTGCAAGGTGGGCGAAACAGGCGGTGCTTTCAGCGCCTGAGCCAGGGCCACGTCCAGCGCAGCGTCCAGGGCGGGGTCAAAGGGGTCATGTGGCAGTGACATGGTCTGGCCTCGGTGCGTGCAACAACAGGGGCTCAGTGGCCCAACCACAGCGCCGGATCGGCCAGGCCATGTTGTTGCAGTTGTTGTTTCAGGTTGGCGCGGGCGCGGTGCAGGTGTGTCTTCACGGTGTTCTCCGGCTGCCCGAGCATCAGCGCCACTTCAGCCACCTGTCGCTCTTCAAAATAGAACAGGCGCAGGCATTGCTGCTGGGCGTCCGGCAGCTTCCCGATCAGTTGCTGAAGCACCTGCTGGCTGTCGGCGGTGTTGTCTGTTTCCGATGGGCTGCTCAATTGCTCGGCTTGAAAGGCCACATCCTCATCGCTCAATGATTCAACTTGCAGGCCAGGCTTGGCCAGCAAGCTCAGGCAGCGGTTCCGCGTGATGGCGTACATCCAGGTCGACGGGGCGCCCAGCGCGGCGTTGTAGCCGGGCAGGGCCCGCCAGATGCGCACCAGGGCGTCCTGCGTGGCTTCACTGGCCAGCTCGGGCCGGCGCAGCAGGGCCAGGCACAGGTGGTGCAGATGCCGCTCGTAGCGTCGCATCAGCAGATCGAACGCCATCGTCAAGTCGCCGGCGGCCAGCAGGGCGCAGATGTCCGCATCGCGGGCGGCTGCAGCACTGGGGGCAGGGGGCTCGATCCGGTCACGCATGCCGGTTGATACCTCGGCGTTGTCGAACAGGTTTCACCCGGCCCCACAAAAAGTTTTTGTGCCTGGGCTGAAACCATCAAGCTGGTCGCCGGGTATCAACCGCATCACGACGCCAACACGGCCACAAGGAGCGCTGACATGACCGAACTCAAGCACATCATTCCCTTCATGATCCCGATCATCGCGATGGTCATGGGTATCAGCATGGCCATGCTGGCCATCATGATGGACTACCGCAAGAAACGCATCATGCTGGAGTTGCTGCACAAGGAACGCATGCTGATGCTGGAGCGCGGGCTGGAAGTGCCACCGCTGCCGCCAGAGCTGTTCGAGCAGGGCCGCAAGGCCTCTCGCATCTGCGGGCCGGCCACCATCCTGCGCCGCGGCCTGCTGTTTCTGCTGGTCGGAGTGGCCGTGGGCGGCGCGCTGGTGTTCAACGAAGACCTCGCCTCGGCGGTGTGGGCCGGCATTCCGGTGGCCATCGGCGTGGCCTACCTGATCAGCTATCTGATCGAGGTGAATCGCCCAGCCGTGAACGCCAACTGAGCGTTTCGCTCAGGGATGTGAGGCTTCCGCCTCAGATGCACCGTGGCCATTACCGCCCTGGCGCAGCGGCAGCCACTGCGACACCACGATGGCCACCAGGATCAGACCGCACCCGAGCCAGCCGCTGGGTGTGAGGCGGTCGCCCATCAGCAGGGCGCCAAACAGGGCGGCGAACACGGTTTCGCTCGACATGATGAGCGCCGCATCCGAGGCATGGGTATGGCGTTGCGCCACGACCTGGCCGGTGTAGCCAATGCCCACCGACACCGCGCCGGTGTACAGAATTGCCCAGCCGGCACCCTGGATGGCTGCCCACGACCAGGGCTCGATCACCAGCGACACCACCAAGGCCAGCACGCTGCAGACGATGAACTGCACCAAGGCCAGCACGTAACCCACGTTCCAGCGGGCCGATACCCAGCCCACGAGCGCCACATGCAGTGCCCAGGGCAGGCTGCTGCCCAGTACCCACAAATCGCCCACGACGAAGGTGGTGGCCATGGTGGCACCGGCAGTGTCACTGCCCTGATGACCTGCCAGCAGCCAGGTGCCCACCACGCAGGCCAACGCGGCCGGCCACACCACCCAATGCGGCTTGCGGCCAAAAAACAGCCAGCCCAGCACCGGCACCATCGGCACATACAAGGCCGTGAGGAAGCCGGCATTGGTGGCACTGGTGGTGAGCAAGCCCACCTGCTGCAGGGCCGCGCCCAGAAAGATCAGGCTGCCCAGGCCCGCCATCGCGGCCCAGCCGCCGGCAGTGGCCACCGCGTGCACCTTGGGTTGCCGCCATTCAAGCCACGCCAGTGGTGCCACCACCAGCGCACCCAGCGCAAAACGCAGGCCGGTGAAGGCAAACGGGCCGAGGTGCTCCATGCCCCAGGCCTGCGGCACGAACGCAAAACCCCAGATCAGGGCCACGGAAATCAACAGGGCATCAGCTTGCCAACGGGTCACGCGCAGGGTCTCCAGAACAACACCGGTGGCACTTCAGTGGCCTGTGACGCAGCGGTCAGCCCGGGGGCGGGCAGTGTCGCATGGGTGAAGATCGAGGCAGGCATTGCCGCGCGTGCCATCACTCGGCAGACCGGCCAGCTTCCTTCAGCCGCCCGGCACCGGGTGCTTCACCGCGTTCTTGCGCAACTTGGCTGCCACCGCGGCCTCCAGGTCTACCCCCGCATGGTCGGCGATCTGCAGCAGGTAGAGCAGCACATCCGCCACTTCGTCGCACACCTGTTCGTGCACCACCGGGTCATTGCGGGTGGCCATCGATTGCTCCGGCGTCAGCCACTGGAAGATCTCGGCCAGCTCGGCCGCTTCCACCATCAAGGCGGTGCTCAGGTTTTTCGGGGTGTGAAAGGACTGCCACTGGCGGTCAGCGGCGAATTGGCGCAGTGTGGCTTGCAGGGCGGCGGTGTTCACGGGCGGTGCGGCCACGGCAGGCAGCCGCAGCGAAATGGTTCGGTGCGGCCATTGTGGGCGAGCACCTCACCCGCCTTCGCGGCCGGGTTCGCCCGGTCAGACGCTGATGTCGAGCAGGCTGCCCAGCATGCGGTCACCGGTGCGGATGACCTGCACGTTGGCTTGGGCGTTGTAGAGCGCCACTTTCTGCTCCACCACGTCTTGCGCGATGTCCGTCTGGGCCTGCTCGGTCTGGCGCACGCTGGCACGCACACCACCGTCCGGCCGGGCTTCCTGATGCACCTCCTGGCGCTTGAAGCCTTCGGTGCTGGCGTTGGCGATGTTGTGGGCCGCCACGCTCAGCCGTGCCTGGTTGGCACTCAGGCCCGTGGACGGGATGCTGGAGATGGCTGATGTAGACATGCCCCCGCTATCGACCGAACTGGCAGGCTGTTGAGCCGCTTATCTCGTCCATGAATGTAAAAAGTTGAAATCAGCGGTGAGTGGCGCTGTCATGTCATTGCGGCCAGCCCGGCGCAGGCATGATGCCGATGATGCGGGCAAGCCTTGTCTGCCGGGGGAATATTGCATGAAAAAACCAGGCAAACGTCCGGTCACCACCGCCCTGTCGGCCTTGTCTGACTTGCGCGGCAGCGTCCGGCTGGCCGTGGAAGGCACCCAGGGCGTCACCGGCATGGTGGAAAGCGTGCACCAGCGGGTGGTGAGCCTGGCGCCGCCGCTCGGCAAGGTGGCGGACACCCGCACCACGGGCCTGACGGGCTTTGTTTACCGCAGCATCCGCAACACCACCCACTGGGTGGGCACGGGCCTGGACGCCGCCTTGGCCCTGGCGCAGCGCACGCTGGCAGCGCTGCCCGACGACGACACCGCCGTCGCAGCGACCGACGGTGCGGCGCCCCCGCAGCGCCGCCTGGCCGTGCTGGCGGCGCTGAACGGCGTGCTGGGTGATCATCTGGCGGCCACTGACAACCCGCTGGCCTTGACGATGGGCCTGCACCGCCGCCCCGCCGATGTACCCGCCACGCCGCATGTGCTGGTGCTGGTGCACGGCCTGTGCATGAACGACCTGCAATGGACGCACCAGGGCCATGATCACGGGCAGATGCTGGCAGCAGCCGGCTGGTCGCCCGTTTATGCGCGCTACAACAGCGGGCTGCACATATCGGCCAATGGCCTGGCGCTGGCGCAGCACCTTGAGCGTTGCCTGGCGGCCTGGCCGGTGCCCGTGGCATCGGTGGCCTTGCTGGGCCACAGCATGGGTGGGCTGGTGTTGCGCAGTGCCCTGCAGCAGGCGCAGGCCGCAGGCATGGCCTGGCCCGCGCAGGTGCGCCAGCTGGTGTGCCTGGGCACACCCCACCACGGCGCGCCGCTGGAGCAGGCAGGCAGCTGGGTGCATCAGGCCCTGTCGCTCAGCCCTTACCTGATGCCGTTCACCCGGCTGGCGGGCTTGCGCAGCGCCGGCATCACTGACTTGCGCTACGGCAACCTGCTGGCGTCAGACATCCGGCATGCCCAGCGCCATGTGGGCCGTGATCAGCGCACCCCCGTGTCCTTGCCAGCGGGCGTGGCCAGCTATGCGGTGGCTGGCAGCCTGGCGCCGGCCTGGCTGGGCGACGGCCTGGTGACGATCGACAGCGCCCTGGGCCGGCATCGGCAATCCAGCCGAGCACTGGGGTTTCCGGCTTCACGCACCTTCGTGGCCAAGGGCTGCGGCCACATGAATCTGCTCGACAACGAAGCGGTGCAGCGCCATCTCCAGAAGTGGCTCACGCTATGAGCCTGTGCCGGGTTGAACGGGTTGGTGGCCGCTGAGAAACTTTTTTCAGAAATGTCGTCAACCAGTGTGTTCGAGGCGGCGTTGTCATCTCAAGCCCGGCGATTGCCGGACCCGCTCAGGAGAGTCGGAGCTACCGCGAATCTCGATCACACCTGGAATCTGGAATCATGATCAAGACCAAATCGTTCATCATCGCTTCGCTGTTGTCCGCTGCTGCCGCTGCCTCGTTCGCCCAGGCTGCAGCCACCCCTGCCCCGGTGGCCGCGCCCACCCCGGCCGTCACCGCTGCACCGGCTGCCACGCCTGCTGCCACCGCGCAAACGGCCAAGCACGAAGCCAAGCATCAGGCCAAGCACGAAGCCAAGATGGCCGCGAAGCAAGCCAAGAAGCATGAGCACAAGGCCCATGCCGCCGCAGCCACCACGGCTGCACCGGCTGCAGCGCCCGTGACGGCTGCAGCACCTGTCGCCAAGTAATCGCGCAGTGGTCGCGTACTGATGGTTCGGCCCGCCAGCGTGCGGGCCACCCACCAGCGGGAAACCGCCAATCAGCCGGGCTTGCCCGGCTTTTTCATTTCTGGCTCACCCATTGAGCCTGTCTGATTTGCCGCAGCCTTAAAGGGCGCGTCACTGCAGATCAGAAAACGCATGCCCAAGCTGGTACTTCTTGGCGCGGTACATCGCGGCGTCGGCCACGCGAAGCAAGCCCGGCATGTCGCTGGCATCCTGCGGATAAAACGCGATGCCGATGCTGGCGCGCACCTGTACCTGCTGATCGCCCACCAGGCAGGGCGCACTCACCACCGCCTGCAGCTTCTGTGCAATCGCGTCGGCATGCGCTTGCATCGTCACGTGGCAGAGCAGGCAGAGGAACTCGTCGCCACCCTGGCGGCTGACGGCGTCGCCGCTGCGCATCGCGTGGCTGAGCCGTGCGCTGATGACCTTCAGCAACTCGTCGCCCACGGCATGGCCATGCCGGTCGTTCACGGCCTTGAAGCCGTCGAGGTCGATGTACATCAGCGCGAAGCCGTCAGCGGCATGCTGGTGCGTGCTCAACGCATCGGTGGAGCGCTGGTCAAAGGCCTGGCGGTTGGGCAGGCCGGTCAAGGTGTCGTGAAAGGCTGAGTGGCGCGATGCCTCCTCGCGCAGGCGGCTCGCCAGCAGCGCATGCTCCTGGTGGGCCAGCAGTGCGCGCAGGCGCTGGATCTCCCGCCACAGCGCCTGTTGACTGGGAGTGTCGTCGTTGGTCACGGTGCCAATGGCCAGTGCGGCGGCCGTGGCAGTGGAGGTCATGGCAAGCCCGTTCATGTCGCATCCCCTGATCGGTAGGTCCAAAGGCCCAAATGGCGTCAACAAGGGCCATAGCCTGATTTTCATGCGACGGGGCGTCTGTGCGGTAACCGCCCTCAGCGTTTGCGTTGTTGCTGCTGGTGCTTGCGTTGCCAGGCCTGCAGGTCCTTTTTCCACTGGGCCAGTCGGGGGTCGGGCGCGGTTTCGTCGCTGCCGGCCGAGGCCGCCATCAGCTGATCCAGCAGGCGCTGCTGCTCACTGCTGAGTCGTGCCGGAAAGATCGGCTCCACCTCCACCGCCAGGTCACCGCGCAAGCCGGGCTTGCGAGACGGGTAGCCGGCTGCCGGAAGGCGGTAGTGCAGCTGTTCGCGCACCAGCCGCAGGGTTCGCAGGCCGTCCAGGGTCGGGATGTCCACGGCGCGTTGCGCCATCCAGCCGAAGCCGTCGATGGGCACCTTGATGTGCAGCAGGCCGTCGTCATCCAGCTTGAACAAGGGATGCGGCAGCAGATCGATCGTCATGTCCAGCGTCACCGCACCGTGGCCCGCCCTGGCCTGGCTGCCGTCGGCATGCAGCACGTCGCCCTGGCGCGCGCCTGCCGGTATGCGCACGGTGAGGCGCCAAGGCAGCGAGGCGGCCTTGCCGGTGCCCTGGCAGGCCGCGCAGGGCACGCGTGTCTTGCCGCTGCCATTGCACGCCGTGCATTCGCCCGGCAGGCTGAACAAGCCGACCCAGCCCGGTGCGCGTGCCGTGCCGGTGCCGTTGCAGTTGCTGCAATCGTGGGTGTGGCGCAGCACGCCGCGGCCGTCACAGGGCTCGCAGGTCGACGACAAGAAGCCGCTGAGCAAGCGCGTACAGCCGAGCGCTGCTTCTTCCAGTGTCAGCTTCACGCTTCGCCGCACGGCACGCGGCGGCGGGCCTGGTGGCGGCGGTGGTCCGGCGGGTGGTGCCGCTGGGGGTTCGGCCTGCGGTGGTGGCCGTGGCGATGCCTGCGGTGGGGGCGCAGGGGCATCCTCCGCCGGGTCTTGGTCGCGGATCAGCTGGTAGGCCAGGTTGATGCGCTGCATGCGCGCCACGGCCATCGGGCCCGGATGGCGATCGGGGTGCCACTGGGACACCAGCTTGCGCCATGCGGCCTTGACCTCTTGTTCGCTGGCAGTGCGTTGCACCCCCAGCTCGACGTACGCGTCCTCGATGTCCACTCGATTGAATTCCCGCTCCGGCCACATGCCGGGCCATGGCGCTTATCGGCCGCTCCGGCGGGCTGTTGAGCGTCATGCAAAGTGGTTGGCACAGATGGCGATGGCAGCCTTTGTCATTGCTGTTGCCCCGGATGGCTGCTGCCCCGGCGGGCTGGGAAACTGCCCACCATGAACTTTCCACCTGTGTTGCTGCTGGCGGCCATTTCTGGCGTTCTGGCCATTGTGTCGGCGCCGTGGGCGCTGGGCCAGCCTTGGCTGAACTATGTTTTCAAGCCGGCCACCACGTTGTTGTTGATGCTCTGGGCCTGGCCGAGGGGCGCGGGCCATCCGATGCAGCCGTGGATCCGCCGGGCGCTGGTGTGCTCGCTGGCGGGTGATGTGGCGCTGATGTGGCCGGTGTCGGGCTTCTTGCCGGGCCTGGGGTCGTTCATGCTGGCGCACCTCGCCTACATCGTGGCATTCACCCGGGGCGGGCACCGCGTCTGGTGGTGGCCGGCGCTGGCGTTCAATGCGGTGGCGGCGGCGGCCGTGCTCGGTTGGCTGTGGCCGTCCATCCCGGCTGATCTTCAGCCGCCGGTGCTGGTGTACGTGGTGGCGCTGAGCTGCATGGCAGCGTTGGCAGCGGGCCGCTGGCAGGCGCTGCGTCAGGATGCCGCGCAAGCGGCGCAGGTGTCGGGGGCGCGACTGGCGGCCTGTGGGGGCCTGCTGTTCATGCTGTCGGACTCGTTGATCGCCATCAACAAGTTCGCCGGGCCGGTGCCGATGGACAGCCTCTGGGTGCTGGTCACCTACTGGGTGGCTCAGGCCTGCTTCGTGTCAGCGCTGCCTGCGCCGGCGGCCACGATCACGCGGTCGCGGCCCTGGCATTTCGCGTCGTAGAGGGCCTTGTCTGCGGCTTCCACCAGCGTGATGGGCGCGCGCCCGGACACCGCCATGGCACTGGCCACGCCGATGCTGACGCTCAGCAGGCCGCTGGCGCTGTCCATGTGCTCCAGGCGCAGGGCCGCCACGGCCTGACGCATGCGCTCGGCCACCACCAGGGCGCCGTTCGCATCAGCGTCTT
The DNA here is from genome assembly GCF_038066635.1 of Ideonella margarita. Taxonomy (NCBI): domain Bacteria; kingdom Pseudomonadati; phylum Pseudomonadota; class Betaproteobacteria; order Burkholderiales; family Sphaerotilaceae; genus Ideonella; species Ideonella margarita. The sequence continues at coordinate 206,204 of NZ_JBBUTI010000006.1, read as the reverse complement.
CCAGAATCGCCAGAAACTCCTCACCGCCATAACGCACCAGGTGGTCGCCGGGCCGCACCAGCGCGCTGCTCAGGGCCTCGGCCACTTCGCGCAGGCAGTGGTCACCGGTGGTGTGGCCGTAGCGGTCATTCAGCAGCTTGAAGTGGTCGATGTCGATCATCAGCACGCTCATGCTGTGGCGCTCACGCAGAGCGCGGCGCCAGGCCTCGTTCAATGAACGATCGAGCCAATGGCGGTTGGCCACGCCGGTCAGCGCATCGGTGAAGGCCACCGATTGCAGGGCGTCATGTTCACGCCGCAGCAGCTCGCCATTCGCCAGCGTGCTGGCCTGGGCCAGCGTGTTGCGCAAGGCATAGCCCAGCACCGACACCAGCACCCCCACCACACCGGCCGGGTAATCGAAGGGCACAAGCACCAGCGACACGCCCAGCAGCGCGCCGGCAATCATCACCGGGCTCAGGCTGCGCACCATCAGCACCACGCGCAGGGGCACCTGGCTCAGCATCATGGGGCCGGCAGGCCGCAGGGCCAGCGTCATCAGCAGGGCAAAGGCCACGGTGATGGCCGAGCTGATCTCCGGCCCCTGCGCCGCTACCCAGTGGTTGTTCAGCCCCGCCAGCACCATGTAGACCACGCTGTGGGTGGCCACGGCGGTGAAGAGGTCGCGCTCGGCGCGCTCTTGCGCGGCGCGCCACCGCACCACGGCGCCGGCGGCCACGAACAGGTTCTGCGCATCCACCAGCCACACCATCACGGCCACGCTGGCTTCATCCGGGGCGCCGCGGGCGGTCAGGCTTTGCCAGGTCAGCAGGAAGTAGCTGACACCCAGCGCGAGCGACAGCCCTGCGTCGACCCAGCGGATGGGCTCAGACCAGCCTGCACGCCAGGGCGTGGCGATCAGCAGCAGCAGCGGCACCGCCGACAGATGGAACGCCAGCATGGCCTCCCGGTACATGTCGTTCTGGCGGCCCAGCACCCATTCGTGCCAGAGGTTGGCGGCGGCACCGCCGGTCCAGATGAAGATGGCGAAGGCCAGCAGCAACCAGCCGCTGCGCGCGTGCTTGGCTTCACGGTATGCGCGCAGCAGCACGCACACGCCGGACAGTACCGGCACGATCACCATGGCCAGGTAGGCGATGGTCGGAATGTCGGCCGGCATCAGGCCCATCAACAGGGCCTGGATCAACAAAACAGCAAGGGGCAAAACCAACGGCATCCCCCCATTCTGCCGGTGTGGCGCGCAGGGTCAGCGGCGACCACCCCAGCGGTCATCGCCGCGACCGTGATCCCAGTCACCGCGGGGGCCGCCGCCGGGGTAGATCACCGGCGGAGCTTCCACCACCACGCCGGGCCGCCAGCCGTGGTGATAGCCGCGCGGCGTGACCACGATGCAGCCGCTGAGCGCTGCGCCCAGCAACAGGGTGGTGGCGAGCGACAGCAGCCGGGTGGCGCGTGGATAGGCGGTCATGGCAGCATGCCTCGGGTGTGGAAGACACCTCCCTAACGCCATCGAGCCCGGCAGCGATGACAGCCTCGCGCACAATGGGTGATGAAAGCACCTCCCCGACTGCAGTCGCTGATCGAAGAAGGGTTGATCGACACCGTGGTTCGACAACTCATGAGCGGCAAGGAAGCCATGGTCTACGTGGTGCGCAGCGGTGACGAAACGCTGTGCGCCAAGATCTACAAGGAAGCCACCCACCGCAGCTTCCGGCAAGCCGTGGACTACACCGAAAACCGCAAGGTGAAGAACACCCGCCAGGCGCGCGCCATGGCCAAGGGCACCCGCTTCGGCCGGCAGGCCCAGGAAGAGGCCTGGCAGAGCGCCGAGGTGGACGCGCTGTACCGCCTGGCTGCGGCAGGCGTGCGCGTGCCCCGGCCCTTGAACTTCCATGACGGCGTGCTGCTGATGGAGCTGGTCACCAACGCCGATGGTGATGCCGCGCCACGCCTCAATGATGTCGAGTTCACCCGGGAAGATGCCGCACGCCACCACGACACGCTGCTGCGCCAGGTGGTGCGCATGCTGGCCTCGGCCGGCACGGTGCACGGTGACTTGTCGGAGTTCAACATCCTGCTGGCCGAAGACGGCCCGGTCATCATCGACCTGCCGCAGGCCGTGGACGCCGCCGGCAACAACCACGCCGCCCGCATGCTGCTGCGCGACGTGGACAACCTGCGCAACTTCTTCGGCCGCTTCGAGCCGGCGCTGCTCAACACTGCCTACGGCCCCGAGATGTGGAGCCTCTATCAGCGCGGCATGCTGCAGGCCGATACCCCGCTGACCGGCCACTTCGAGCCCGAGCTGGCCAGCGTTGATCTGCGCAGCGTGCTGCGTGAAATCGACGATGCCCGCGACGAGGAAACCGCGCGGCAGATGCGCATGTCGGGCCGCGAGGCCTGACGCGCGCTCACCAGCCCTCGTCGGCTGGTTTACTTGACCGGAATCGGCGTGCCGCGGTCCACCGGCACGGCGGTCACCGAGTTCTGCGGAGAGCCTTCAATCAGCCGGTCGGAGTAGGTCAGGTAGACCAGCGTGTTGCGCGGCGTGTCCACCATCCGCACGATGCGCAGCTTCTTGAACACCAGGCTGATGCGCTCGCTGAACACCTCTTCCTGTTCGGGCAGCGGCTTGCCGATCGACACCGGCCCGACGGCGCGGCAGGCGATGGAGGCTTCCGACTTGTCTTCCGCCAGGCCCAGCGCGCCCTTGATGCCGCCGGTCTTGGCGCGCGACACATAGCAGGTCACGCCTGCCACCTTCGGGTCGTCGTAGGCTTCCACCACGATCTTGTGGTCGGGCCCGATGAACTTGAACACCGTGTCGACGGCGCCGATCTGCTCGGCCCGCAGGCCGGTGGTGGCACACAAGGTCAGCAGCCCCAGTGCAAGGGCACGGCTGGGGGCGCTGGTGTGGACATGGAAGCGGCGCATGGTGATCTCCCGGAGTGGATGGTTCAGAACTCGTAGCTCACGCCCACATCCAGCTCGGTCTCGCCGTCGGGCTCGATGCTGCTGAACGGGAAGCCGCGGCTGTGACTGGCCTTGACCTGCAGGCCCACATGATCCGTCAAGCGTGAGCGCAGGCTGATGTCGACGGTACGGTAACGCTCCTGCCGGCTTTGTTCATGCACCACGCTCAGGCGCAGCTGCACGCCGGGGCTCACCTGCCAGCGCGCGCGGCCGGCCACGGTGAACAGCACCTCGTTGGCGGTGCCGTCGTTGTAGAGGCGGGCATGGCGGTAACCGGTGCCTCCTTCGAGCGTGAGGTTCAGGTCGCGGCCGGTCTGCCAGCGGTGGCCGAGGCCGGCACGCAGCGCGCTGGTGCGCACGTAGTAGCCATACACGTTGTGGCGCAGCCGTGGCGACAGGTAGACGAAGGTGTCGGCATCCCACAGCGTGTGGCGGTACTTCACGTTGACGTCGTACTTGTCGCGGTCCAGTTCGGCTTGCTGACCCGGCACCTTCACCGTCTCTCGGTCAAAGGCCAGGTCAAAGCTGATGTCGCTGTCGGGGCGGGTCAGCAGCAGTTCTGCATCGGCCGTGGTGCGACGCGACAGGCTGCTCGAGCTGTTGAAGGACAGGCCGAAGCTCATGTCGCCCGACCAGGTGCCCCAGGAGTTGGCGGCCATCGTGGCTTGGCCCGGCGTGGTGGTGGTGGCCGTTGTCGTGGCCGTGTCGAGCGGCGCCGCAATGGCTGGGCCGCTCAGCATCAGCAAGGCGGGGAGAAGTGCGTGAAGGCGAGGCAGGCGCATGCGGGATCAACGTCAAGGGCCGCATCGGCCCGGCTGGAGGTGCCCGGATGTTAAGCGGCCCCTCCGGGCAACAAAAAAAGGGCCGGGTGTTGCCACCCGGCCCTTGGTACCTTCAGTCCGCATTCAGCCCGCAGTTGCAGGCTGCCGCGGCTGGCAACTTATTGGCCGATCGGCCAGCCGATGTCCTTCAGCAGGGGCAGCGTCAGGTCCACCGGGGCCTTGACCTTCTGGGTCAGGTCGGCGTTGATCGCCGGTTCCATCAGCAGGTTCGGGCTGGCGGCGGTATCCCAATGCGAGACGGAGGAGCCCGACTGGTACGGGTTCGGTGCGTACAGACGCGGACGGCCGGCGGCGTCAGACGCCGAGCGGACGTTGTTGTCGACACGCAGGTTGCCACGAACGCCAGCGGCGCCTGCTGCAGCCACGCCAGCGCGGATCTTGGCGCCGTCGGTCTTCAGGATGCGCACAGCCGGAATCACGACGGTCGAGTCAGCACCACCCAGACCGGTCAGGCCAGCCACCACGTTGTCGGCCACCAGCACGCCCACGGCGCCAGCGTTCTGCACGTTCTTCGCCTTGATGGTGAAGGCGCAGGTGCCACGGTCGACCAAGGCGACCTTGCCGGCCACGGCTGCCGCGTTCTCAGGGCTCAGCGCGGTGCAGGCCAGGCCCGTCACGCCGTCCGGCTGGTCGACGATCGGAGCGATGTCGCCCTTCAGGCCGGTCGTCGTCACCGGGGCGCCGAACGAGGCCGTGCCCACCGGGTAGGTGCCGGCAACATCAGGTGCAGCCTGCGAGAACAGCTTCAGGAACGGGGTTCCGTTCAGCACCTTCGGGGCGTCGGCCAGCACGTTGGCGCCGGTCCACACCAGGTTGTCGGTGTTGATGCCCGAGGTCACGCGCTCGGCGTCGGTCATGTCGGCCCACGACTTGCCAGCCGTGTTGTCGTACATGAACGATTCCCACATCGCCGGGTAGGCGTTCGAGCCATCGGAGATGCGTGCACCGGTCGAGCCGCTGGTCAGGGCCTGGAAGCCCAGGCCATGGCCCAGCTCATGCAGCAGCACGATGGCGAAGTTGATGTGGCCAGCCGGGGCGACGTTGTCCACGCCCAGGTAGAACGGCGAGCTCGGCAGGCAGCCCGGGGTGCCCAGGTTCACGTTGAAGCGCGAGATGATTTCCGGATCAGCGCCTTCGTCCAGGTCGCTGCCGGCCAGGGTGTTGGCCAGCGCGGACGAGTACCAGACGTCCTGCTTCGGAGCGTTCGGGAAATTGCGCCACACGTTGTAGGCACCGGCCGAACCCAGCACGGCGCTGGAGGCCGTGCAGGTCAGGGCTTGCCAGCTGGCAGCCACGCGGATCGGCGGGCCCGGGGGCAGCTCGCGCGCCCACTTCTTGGCCACGTAGTCGTACACGAACAGGCGCTGCTCGCCCAGCGTGGTGCCGGGGTTGCCACCCACCGGCGTGGCCGGGGTCGTGTCGTTGAAGCCGACGCCAGCGGGGTCACCGTTGACGATCAGCAGGCGGGCCTTGGCGCCAGCTGCTTGCGCACCCAGGGCGGCCACGGCCATCGCCACGGCGCACAGGGCCTTGGCGGAGAAAGAGAGATGCTTATTCAAGGTTCGACTCCTTGCGTGCTGCTGCAGGAGCGGCGTGGGCATGACCAGCGTGGTCGCCGGCTTCCATGCATTCCATCTGGAGCTTGCCATCGGCCGAGATGGTGGCGACGGCAGAGCTCATGTGCTCTTCGCTCAGACGCACGCCGCGGGCACCGGTGGCCTTGGACGTCAGGGTCACAGGCTTGCTGCGCTGCAGGCTGGACGCGTCGACGCCGGACTTGCGGTCCAGTGCACGTGACTCAGCGGCGCTGACAGGCCGGATTTCCTTGGTGACCGGATCCACGCTGACGCGCATGCCGGAGTTGGTATCGCTGGGCGCTGCGGTAGCAGCTTCCTGGGCTTGCGCCACAGTCACCAGGCTCATGGTCAGGGCGCAGCCGATCAGGCACGCACTGGACAACGACTTCGAGAACATGAGGAGGCTCCTCGCCAAATAAAGCTGAAGCCTCAATTTATGACGTGCGTCTGAACGTTGCTATTGATGTTCTAGGGGTGGGGTAACCAGAACCGGGGAACTCTCTCTTGCATTCTGAAAAAACAAGCGGGTCTTTTTTGGGGTGGATCTGGTTGGGTTTGGAGTCTGGCGCGCGTAGCAGATCAGGCCCGTGGCGCAAAGCTTCACGAGGCCTGCTGGCACCTCTGTCTTAGGGGGTGAGCTGGCCCTCCGGACGGCCTTGGTAGGGGCTCCCATTTGGAGGCTGCCCTCCTACATTGGTCCGTCAGTGGCAGGTGATCGAGCCTTGGCGCAAGTCCGCGTCGGCCGTGTGGCCTGTTGATTTTTCAACACAGTCGAGCCGCCAAACATGCCTGCCAGCATCGCCACCGAGTACCTGAAATTTGTTGCACAGCAACACACGGCCCTCACCCTGGCCGCCGTGCGGGCGCCCTTGACCGAAGGTCAGCTGCATCCCCCGATCGAAATGGGCGGCGGCACCGCCCGGGAGCTGCTGGCGGTGGCCATGCGTGAGGCGGCGGGTTTGTACCGGCCAAGCCTGCGCAAGGAGGTTGTCTGGGTCGATGGCAGCGACGAGCTGGCCGTCGCCCTGGAACCCTCCGACGTTTCCATCGACGACGGCGTGCTGGCCCTGACCCTGGCGGTGCGCTGTGATCAGACCGGTGACGCCCGGGTGCGCATCACCTTCGTCTGCGGCTCCCCCGACCAGCCCGCGGGCCTGTTCGCCGCCACCCACCGCGTGCCTGAAGGCCCGACCCTGGTGGTGGACCGCTGGGGCGACGCGCTGGTGGCCTTCGCCTGGCAGTGCGTGCTGGGCCTGTTCAGCGGCCTGGCTGCGGCGGCCGGCAAAGACGCGCGCGGCCAGGTGCTGGTGCCCGTTGAAGTGATGGTCACGTCCAAGGGCCTGACGATTCTCCCCATGGCCCGTCACCGGTTCACCGGCCAGTCGGCAAAGCTGTGACCTTCGAGGTGACCTGATGAGCATGCACCGCAGTGATCTGGGCCTGCTGGGCCAACTGGCCGCCGCCCTCGGTTTGTTTGATGGCGAAGACCCCAACCCCGACTGGTTCTCTGACCCGGCGGCGTCATTGACGCGGGTGTTGTCGAACCCGGCGCAGCGCGAGGCCCTGATGGCCTTCATCGACGAAGCGCTGGGTGGCGCCGCGCGGCAAGAGGTGGACGGCATCACCTGGCTGCCGCTCATCACCCTGACCGACCCGCCGGTGGACCTGGCGCTGACGGTGGACGCGCGGCCGCTGGACGGCCTGCACATCGGCGTGGGCCTGACGGTGCGCACCACCGCCCCGGCCATCAGCCAGACGCGCCTGATGGTGCCGCTGTTCCGGGCCTTCCGCGAAGACGCCAGCGCGCCGGTGGGGGCGCTGCTGCTGCTCGGTGCGCCGGGTGGGCGCCTGCGCGTGCAAACCCAGGTCACGCTCGACACCGCAGCGCCAGTGCCGGGCCTGCCTCGGCTGGGTGGCATCGGCTTGTCGCTTGATGCGCCCACCGCCATTGACGATCACACGCAGCCGCCCGTGTTCGGCCTGATGTTGCAGGGCCTGCAACTGCCTGGCGCGCCTGCGCCGCGTGATGTGTTCGTCAGCGCCGCCGGGGTAGATCAGCTGGATGAAGCCGTGCTGCACCTCGTGCTGGCGCTGCTGCAGGCGCAGGCCGAAGCCGGGCCGCCGGCGGTGCAGGCGCTGGCCGGGCTGCTGGGGCTGCGCAGCACCGATGACCTGCCCGACTTCCCGCTGCAGGGCCTGTTCGAGCGCGGCCCGCTGGCGCTGGCGCAATGGCTGGAGCAGGTGCTGGGCCAGGCGCCGATGCGCACGCGCTGGATGGGCCATCTGGCCACCTTGCTGGGCGCGCAGGTGGTGGGCGATGCGGTGCAGCTGACCATCGGCGGCAGCGCTGCGGTATCGCTGGCCATTGGCGTGGACACCGGCCCGTCCGGCCATACCCGACTGACCCCCGCGCTCACCGTGCGGCTCGGGCCCGCCGCCACGCCGGTGCAGATCCGCGCGGCGCTGCTCCGTGCGGATCTGGTGGATGGCAGCCTGCTGGCCCTGCCCAGCCTGGCCGTGTGGGCGCAGGCCGGCTTGCCCGCACCCGGCACACCGGTGCTGGATGTGTCGGGCCCGCCGGCCGTGCACGTCGACACCGTGCGCATCGGCTTCGAGCTCGACGCCAACCGCCAGCTGCGCTTCCTGCTCGCGGCGGATGGCGTGGTCATCGGCGCGCAGCGCTTTGCCACGCTCGACCTCAGCACGCCCGATGCCGTCATCGACGCGGCCGGCACCACCGTGGCCAGCCTCGCCGACAGCCTGCTCGCCGGCCTGGGTGACGTGCTCGGCCTGGTGCGCCGGCTGCTGGGTTTGCAGGCGCCGTCGGGTCTGGCGCCCGTGGCCTTGCACGATTTGCTCGACGACCCGCTGCGCGCCGTGGCCGCCCACTGGCGCGCCTTGATGAGCCGGCCGTCTGAGCTGCGTGATTTGCTGGTAGCGGTGCAAACCGCGCTGGCCGATGCCGGCGCGGCGCTGCCCGCCATCACCGGCAGTGGCACCCGGGCTGACCCGTGGCACTTGCCGCTGCATCGCGCCCAAGACGCCACCCGGCAGACCGAACTGGCGCTGGAGCTGGCGGTGGACGGCTCCGTGCTGTGGCTGGACGCCGTGGTGCTGGCCCGCCTTGACGCGGTCGATGCCCGCGCCGTGGCCCTGAACGCCGCCACCCGGCTGCGCGTGACGCTGCTGAAGCTGGATGTGCTGGTGCGCAGCGCCGAGCTGCTGCCCGCCGCCCAGGCTCGCCTGATGTTGACCGAAGCCGGCGCCACGCCGCCGCGCATCCGTCTGCCCCTGCAAGCCGGTGCGGCGCTGCTGGCCGATGGCCTGGGGCTGGACTTGCACTGGCTGCCCGCCACCGGCCTGCAGGCGCAGTGCCTGCTGCCTTCGCCCAGGTTGTCGCTGCCGAGCGGGGATTTGCCGCTGGTCATGCCGCGGCTGGATGCGGCTGGTCGCCTGACCCTGCCCGCCGCCGACTGGGATGCGCTGCAGGCCCTGCTGGCTCATCTGTTGAGCCAGCCGGTGGCCGTGCACCCGGCGCTGGCCGAGGCCATCGCCTTGCTGGGCTGGCAGCCCACGCCACCGCCGTCTGGCAGCCACCCGCCGCTGCGCCTGGCCGACCTGGTGGCCAACCCCGCCGCTGCGTTGCAGGCCTGGCTGCGCCCCTTGCTGGCCAGCCCGCTGGCCCCGCGCGCCCTCGGCTGGCTGGCTGACCTGCTGGGCAGCACCCCGGCGCTGCCCGCTACCCTGGCCGGCACCGGCCACCCGGACGACCCGTGGCGCCTGGCCCTGGCCGGCCCCGCCACCCCCGCTGCAGCCCTGCTGCCCGAGCTGGTGGCCTGGTTGCCACCGGCCGGCCCGGCACCTGCCTTGAACGCCGCCCGCGATCTGCTGCAGAACTGGCTGCCCGGCTTGCCGGCCCTCACGCCGGCGCAATGGCTGGCGGCCTTGCAGGCCGATGCCCGCCGCGCGCCGGACCTGGCCGACCTGCTGCGCCATCGCCTTCAAGACCAGTTGCAGGACGGCCTGGAGCGCTTCGCCAACCGCTGTGCAGACGGCGACGGCCGCCTGCGCCCGCCCGTGGGCAGCGCTGTGCCGGCCGGCGTGCGTCTGCACCAGCTGGCCGCTGCTGCCACGCAGCTGTGGGAGCAGATCGACGTGGCCGTCATCTCCGGCCGCGTGCCCAACCTCGTGGTGCATGTGGCCGTGGGGGAGCAGGCCTGGGCGGCCATGCCCGCCGATCGCCGCATCAACCTCACCGGCAGCGGCCTGAGCCCGGCGATGTTCACCCTGCCAACCGCTGCCACCGGCGTGTGGTTCGTGGCCCTGGGCAGCCGTGCCGATTGCCGCGCACCGGGCGACACCGACGACGGCACCGCTCAGCAGGCCGCGCGCCTGTCCCGCGTGTTGAATCACCTGTCCAGCATCGACCCCGCCATCGCGCTGGTGGCGCTGGCCGGTGCCGGCCACGCCGCGCGCATCGCGGCTGACCAATGCCCGGCCGTGGCCGACCTGGTGCTGGTGGGCACGCCGCTGTCCGACATCTCGCTCCGTGTGCTGACCGAGCAGCCCATGGCTGATGCCGTGCACCTGCTGGGCCGCCTGCTGCCGCCGCCGCCCGCCACCGGCGCGCCGGCCGAAAACAGCGACCTGGCCCGTGGCCGCGCGCTGCTGGACGGCCTGCTGCCGCTGGCCGATCAACCCGAGCCCACGGCCGAGCTGCGCTTGCCGCCGCAGGCCTTGCCGGCGCCCCGCGCGGGCCTGGCCGTGAACGCGGTGTTTGGCGTGCTGACAGCAGCCCAGGTGGCTGATGCCCTCACTGCCGTGGTGGCGGCGGGCTTGAACCACCGGGCCGCCGTTGCAGCGGCAGCCGCAGCGCTTGCGCCGCTGCTGGCTGCTGCACCCACCGGCTGGCGCGCCGGCTTGCGTTGGCCCCTGCCTGTACAGGCCGCCGGCGATGTGCGCATCACCGGCCAGGCCGATCTGCTCTTGCTGGCACATGACGTGGGCCCGGCCGGCGTGGTGGCCGCTACCCGCACACTGCGTGTGCAACTGGGCTTGGCCGACCGCCAAGGCTGGCTGATGGCCCGCCCCGAGATGGCCTTGCGCGCCGTGTCGGTGGAGATGGTGCTGCCGCTGGACGGCGACGGCTCGGCCACCAGCGCCGCAACAACGACGATCACCCTCCACGATGCCCGCCTGTTTGGCCAGCGCTGGGAGCGCCTGGTGCTGGGCACCGGCGCCGATGCCGTGCCGGCCTTGCCCGAAGCGCGGGTGCTGCTCTCCGCGGTCATGCAGCGTGTGCAGGCCGATGTGGGCAATTCACTGGCCGTGGCCCTGGGCGACGTGCTGGAAGAGCTGGGCCTGCTGGCTGCGGAAGGTGGCCTGGTGGCCGACGCGCTGGATCAACTCGTGCTCGACCCGCTGGGCTTGTTGCGTCAGCGCCTGGCCGCGCCCGGCGGTGCCTTGGCCGATGCGCTGCGTGCCTTGCTCGGCCCGCTGGGGGCGTCGGTGGACCTCACCACCGGCACCGTGCGTGTGCAGGCGGGTGGCCCCAACGCCGGCCGCTTCGGCTGGCTGCTCGACCTCACCTGCTCACCCGCCGGTTGCACGGGCCAGTTCCAGCTCGGCGTGCGTGCGCCGGAGGCATCGCAAGCCCACTGGCAACTGCAAATGGATGCGCCCGTGGCCGGCGCCGCGCCCACCGTGCGCCTGGTGTGGCTGCCCGTCAGCGGCCCGGCCCAGGCCGTGGCCTTGTGGCCGGTGGCCGATGTGCCGGCGGTTGAGCGCCTGCTGGCGCGCTGGCTGCCCGCCGTGGTGGCCCAGGCCGGTTTGCAAGGCCTGCGTTCAGCCGACACGGTGCTGGCGCCGGTGCTGGAAGCGGCGCTGGACGCGCTCGATCTGCTGGTGCCCGCCAGCGAGGTGGCCGCGGGCGCGCTGCGCCCGGTGCGGCCTTTGCTGGCCTGGCTTGATCAACCGACGGCCTGGTGGCAACGCCAAGGCGCGGCCAGCGCCCTCGCGCAACGCGGCCCGCAACTGCTGAACGCACTGCGCCTGCTGTGGGGCCAGGCCGCCGCTGCGCCGGGCGCCCCGGCCACGCTGGTGGTGCTGCCGGGCGTCAGCGTCAGCTGGTTGGTGGATGGGCCGCGCAGCGGGCTCTCACTGGCCATCGACGCCGCCGCCTGGGTGGCCCCCGCCGCCGGTCAGCCGCACTTGCAGCTGGGCCTCACCGCCGGGCTGTGGCTCACGGCGGGTCAGTCGCCAGTGGCTGCACTGGCAGCCCACCTCGGCCTGCCCGGGGCATCGGCCGGCCGGCCTGCGCTGCACCTGGCGCTCGACAACGGCCAGGTCCGCCTCTTCCTGCGTCCGGCCAGCGGGGCAGATGTGTCCTTGCTGCCGTTTGCAGGCCTGGGCAGCCTGGCTGGCGCAGCAGGGTCTGCAGTGGAAGCGGCCTTGCCCTTCCTGCTCGACACCCTGGCTGCGCAGGCCGCCAACGTCGGGCCGCTGGTGCAGCAGGTGGGTGACTTGATGCGCCTGCGCACCGGCTCACCACCCCGGTTCGATGCGGCCGCCTTGCGTGCCTGGGCCCAGGCGCCGGTGGCGGCGTTGAAGGCCGCGGCGCCGGGGGCCTCGGCGGCTCTCTTGCAGCCGCTGGTGGCGGCGTTGCGCGGCGTGGTGCCAGCAGCGCTCACCCTCAGCAGCACTGACTCGTCGGGAGGCGCCGCCATCCGCTGCGAGGTCGGCGTGTTCAGCCTCACCTGGACGCCGTCCACGGGCAGCGTGCAACTGGCGGTCATCAACCTGATCGTGCCCGACGTGCTGCTGCTCGACGCGGCTTTCACCTTGTCTGACGCCGGCGTGCAGGCCGTGGACGCCACCGTGCGCCTCGAGCCCATCGACATCGGCGGCGCGCACCTGCGACCGTGGTTCAGCGTGGTGGCCGGCGCGGCGCCGGGGCGTACGCGGCAGGTCAGCGTCGGTTTGTTGCTCGACGAAGCGGCGCCCTTCAGGCGCCTGTCTGTGTGCCGCCAGCTGGATGACGGCACCTTCCACCTGGTGGCCAGCGACGGGCCTTTCAACGCGCCGCATGACGTACCTGCCTTGCCGGTGGTGGGTGCGCCTGCCGTGCCGCCCGAGGTCGCCCAGCGCGCCGTGCAATTGCTGCTGGAACTGGCGGCAGCCGTGGCGCTGGCGCAGCCGGCCGTCACGCAACTGCTCAACACGCCGGTGGGCAACGCGCCCAGCAGCGTGGGTGAGCTGCTGAAGGGCGTGCTGCTGAAAGACGCGTCGGGCAGCTTCGAGCTGGACACCGGCCTGTTCGAGGCCACGCTCAGCAGCGTTCAGCCGCGCGTGCTGGCGCTGCTGAAGAACATCGTGTCCGCCGGCATCGTGCTGACGGTGGACGGCCTCACCGTGTCGCTGCTGCAGCTGGCGCCGGACGGGCCACTCGGCCTGCAGCTGGGCTTGTCGCAGCGCCTGTTGCTGGTCGATGGCGAGGTGCGCCTGTGGCTCGAAAACGATGACCGCTGGATCACGCCCGACCCGCCGGGCGACGGGGGCTTGTTCGTGGGCTTCCTGTCTACCACCCCGACGCTGGCTTTTTCGCCGAGCCTGGTGGTGAACGGCTTGGGCTTGCGCGTGGGCAAGGCCACCGGCCCGCTGCTCGACACCGGCCTGAGCATCGACACGGTCGCCCTGCACCTGTACGGCGGCATCGACAGCACCGGCCTGACTGGTGCAGGCATCCAGCTGCAGTTCCAGAATCTGGCGGTGCCGATGGCCGGTGCCGGCGGCAACAACCCCATCGCCCAGGGCTTGATGCGCGACAGCGGCCCCACCCCGCCGCGGCCTGCGTTTTCACCGGCGCTGGCGGTGCAGCAGCATGGCAGCGGCGGCGTGTCCGTCAGCCTGACGGCCGGCGAGCCGCCGGGGCCTTGGTGGTTGGCCATCCAGCGCGGCTTCGGCCCGCTCTACCTGGAGCAGGTCGGGCTCGACCTGCCCACGCGCGATGGCCAGATCCAGTCGGTCGGTGTGCTGATGGACGGCTCGGTCTCGATGTTCGGGCTGAGCTGCGCGGTGGACGACCTGCAGCTTCGCTACAACTTCAACAACACCAGCGGCGCTGGCCTGCTGGACCCGGCGAACTGGGCGATCGATCTGGCCGGCCTGGCCGTGGCTGCCGACATGGCGGGCGTGTCGATCGCGGGTGGTTTGCTCAAGCAGACGGCATCGGGCGGCGGCATTCAATACCTCGGCATGTTGCTCGGCCGCTTCGGCGTGTATGGCCTGACGCTCTACGGCGGCTACGGTGAGGGCGAGGATCAAATCACCAAAGAGCGCTTCACCAGCTTCTTCGCGGCAGGCGCCGTGGTGGGCATGCTGGGCGGCCCGCCCGCGTTTTTCCTCACCGGCCTCGGTGGTGGCTTCGGCATCAACCGGGCAATGAAGCTGCCGACCGATCTGTCGAAGTTCGGCGAATACCCGCTGATCGAAATGCTCGACCCCAGCGCCAGTGCGGGCGAGCCGATGGACAAGCTGCAGGCGCTGGGCACCTACTTCCCGATGCAGCGCGGCACCTTCTGGTTCGCTGGCGGCCTGTCGTTCACCAGCTTCGCGCTGGTCGACGGCATCGCCGTGATCGGCGTGCAGGTGGGCGACGGCCTCGACATCAATCTGCTGGGCCTGGCGCGCATGGCGTTGCCACGGCCGCAGGTGGCGCTGGTGTCGATCGAGCTGGCGCTGATGGTGCGCTTTTCGACCAGCGAGGGTGTGCTCTGGGTGCAGGGCCAGCTGACCGACAACTCCTGGCTGCTCTACCCCGACATCAAGCTCACCGGCGGCTTCGCCTACGTGATCTGGTTCAAGGGCGAACACGCCGGCGAATTTGTCATGACGCTGGGCGGCTACCACCCCGACTTCCACCGCGACGGCTACCCCGTGGTGCCCCGCCTGGGCCTGCGCTGGGCGATCGGCGACAGCATCGTCATCAAGGCCGGCAGCTACTTCGCGCTGAGCTCGGAAGCGCTGATGGCCGGCGGTGATTTCGAAGCCTCGGCGCACTTCGGGCCTGCCTGGGCCGAGGTGCGTTTCGGCGCGCACGGCATCGTGTATTTCGATCCCTTCCACTACCACGTGATGGCCTATGCGCGCATCGCGGCGGGGGTCACGCTCGACCTCGGTTTCCTGGGCGACCTGACCATCTCGGTGCACCTGGGTGCGCGCATCGCGGTGGAGGGCCCCGACTTCCGCGGCAGCGCCACGTTTGAGGTTGGCCCCATCGAGCTGACGCTGGAGTTTGGCGGCAGCGACCAGGCCCAGCGCGCCTACCTGACGGCGGAGGCCTTCACCGCCAAGTACCTGGGCACCGAAACCGGCAAGCCGGTTCGTACGCAGGCCCTGATCACCGGACGCGGTGCGCAACCCGCCGCGGCCAACGCCAAGCCGCCCGACGGTACGGCCGAGCAGCCCTTCGTGGTGGTGGCCGAGTTCGGCTTGATGTTCACCAGCACGGTGCCGCTGGTGCTCATCAAGACGGAGGCGAAGGATGGGTCCGTCACCACCAAGCCTGCGGACAGTGAAGGTGTGCTGGGCATCGGGCCGATGGGCAACAGTGACATTGCGCCGGTGGTGACGTTCACCTGGCTGCGCGACGGTGTCACGCGTGACGACTTCCCGTTTGCCCTGGAACGGCAGCCCCTGGGCAGCTTCCCCGTGGGCGTGTGGGGGCCGCCGGGCGATCCGAGCAACCGCAAGATGCCCAAGGGCGAGATGATCAAGGCGCTGCAGTCCATCGGCCTGACCACCACCGGCCAGCCCGGTGAGGCCACGCCGCCGGTGGCGTACCACCAGGTCAGCATCGGACGGCGCAAGCCGCTGCCGCTGAGCCGCAGCCTGGCCGACAGCAAACGCCTGCGTGACCTGGCGATCAGCGTCAGCAAGCTGGTGCCGGCCGTGACCAACGTCGAGGCCGCCATGGCCCAGGCCCGCAGCCAGCTGGCGCGGCAGGCCTCGCCCACGGCGCTGGCGGCGTTGCGCGGTGAACGCAGTGCACCCCCGCGCTTCAGCAGCCTCGCCGAAGGGCTGGAATCCCCCGTGGTGAAGGTGGTGCCGTTGCAGGTCAAGGCCCGGCCGCTGCCGGTGGCTGACCCGGTGGTGGATGCGCCCGTGGCGCTGGCGCTGATGAGCGCTGGTCAAACCGATGGCCGCATCGGTCAGGCCGCGGCCACCACCACGGTCAAGGGCAGCGACAAGGCGTGGCGCACGGCCCCGCCGACGATGGCCTTGGTGGAAGCCAAGCGCAGCCGGTCGTTCGCGGCCAGGCTGGTGCTGGTGGGCACGCCCGCAGCGTCGCGCACCTTGACGGACGGCACCACCACGCTGGTGGCCACGTCCCGTGTGCCACTCACTGGCCAGGCCGCCTTGCCCACCGCGGTGGTGGCCCGGGCCGGTGCGCCACTGGCCGCCGACCTGAGCATCTTCCAGCAGGCAATGACTGGCCGCGACCGTGACCGCCAGGCGGGCGCCCGCCTGGCCGCCGGCCAGACGGTGGTGCTGCAGCTGCCCAATGCGCGGGCAGACGCCAGCTCGAAGCAGGCCCGCCCGGACCTGGTGATGACCGGGGCGGCCTGCCGCGTGGTGTTGCTGGGGCTGGGCGGCCGACGCCTGCTCGACACCCGGCTGCCGGCGCAAGCCGATGCCAAGCAGGCCGTGAGCCTGCCGCCAGGCACCGAGCGCATCGTGGTCACCGGCCTGGGCGCAGGCAGTGCAGACGGCGCTGCGGCGGGCTTGCTCGGCTGGCATGCCGGCTTGCTCATGCCGTACGCCGGCTGGAACACGGCCGTGGCGCCCGGATGCCTGATGCACGCCACCGCCACGCCGGTGCCCGCCCACGGTCAACGTGCGGCAGCCGGCTGGGTGCGCGGGGCCGAACTGGCCCAGGGCGACACCACCGTCAGCACGGTCTTCAACCAGCCGCTGCGTTCGGTGCTCATCGTGCTCGACGACGAGCAGCCGGCGCCCGGTGATCTGCTGATGGGCCTGGACGGCGCCACCCGGGCGCTCGACAAACTGGGTGAGCCGCTGGCGCCGCAGTTGCTGGTGATGGGGCAGCGCAGTGTGCTGGCCTATGACCTGGTGCCAGAGGCCTCGAAGGACGGCGCCGCCGCACCGTCGATCAGCATCGCCACGGGCTCGGGCATCACGCTGGCCGGCGTGCTCGGCAGTGCCGGCCTGAGCGCCGCAGCCGCCCTGGCGCTGGTGGCTGCACGCGGGCTGGACGCCGCCCTGGCGCCGCTGGCCCCGCCCACACCACCGGGGCAGGGGGCTGCTGCCACGCGCCTGCATTGGCAAGGCCCGGTGCGCACCCCGCAACAGCGCGCAGCCGCCCGCACCCTGGCCACCCGGCCCGCGGCCACACCGCTTCCCAAGACACGTCGCAGAAAGGCCGCCTGAATGCCAGCCATCGGACACTTCATCCTGCACAGCCATGTGCTGCCGCAGGTCACCGCCGGCAACTACACCCTGCGCACCGCTCAGGGCGGTTTGCCCTTCCCGGTGGGCACTGAAACCACGCATGTGCGGGTGTCGGCGCCCCGCTACGTGATGCCCACCGACCAGATCCTCAGCACCTTCCCGCCGGCCAATGCGGAAGGCGCGTTCAGTGATCGGCTGCCGCAGATCGTGCTCAAGCGCCGCACGCTGCCCTGGGAGCGCAACCCGGCCGGCGGCCCCGAGGTGTCGGCCCAGCCCTGGCTGGCGCTGGTGCTGGTGGCCGAGGGCGAGGCGTCCCTGTCCACCCCCACGCCGGTGTCAGGGGTGGTGACTGAGGGCCTCACGCTGCCCGACACCAACGACCAGGACGTGGCCCAGGGCCTGTACCTGTCGGTGACGGCCTCGGTGGTGAAGAAGATCTTCCCGTGCGCCGACGACCTGTCCATGCTGACGCATGTGCGCGAGGTCGACATCAGCGACACCGAGCTGATGGGCGCCGACGACGACGGCTGGGTGGCCGTGGTGCTGGCCAACCGCCTGCCGGTGATGGAGCAGACAGACGGCACCCCAGTGCCTGTGCGCTACATGGCCTGCCTGGTGAATGTGGAGGGCCAGCTGGCGGCGCTGCCCAAGCCCGGTCTGGCGGTGGCCGACTTTGCCTTCAGCCGCGCACAAGACTGGCGCCCGCTGATGCAGCTCCAGCTGCCCGGCGGGCCGGACGATCTGGTGATGCCGCGCGCCGCCTTGCCGGCCGGCATTCAGGTGCCGGGTGCGCCCCGCATGTCACGCGCAGACCGGGCCGCGCGCGCGGCAGCGCCGGTCGTCAGCAACGCCGCCTTTCATGCGCTGGATGGCAGCCGGCCGCTGGGCCAGCAGGCCGCCGCCGCGCCCTGGGCCCAGGCCACCCATCAGGTGACCATGGCCGCGCGTGACCCGGCCGCGATGACCCGCGTGCGTGAGGTGATGGCCAACGGCTTCCGCCCGCCGATCGAGTTCTACGCCCGCGAGAAGGTGCTGAAATTTCCGGTGCTGGCGCACTGGACCTTCACCAGCACCGAAGGCGCCACATTCGAGACGCTGATGCAGTCGCTGGACACCGGCTTGCTCGGCACCCTGCGGCCCGAGCCAGACGCGGTGGCAGGCGACACGGCGCCCGCACCGCGCCGCGCACCGCCGGAAGTGGTGGCCACCGGCCACCTGGGCCTGGACCACCAGAGCCGCCGCGGTGATGCGCTGCGCGCCTGGTACCGCGGCCCTTGCGTGCCCTTTGCCACCGACCGCGGCGCCGCCAGCGGCAAAACCACCTTGCCGCTGGCCCACGCCGCCGACCAGCTGCGCAGCGTGGTGCCCGACGGCCGCGAAGACCTGGGCCTGGCCGCAGCGTTCGAGCTGGGCCGGCTGCTGGCGCTGTCGCAGCTGTCGGTGGTGTCGTCGCTGCAGCGCTTCCGCGCCGAGCAATTTGGCGTCGGACGGGTGCGCAGCCTGCTCGATCAGGCCCTGCCGTTTGATCTGCCCGAGCTGCTCGCCACCGTGGGCCAGCGGCGGATTGACCTCGGCCGCTTCGTTGCCCTGACGATGGTGAAAACCATGGCCGACAACACCGAGCCCATGCTCGGCCCGCAGCGCCCGCTGGCCGACCCGGGCCGGCCGCTGGCCATGTCGACGGCCGAGCTGGACCAGCGCGTGGCCAACGGCCTGGGCCTGGACCTGGGCGCACTCAACAAGCGCAGCGCCATGCTGGGCGTGACCGGCGCATTGCAGGCCAGCCCGGTGGTGCTGGCCCCGCCGCTCAAGGCCGGCGCCGATCTGCCCAGCCTGCGCGCGGGCTTGATGTCGGAGCTGCAGCGCACCTTGACGCAGGTGATCAAGCCGCCACCGCCGCGCATGGTGGCCACGCTGGCCACCAACGCCGATGCGCTCGACCAGCTGATGGCCGGCGCCGTCGATGACAGCACGGAGGACTGAGACCATGAAGCTCCATCTTGATGCCGCCGCGGCCATGAGCTCGGCGATGCAGGCCGCCACCAGTTTTTCCCACCTGCTCACCGACCAGGACCCGGACGACGGCGACCATGTCGTGCCGGGTGAGCTGCGCCGCTTTCTGGCGCGCCTGCGCCTTCTGCATGGCGTGCCGTTCAGCTACCTGGTGCCCGACGCGGCGTTGCTGCCCGTCGAGTCGATCCGCTTCTTCCACATCGACCGCGCCTGGACCGACGCGCTGGTGCAGGGCGCGCTGAGCGTGGGCACCGTCAGCACGCTCGACCATGCCCACCTCGAAGCCGTGTATCCGCACATCCGCGACGAGGTCGACCGCACCGAGCGCGCCGTGCGTGCACCGGTGCTGAACGGCGGCCCCGCCACCGCGCGTGACCAGCTCGACGGGCCGGCCGGCACCATCACCGGCTGCCTGCTGCGCTCGCGGCTGGTGTCGGGCTGGCCGGGGCTGCATGTGCGCGCCTATGCCCGCGACGTGCTGCCCGATGACGCCCTGAGCACCGTCGCCGAGGACGACCCCAACCGGCTCAAGCTGCTGCGCATGGAGCGGCTCGCGCCTGCGGTGCTGCTGGTGTTGTTTGATGGGCTGCCTGAAGTGGTGCACATCGAAGAGCCGCGCCAGGGTGTGCAGTTCGGCGTGCGCCTGAATGCTGCCGACCCGCCAGCGGCGCGCAAGGCCCGCGTGGCCCTGCGCAATGCGACGGATGGCGCGCTGGTGCCGCCCATCAATGCACTCACCGCCGGCAACTCGGTGGAGGTGCCGTTCCGCGCCGGGGCGTCGGGCGTGATCGACGTGGCGGAGCTGCGCAAGCGACTGGCCGCCAAGGTGCCGAATGCCGCGTCACCGCTGCCGGCCAGCGGCCTGGCGCTGCAAATGCTGCGCTTCCCGTATCGGCAGGTGTTCGGGGACCCGAGCGACGAGCAGGGCCTGCACTTTCAGGCGCTCGACAGCTTCCGGCCCAGCGTGGCGCTGGCCGACTGGAAGGTGAGCCTGGACAAGGTCATCAAGGAGGCACGGCCATGAGCCAGCAAGCCAAACGCGGCGCCAAGGCACCGTCCGCCGTGCGCAAGCCGCGCGGGTCCACGGGCTCGACCACGGCCCGCCCTGCCGACGGCATTTCGATACTCGTCCCGGTCAAGCCGCTGCAGCAAGCCCTGCGCAGTTCGCGCTTCCTGGCGCTGGAACGCGCCGGGCAGTCGCTGCGAGAAATCGCCAGCTGGGACGAGCACCTGCTGCGTGACCCTCGCCTGCTGGTGCCGGTGGACGTGCAGGCGCTGGTGGTGCCGCCCGGCCACAAGGAACCGATGGTGCGGCTGCCGCTGCCGGTGGTCTCGGCCGATGGCCAGAACGCGGCTGCAAACGGCCCGGGCATGCCGCCGCCGTTTGACACCGGCACGCCGCGCCCGGCGGGTGTGCACCTGCACTGGGCCATGCCGGATGCGCTGCTGCGTGGCCGGCTGGACGACGGTGCGCGCGAGGGCAGCAACCGGCTGGCCCTGCCGCCGCTGCCCGACCGCTGGGTGGTGCTGCGCACCGTGTTGCCGCGCGGCGCCCGGGTGCCGGTGGTGACTGGCTGGGTGCTGGAAGCTGATCGGGCCGTGGCGGTGCCGCTGGGCAGCTGGCGCGAGGGTGGCAAGGCCTCGACCGCGGCCACGCCGGCGGGTGAGGCCGTGCACCGCGAGGCGCTCATCGGCACGGCGGGCGGCAGCGTGGCGTGGTCGGGGGTGTACGACGCGGTGCTCAACCGCTTCGCTTTCCATGACACGCTGGAAGACCTCGACAAGATCGCACCCGGCGGGGTGGACCAGGGCTGCGTGAGCTACCTGGTGGCCGGCTGGTGGAGTGACCCGACGCTGGACCCGCTGGGCGACGCGGGTGATCTGAAGGGCCTGAGCAAACACCTCGACAAGCTGCGCTGGTCCCTGCCCACCGACTGGGGCACACAGGTGGCGCAACGTGTGGCGGAGCTGGAAGCACAGGCGCGGCGCGATGCGCTGGGCCTGACCACCGCCACCTTCGACAAGGCCGGCACGGCGCAGGCCGCACGGGTGGCCGCCACGCCGGACCAGCCCTTTGTGCCGCGCAGCCTGCGCATGGTCGAGATGGCCGTGGATGAGCGCTCATCGGCCTTCATCGGCGAAGGAGCCAAGGCCTGGAAGGCACCCGCCTGGCACCTGCGCAGCAGCCTGCTGCATGGCGTGGTGGTGGGCGTGCCGGTGGGCGGCAAGTTGTGGGGCGATCTGCGCCCGGCAGCCGAATCACTGAGTGTGGCGATGGGCCAGCATGACGATGATGTGCTGGCCGCGCTGGCGGCACGCGGCGCCACGCCCAACCAGCAACGCGCCACCGAGCGCCTGCTGGCCGCGTTCACCAGCCAGCGGGTCAACCAGCTGGGCTCGGCCGATGGCCTGGTGAACCTCGAAGAAGGTGAGCACGCGGCGGCGTTCTTTTCGCAGCCTGCCGGCAGTGCCGGCAACGACCGCTTCAAGCAGCTGCCGCAGGGCCGCCTGGCCAGGGCGGGCACGGGGGCGGCCAAGAGCGGCACATCGGCCGACGCGGCCAATTCGGCCAAGAACACAGCCACCGCCAACAGCAACGTCAGCAACGTCAGCAAACCCATGTCCGCGCGGCTGGGTCTCGAGTTCCGGCCCGACCTGGCTTCAAGGAGTCACCTCGACATCGAGGACCTGGCGAGCTCCCGCATCAAGGACGCGCTCGCCGCTTTTAGCCCTCGCGTGGTCGACCGCCCCGCCGCCCGCTGGACCGCACCCACCGACCCGATGGTGGCGGTACGCGGCGCCTCGCGCAGCCTGCGGCACGGCCATGACGGACGCGGCTCGTCGGACCGTACGCTGGGTTGCCGCTGGCCTTCGCAGGTGGTGGAGGGCGTGGCCGGTGTGGCCGATCTGAAGGCCCTGCTGCCCACGCTGGACCACGGCGGCCTGCCGCCGGAAGTGCTGAAGCTGGCCCGCGAGATGCTGTTGTTCGACCCCTACCACCTCGACTGGCTGGCAAACGCCGTGGCCACGGGTGACCAGGTGAAGCCCGCCCGCGCGCGGCTGGATGCGGAGCTGCTGATGCGCTTCGGCGCTGATGGCGTGTACGACGGCAGCACGGCGGCGTTCAGCGGGCTGGGGGCGGTGCTGCGCGACGTGCCGCGTGACAGCACGAGTGGCACCCCACGCGCCAGCCAGGCCCCGGCCATGGCCGCTGCAGCCCGGCTGGCCCAGCGCCAGGTGGCCGAAGCCTTGCGCCCGCATTCGCTGTTTGAAGGCATGGACCCCGACCTGGTGGCCATCACCAACTGGCAGCAGCCCTGGGTGCCGCTGTGGCTGGAATGGCAGGTGCATGTGGAAGGCCTGGACCCGCCCACGCTGGCGGCCTGGCAGCTGGGTGCGGTGGACCTGCAAGGCGGCGCCACCGAGGCCAGCGTCGCCGGTGAGGTGCTCACCCTGACCGGCCGCTCCTTGTTGACCGGCGGCGCGGCCACCACGCTGCATGCCGCCATCAGTGACTGGCTGGCCGCTGAAGACCAGCTTGATGCCTCGCCCTCGGGTGGGCAGGTCGATGAAGCCACCGAAGAGGCTTACCGCGCGCTGGATGCCTCGGTGCAGCAGCTCGATGTATTGACCGCTTCGCTGGACGGCTTGCGCCACCAGCTGCTGGGCTTCGTGACGCAGGACGGTCTGCGCCGCCCGGGTGGGCCCGGCAACGTTGGTCCGGCGCCGCAACGCCCGCCCGCCAGCGTGTGGGCAGGCGCATTGACGCTGCGACGCGCGCGCCTGCTCGATGCCTTTGGTCGCACGCTGGAGGTGCCCGCCAAAACCTTGGGTGCAGTGGCCGTGCCCAGCCGCAGCGTGTTGCCGGCCCGCCCGGGCCGCTTGGGCCTGGCGCCGCGCCTGCTGCGCCCGGCGCGCTGGTTGTTCCGCCTGGTGGATGCGGCCACGCCGCTGGGCGCCGAGGGCGTGGAGGCGCGGGTCGACCAGATCGAGCCCGCCCTGGCCGTGAACCCGGTGGTCGGCTTTCTGATGCCCGACCACTTGGATGAAAGCATCGAGCTGTTCGGCGCGGACGGCGCCCCGCTGGGTGAACTGCTGCATGAGCCCATCAGCGGCGGCGTGATGTGGGAGGCCGCACCCGGCCGCCCGGGCCCGGTGGACGCCGGCCCGCTGTACGGCCTGAAGGCGTCCGAGGCGCCGCTGGGTTTGCTGGCCACCGGCCTGGTGGCGGCCGACGCCGCAGGCCGCGCCGACACCACGGCCCCTGCAGGCCTGGAAAGCATGTCGGCCCTGTCTGCGCTGCTGCGCGCCATTGACACCAGCCAGTGGACGGTGGACAGCCTGGCCTCGCTGGGCACCGAGCATGTGGCGGGCCTGGTGGGCCGACCGTTGGCGGTGGTGCGGGCGCAGCTGCGGCTGGAGCTGAAGCCGCCCACCGATGTGGACCTGTCAGACCCCACGCAGGCGGTCGCCTGGGCGCAGGCCGAAGAAGACGCACGCCGGCATGCCTTCGAGGCGCGCATCGGTGAGCTCACCCGGAGCGACGACGGCGTGCTGGGCTACTTCGTCAACGACGACTTCAGCCTGTTCCATGTGGTGGACAAGGTGGTGGCCAGCCAAGCGGCAGTGAGTGGCAAGTACCGGGGTCACCTCGGCTTGTTCGGCAAGGGCACCGCCCAGCCGCAGGCTCAAGCCTTGAGCCACCCGTATCTGGCGGGCCTGAAGGACGACGACGCCCTCCGGCTGCACCTGGGCCAGACCGTGACGCTGACGGTGTTGATGCACCCCGGCGGCAAGTGCCACCTGACCAGCGGCATCTTGCCCCGCAAGGCGCTGGCACTGGCGCGTGACTGGGTGTCTCCGGGTTTGTCGCGCCTCGCGCCTTCACTGCGCACCGGGCCGGTGCTGGTGGAAACCGACCTCGCGGCCAAGGGCCAGGTGCGTTTGCCCAAGGTGTCGGTGTTTGGTCAGTCGCAGAACTTTCTCTGGCGCGACACCCCGGCCAGCTGGCGCACCGACGCCATCCTCTCGGCCACGCAAACGGCGCTGCTGCCGGACGAGCCGGGTGAGCTGCGCGAGGGCTGGGTGCGCGTGGCGCCTGAGCCGCCCGAGCCAGTCAAGTAAGGCCAGTTGGCCTTGCTTGAAACACCGCCACCTCCATCTCTCTGATCGCTTTGAAGGAATGAACATCCATGGCCCGACTCTGCAAGATCTGCTCGCCCCGTGTGCCCGGCCTGAGTGGCCTGGCGGCTGCCCGTCGCTCTGCCGACGAGGTGGCCACGCGGGAGCGTGTCGACAACACGCGCGTGACGGTGCTGCGCAGCGGCCCGGGCGGCCAGCGCCACACCCGTGCCGCGTTCGAGGTGCTCAAGCTCTGGGAAAACGGTCGGCGCATCCGCTGCAAGTTCCTTGACGGCGACCCGGTGGTGCAGGCCCGCGTGCAGGCCATCGCCAAGCAGTGGGAGGCGCATGCCAACCTCACGCTGGACTTCGTGACGCAGGGCGCGGCGGAGATCCGCATCAGCTTCGCGGAGAAGGGCTTTTCATGGTCGACCGTGGGCACCGATGCCTTGACCGTGCCGGCCAGCGAAGCCACGATGAACTACGGTTGGCTGGAGCCGTCCACCAGCCTGCGGGAATACGAGCGCGTGGTGCGCCATGAGTTCGGTCACGCGCTGGGCATGATCCATGAACACCAGAACCCGGCCGCGTCTGGGCAGATCCCCTGGGACAAGCCGAAGGTCTACAAGTACTACGCCCAGCAAGGCTGGAGCACGGCCGATGTGGACTTCAACATCTTCCAGACCTACTCGGAAGAAAGCACCAACCACAGCGCCTTTGATGCCACGTCGATCATGCAGTACGCGGTGCCTGACAGCCTGACCGTGGGCAGCTTCGCCATTGGCTGGAACACCGACTTCTCACCGCTGGATGTGAGCTACATGCAGCGGCAGTACCCGCGCACCGGCGCGCCGGGCGTGGTCGACCTGGTGCTCGGCGCCGCCCGCCATGCGGCCGACCTGGCCAGCACCGGCGAGGTGGACACCTACCGCTTCACGCTCACCGCCGCCACCACCTGCATCATGAACACTGAAGGCAGCACCAACACCGTGCTGGCACTGCACGGCCCCAACGACCCCGGCGCCGTGCTGGCGGTGGACGACGACCGCGGCCAGGGCCTGAATGGCCGCATCGTGCGCAAGCTGGGCGCCGGCGATTACTGGCTGACCGTGAAGCACCACGCACCCGACGGGCGCGGGGCGTACACGATCGGGGTCAAGGCGCGGCGGGGCTGAGCGTCAGTCAGCGGTCATCTTTAATGCCTTCAGAAATATAGATTGACCCGCATATCACACAAATGATATAAAGCGAACACTGGCATGCAGGAAATCGCTTCCCCAACGGCGATTTCTCAAAGCGTCATACGCCTTGCACGGGTAGCACCTTGCCGCCCCACCGCCCCTTTTGGTCTGCAGAGCAGCAGCCAACCGAGCCGTCCGATGCTCCCGCAGGTGATTTCAACCCCGCGGTTTTGATTGAACAAGATCTCACATACAGCCATTTCCATGGGCAAGTTCGTCGTTTCGCCCGCGACACACCTCACCGACTGCGGCCGTTTTCGCGCCTCATTCTCGGTACAGCGCGCACAAGGCAACGGCAGCTACTGCCGTGTGTTCCGCTTCGACAAGACCTTTGTCTCGCGCGATGCCGCCAAGCTGTTTGCAGTCACCCAAGGCTGGCTGCAAACCAGCATGCCTCACCCCCCGGTGTGCTGATTTCCTGCGTTCACCCAAGCAGACTTCAGCACCCCAGTCGCTGCGAACGACCGCTTCGCACAACCGCATCGCGACGATGCGCCTGATACAGAAAGACTCCCCATGAGCAGCAAGATTTACGTGGGCAACCTGCCTTATTCCGTCACCGACGCCAGCCTGCGCAGCAACTTCTCCGAGCACGGCAGCGTGTCGTCGGCCAAGGTGATGATGGACCGCGACACCGGCAAATCCAAGGGCTTCGGCTTCGTGGAAATGGGTTCGGCCGACGAAGCGCAGACCGCGATCACCGCACTGCACGGCATGTCGGTCGACGGTCGCTCGATCGTCGTCAGCCTGGCCCGTCCGCGTGAAGCTTCGAGCGGTGGCGGCAGCTACAGCGCCGACGGCTACAAGGGCCAGCGCGCCGATGTCGGTTACGGCAACGGCGGCTTCGGCGGCGGTCGCTACTGATCTTCAGTCACTCGTTGACTGCAAAGAGCCGGCTCTGAGGAGCCGGTTTTTTTTCGTCTGCAGCACAACAGCACAGTCGGTGCCCCCCCAGTTTGAAGTGCGGTGCGTGCCCGCCTGAGACGCGGCTGAGACGGTGGCTTTGAAGAATCGGCGTGTCGACCTGGCTCACATCCACTTCACAACACTGCCTGAAGGACGCTGTCATGAAAATCCACCACCCTGCTCCGCTGTTGATGCTGAGCCTGCTGGCCGCCCTGGCGGCTGTGCCCGAGGAGGCCCTGGCGGCCACCGTGCCGGCGCCTGCCGTCAACATCAGCACCGCGCAGCAGGCCAATGTCGGCTACGCGGTCGCCAGTGACGATCTGCTGCAGACCCATCTGGCCACATCCAGCTTCGCTGGCGACTTCCAGAAGGAAGGCGCCAACGGCACGGTGGCGTTCAACAACGGCATTTATGGCCGCCAGGGCAACCAGGGCAACGGTGGGGAATCTGCGACGGCAGACGGAAGCCACACCGCCACGTTCACCTTCGATACCGTCGGCGGGCAAGGCTACAACCTCAGTGCCATCAACACCTATGCCGGCTGGGACGGCAACCGTGGCGGCCAGGCCTATGTGGTGTCTTATGCCACCGCCGCGGCCCCAACCACGTTCATCGAGCTGGCGACCGTGTTTTTCAACGCCACCACCCGTGGCGGCAACACGAACTCACGGGTCGGCCTGACCGGCTCCGGCGGTTGGCTGGCCACCAATGTGCAGACGGTGCGCTTCCAGTTCAGCAATGGCCTGGACTATGGCTACGCCGGCTACCGCGAACTGGATGTGTTTGGTGTGGCTGCCGCTGCCCCTGTGCCTGAGCCCAGCCAGGTGGCGATGCTGCTGGCGGGCATGGGCTTGCTGGCCGCACGGGCGCGCCGCAAGCGCGTTGCCTGAGCGAGCGCACGACTTTGTGCGGCTTGTGACCCGGCGGCCGAGGCTGCGACACTCGGCTTCAACATGCTGATCTTGTTGACAGGCCCGGCCTGGGCGCCGGCTGACGCGCCCCCGCAGCCCCTGCCCCTGACGGTGCCGGCAGCCTTGCTGCTGGTGCTGGCCACCCAGGCCGGCTGGATGACGCGCGAAGCGCTGGCGCTGGTGTTCTGGCCCGACGCCACACCCGCCGATGCGCTGCACCACCTGCGCATCAACCTGCACCGCGCCAAGCAGTTGCTGGCGGGCTGGCATCAGGTCGAGGCTTTGCAGTCGGAACGTGCCCGCGTGCGGCTGGTGCTGCCCTCAGACCTGTCCGCCTTGCGCGCCGCGCAGGCGTCTGGCGACAGCGCCGTGTTGACGCGGATGTCGCCCGGCGGTTGGCTGCAAGGCTGGCGGCTGTCGGGCTATGCCGGCTTCGCCCAGTGGTGCGAAGACACCCACCCCGCGTTGCAGGTCGAGTGGCTGGAGGCTTGCCGCCGGAGCCGTGAAGCTCCGGCCGGGCTGCGCGCTGCGGCGGTGTCTGCGTCAAGGTCAGCATCAGCATCAGCATCAGCATCAGCGATGGCGGATGCGCCTGAAGCGCCACATGCAGCGCCGGTGTCGAGCGTCGCCGCCAGCGCGGGTGTCGGCGATGCCGCTCACGCCCCACCCGGCCGCGCGCACGAACTGCAGCACCTGCTGCACAACCCGACCGCAGCGGTGCTGCTGCTGGGTGAACCCGGCGCCGGCAAGACGACGCTGCTGCAAGCCGCCTTTCCCGGTGTGCCGCTGCTGCGCGGCCTGGAAGGCCTGCACGCTATGCCTTACCGGCCGCTGCTGGATGTGCTGCGCAGCCACATCGCCACCCTGGCGCGCCTGGTGCAAGACCCCGCTCACCCGCTCCGCCCTTATCGGCTGGACCTGGCCCGCATGCTGCCCGAGCTGGCCCCGGAAGAGGCCTTGCCGCCGCTGGACGCCATGACCGCCCGCACCCGGCTGGTGGAGGCGCTGACGCGTGGCTTTGAAGCGCTGACACCGATGCTGCTGGTGGACGATCTGCAGTGGTGCGACACCGCCACCGTGGAGTGGTTGCTGATGCTGGCCCACAGCGGCCGGCTGCCCTGGCGCGCCGCAGCCCGGCGCCATGAAGTGAGCGAGGCCCTGCAGGCCAGCCTGGACGGCCTGCAAGCCGCCAACCGTCTGGCCGTGCAGGACGTGGGCATGCTCACGCGTGAGGCCGTGGCGCAAGCCTGTGCCAGCCGCTGGCCGCACCTCGCGCAGGACGCCGGCACCCTCGACCGCCTGCATGCCTTGAGTGGCGGCAATGCCTTCCTGCTGGGCGAGCTGGTGAAAGCCGGCCTGGGCGCCGAGGACGATGACCTGCCCGGACCGGTGCATGTGCGCATCGCCCGCCTGGTGCTGCAGCGGCTGGAAGGTTTGCCGCAGCCCCTGCGAGCCGCCGTGGAGCAATCGGCTGTCTTTGTGCAGCCCGTGCCGGCCGCGGCCTTGATCAAGGGGCTGGATACCCGAGACGACGCCGCGCTGGCGATGTGGACGCAGCGCCTTCAACGTGCCGTGGCCGCCGGGCTGCTGCGCGAGGACGGTGGCGGCCGCCTGGTGTGCAGGCACGATCTGGTGCGCCAGGCGGTGGCCCAGGCCCTGCCGGCGATGCACCGCGCGGCCCTGCACCGGCACGCAGCGTTGTGGCTGGCCAGCCAGAGCCAGACCGGCGACGAGCCGCCCGACGCGCTGACCATCGCCGAGCACTGGCGCTTGGCGGGCGATACCCAGACCGCGCTGGCCTGGTGTCACCGCGGCGCCGAGCAACTCAAGGCGCGCGGCAGCTTCAGCGCTGCCAAGGCCTTGTGGCGCGAGGTGGCGGATGCGTCGCTGGATGCCACCCAGAGCCTGCGCGCCCAACTGGAGCTGGCCGCCTGCGACCTGTTCGAAGACCTGGCCCGCGGCGAGGCCGCGCTGGAGGCCGTGCAGGCCCGACTCGGCGCGGTGGCCGACCCCGAACAGCACCGCCAGATCGAGGCCCGGCTGCGCTCTGCCCTGGTCGACAACCGCGTGTTCGCTGGCGACATTCCGCGCGCGCAGGTGCATGCCCTACGCCTGCGCCAGTTGCTGCCCGCCTTGCCGGTGGGTGAACGCGTGGATGCCATCGAGGTGCTGATCGAGCTGGCGATGCGCGAGCCCGACATCCCCGCCGCCTGGGCCTTGCTGGCGCAGCTGCGGACCCACGCGCCGCAGCGGCCGAGCCTGTTGAGCTGGGAGGGGCAGATCCACTGGTTCGGTGGCCAGGTGCAGGCTGCGCATGACGCGCTCGCGAGGCTGCTGGAGCGCCACCCCGAATACTGCAGCGGCATCACGGTGGAGAACGACCTGGCCGTGATGCTGCACGCCCTCGGCCGCATCGGCGAAGCCGAAACCATGGCGCGCCGCAGCCTGAAGAGCTGGGCTGGCGTGGCCCACACCGAAACCCTGTCGCTGCTGGTACTGGGCCTGGTGCTGGCCAGTGCCGCACGTTTCGAGGACAGCGACGCTGCACTGACGCGTGCGCTGCAGATGGCGCGTGAGCAGGCCAGCCCCGGCTTCGAGGCCGAGGCGCTGGTGCGTCGCGCCCGCCTGATGCTGCTGTGGCAACGGCCCGCCGACGCGGCCCTTGCGCTTGACGAGGCGGCACCGCTGCTTGCCCAGAGTGCCGAGCCCCTGCGTGTGAGCCAGCTGCTGCTGGCGCAGGTGCAGGCAGCGCTGGCCTTGCAACAAGCCGTGTCGCCCGCGTTGCTGGAGCGCCTGCAAGGCCTGGCCGTGCGCAGCAGCCACCCGCTGGTGCATTGGCGCGCCGCGCGTGCGTCGTTCGAGCTGGCCCGCGCCGCCAATGACGCGGCTGAGGCCGCACGGCAGGCCGAGCAGATGGTGCAGTCCGCCCGGCGCGGCCAGCTGCACGAGGCGCTGGCCGAGTCGCTGTTTCTGCAGGCGGCATTGCTGCGCGACGAGCCCGCCGCGCGACGCTGCCGTGCCGAGGCAGAGTTGCTGGTGACCCGGCAGGGGCTGGCGGCGCTGGCAGCGCTTTACGCGCTTACTTGAACATCTTGTCCAGCCGCTTCTCGACGCTCTTGGCCATGGCCGCGTCGCGTGACTTGCGTCGCGCCAGCTCTTCCTGGCGCTGCTGCACGTTCTTGGCGGCCCAGGCGCACATCTCGGCGAAGGCGGGCTGGAGCATGCACTTGAGGTTCATCTGAACCACGGTGGCCGAGTTCTTCACCTGAAACAGGCTCTGGCCCATCGTCACCTGGTTGCGTGGCAGTGTGTCGATCATGTCGCTGCCCTCGCGCTGGTCTTCGATGGCGTCGGGCAGCAGCTCGGCGGGGGTATCGAAGCGCGCGAGGCCGGCCTGCAGCGTGTCGGCTGAATCGGCCAGCAGCCCCAGGGGCTTGCGCTGGACATGGGCCAGCATGCGGTAGGTGCGGAACGACGCGTCGGGCGCTGACGTGGCTGCCTTGAGCAGGCTGACCTTCCTGGCCGGGTCATTGTTGATGTCGGCCGCAGCGGCCAGGCCCATGGCCGTTCGGGGTGGTGCAGGCCGGCGGTTCAGCTCTTGCGTCAGACGCGCAGCGGCTTGCCGTGCGTCTGTCTCCGTGCCCTCGAAATAGGTGATGGCCAGCAGGTACTCAGACTCGGCCGATTTGAATTCCGGGTTGTTGAGCACGGCCTTCCAGCGATCGGCCTGACCCGTGACCGGGCGTTGCCGCGGCAGGGTGAGGGCGAGCTGGCGCGTGCGGTTGATGCGCTCGGCAATCGGCGGGTGGTTATCGACGCCGGTGCCTTCTTTCGCAGCAGGCGCGTTCGCAGGCGGTGGGGGCTCTTTGCGCTTGGCGCTGCGCTCGACGGACTCGATCCGGTCGAGAAAGGCCTTCACGCCGGAGACATAACCAAACCCCATCGCGTGGGTGGTTTGCAGGGCGAAGGCGTCGGCCTCGTATTCCTGGTCACGGCTCCAGTTGGGCAGCAGGATTTCTGACCAGCCGGCATCCATGATGGTCATGGTCCAGGTGTTGTTGACCTTGTACTTGGCGGCCCAGTAATTGGCCGCCAGGGTGGCGTAGTGCGCCGCGGTGCCGATGCGGTTCTTGGTCACCAGGTGCTCGCGCACCAGATGGCCGTATTCATGCGCCAGCAGGGCGGTCAGTTCGGCCTCGCTGTCGATGCTCTTGAGCCAGCCCAGATCAACGGCGATCAGGCCGCTGGCGGTGGTCGCCGCGTTGTAGCTCAGCTTGGGGCGAATCACCACCTTGGCAAAGACCGGCGGCTGCGGCCCGGCGGCCTGCACCTTGCGCATCTGCTCATCGAGGAAGGCCTGCGCGACCGGAATGTCGGCCAGGCCCCAGGCCATGCCTTGCAGGCGTTGCAGGTCGGCGCGGCGCTCGGTTTCTGCATCCGTGGGTGGAGGTGCTGCGGACGCGGCAGCCTCCGGACTGTTCGGTGCCGTGGTGGATGCGACGGTCTCGGGCGCACCCGCTGGCCGCAGCGGCGACGCCAGCGGCATCGACGCATTGCAGGCACTGAGCAAGCTCACGGCGCTCAGCCCGAGCAGCGACAGGCCCGCCAGGCGTTGAAGGGCCGTGGTCATTTGCAGCCCGACGAGGCACCCTGGATCGACGCCGTCTTGACCGGCCGCTGCTGGTCCTTCACGCAGTTGAACGCCACGGCCTTGTTGATGGCCACTTCGGCGCCATCGAGCCAGACCTCCTTGCCGTTGAGCTTGACCTTGAGGAAGTCGCCATCGACCTCCATCACGGCCAGCGGAAAGCCCAGCTCCTTGGGGTCGAGGCGCGTCTGGGCCTTGTTGTCGTAGGCCTTGGCATACAGGCTGACCTTGTCGACGCCCTTGAGCACCGCCACCACCTGGTCGGTGGTCTGTGTCTGGTTCTGCGTCTGGGCCTGGACACTGGCCAGCAGGCCGCACAGTGCCAGGCCCATCAGGCTGTGGCGCAGGCGTGCGTTGGCAGAACGAAGGAGCGGGTGCGTCATGATGCGGCCTTGGTGTCGTGAGGGGCTGATGAGGTGCCGGTGGCGGCGGGTGTGACGGCGGTGGTGTCTGCCGAAATCGCGGACGCTTTGGACTGCTCGTGCGCCGCCACTTCCTCGGTCGATGCGAACACTTCGCCAAGCAGGCAGAAGGCCAGCGCAGACGAGTAGCCGAACACCGAGATCCAGAACACGTTTTCCAGCAGCAGGCTCATCGGCAGCGCCACCATCAGCGCCAGATAGACCCGGCCGAACCGGCCAAGCAGGGCGCGCAGTTCGGTGACGAAGTGGCTGCGGTGATGGGTGTGGACTGCATGATGTGCGGCCTCAGGCGCCTGTGCCGGCGACGCGGCTGCCGCCCGACGCCATGTCCTCAGGCAATGCCTGGCCGCTGCCAGCACCCTGCGGATGCGGTGACGCAGAAAACGCACCACATCCTTGAGCAGCAGGGTGAGCAAGGCCATGCCGAACAGCGCGCCCAGCGTCATCGGCCACTCGGCCTGGTGGCCCAGGCGACCACCGATGTTCGTGCGCCGCCAGCTTTCGCCATAGCGGATCAGGTTGTCGGCGGCTTGCGCGTGCAGGAAGACGCCGGGCAGGTCGCCTTGCAGTGGCGAGGCGATGAAGTCGTTGGGGTCGAACGAGCCGCCGTACAGCACGGCGCGCTGGGTCATGGCCTCGGCCAGCTGCGACGCCTGCGCCTGGGTTTGCGGCCCCGTGAGCGAGGAAGCCTCGATGCTGCGATGGGCGGGGCAGAAGGGACGGTTGTCAGCCGGAATCTGCAGCAGACGCAAGGCGACCTGCCGCAAGGGAATCATGTCTTGCCAGGCGGCTTCGCGGCAGTAGTGGCCGTCCGCGTTGGCGTCGGCATGGGTATTGGCCTGTGTGTCCGCGTGGGCCTCCGTGGCCTGGTGGGCAGGTGCCGGCGCTTGCCAGCGCGGGCCGTTCGAGGCCGGACCCGTGCCCCAGACCAGACCCATCGTCGGGTCGTGCGCATGCTCGTCCAGCAGGGGCTCACCACGCAGGTGCCGGGCGATCGCCAATGCGGCGGAGTCCAGCTCCGTGTCGCCCACGGTGGCCTTGAGCGGGTAGGTCCAGGCGATGTGGTCGATCGGCGAGGGCACATAGGTCACGCTGACCTTCTCGAAGCACCGTTGCCCGTCGCTGCCGCGCAGGGCCTCCAGCTCGGGCCGGAGCAGGCCGTTGGCGGCTTCCGAGCCCGCGGCCATCAGCACCGGAATGCCGTCGGCCTTGAAGGCGCACAGCGTATCGCCGAGCTGGCTCAGGGTGTCATCGGCCCGGGGCGCCTGGAACTGGAAGTCGATGAACAGCACCTTGGGCTTGGCGCGACGCACACGCTCAAGGATGCGCGCATGCTGCCCGTAGCTCAGTGGCCAGCCGTCGCGTGAGCGGGCCAGGGTTTGCGCGCCGATGTCCACCACCAGCAGTTGATCTCGGGCCGCACGGGCCTCATCGCCCAGCGCGTTCGTGAACGCGTTGTACGGCACGAACATCCGCGCCGCGGCATGCCGGAAAAACTCGCTCTGAAGGGAGGCGTCCGTGATGAATTCAGTCACCAGCGCCGTCAGCGACACCAGTGCCGCCATCCACAACTTCCCCTTCATTCGCCGTTCCCCCCGGAGGACCGGCGCATTGGGCAAAAAGCCGAGCCGATCTGGATCATTGATGTTTGCAACAAGTGTAAACACAGCAGCCCGGGCAGCTGTATGACGGCATCCCTGTATCGGAGCGGGGTGCCGCGCTTTTCCAACAGCCTTGCCTCCAGCCGGTTGATGCGCCTCATCGTCCGCCAGAACAGAGGGCAAAACCGTCTGCTTATCCGGCGATGCCGCAACGCCTTGCGTTCAAGAATCGATCGACCTTTGATGTTGTCGTGCCTGCCCGTTTGTCTTTTTCATGCACGTACATCTGCGCATCCACCCGTCACTGGAGAACGACATGGTCCTGGCTCCCGCATCAACGACCGCTGGCATGGCGGCACTGTCCCCGGTACGGGGCCTGGCCGCCCTGATGGCTGCCGGCCTGTTGTGTCCCGTTGCTGCGCAGGCACAGGAGGTGAGTACCTCGGGCTTTGCCTCGTTGGTGCTTGGCCGCACCTCGGGTGGCTGCACCAGCAGCACCCTGGCGCCTGCCTTCAGCAGCAACTGCACCCGCTACATCGCCGATTGGGGCCATGCCGGCGTGTATGACGAAGACGCCAGCGTGCGCCCCGAGACGCGGGCCGGTCTGCAGGCCACGGTGAAATTCAATCCGCAGCTCAGCGCCACCACCCAGGTCACGACCCGCACCGCCAAGGACCAGGCACTGAACCTTGAATGGCTCTACCTGAGTTACCAGCTCAGCCCGAGCGTGACGCTGCAACTCGGCCGCAAGCGCCTGCCGCTGTATTACTACTCCGACTTCCAGGACGTGGGCTACGCCTCCAACACGGTGCGCCCCAGCCCTGACGTGTATGGCTGGGACGTGGTGAACTACAACGGCGCCAGCCTCAGCCACTCGATGGAGGTGGCGGGTTGGTCGGTGCGCAGCGAGGTGATGCTCGGCACCGAGAAGAGCCGCAAGAACCCGTACTCGCGCCTGTTCTATGAAGAGCCGAAAGACGTGAAGTGGGGCGGCATTGGCGGCACCACGGTCGAGGTGTCGAAAGACTGGTTCACCGCACGTTTCAGCTATGCCCGCAGCAACTTCGCGCAGACCGACCACGCCACCGGGGTGGTGGAAGTGGCGGCCGACGGCCCGAAGCAGGACTTCATCGGGCTGGCCTTGAATGCCGATCTGGACGACTGGACCATCCGCAGCGAGCTTGGCCAGGCCAAGCGTGAGTCGCTGGGCTACAAGGCGCGTTTCCATCTGCTGACGGTGGGCTACCGCATCGGCCAGTTCACCGTGACAGGCGGCTTGAGCGGCTACGACGAAACCGCCTACGACAGCGCCTACAACCCGCTGAAGCTCAAGAGCCAGTTGCTGGCGCTGCGCTACGAGTTGCACAAGGGCGGCGCGCTGAAGCTGCAGATCGACAAGGTGAAGGACAACAGTGCGGTGACCAGCGTGGGCAACACGCGCCTGATTTCCGGCGCCTACGACCTGGTTTTCTGAGCGTGCCGCCACGCCTTTCCATTTCCCCGGAGTACCCCATGACCCAACGTTTCAACATCAACAAGCCGCGTGTGTTTGCCGCTGCTGTGTTCCTGAGCCTGTGCAGCCTGGCGCAGGCCGAAGTGGCCGTGATCGTCAATCCGAAGAGCTCGCTCGGCACCCTCACGCCAGACCAGGCCGCCAGCCTGTTTCTGGGAAAGTCGGTGACGCTGCCCAGCGGCAGTGCCGTGGCCCTGACCGACCTGCCCGACAGCAGCGCCGTGCGCGAGCAGTTCTACAGCAAGGCCGCGGGCAAGACGAGTGCGCAGGTCAAGGCCGCATGGTCACGCCTCACGTTTTCCGGCAAGGCCACACCCCCGAAGGAACTGGCCTCCGCCGCAGACGTGAAGAAGTACGTTGCGGCCAACGTGGACGCCATCGGCTACATCGAGAAAGCCGCCGTGGATGGCAGCGTCAAGGTGGTGTTGACGGTGGAGTGAGTGCGCGGGCGCGCGATACTCAGCGCGTTCAACTCATTCACCGATGCCCATGTCGACGCTGATCAAGTCATTCTCCGCTGCCGTGATTTCTACCGTTCTGGCCGCATCCGCATTCGCCGGCCCCAAGGCCGACGCGCTGGGTGCTTGCCTGGCTGACAGCACCACGGGCAAGGAGCGCAAGGAACTGGCGCGCTGGATCTTCGTCGGCATGTCGCAGCACCCGGAAATCAAGGCGCTGGGCAACGTCAAGCCGGCCGACATGGAGGCTTCCTCCAAGGCCATCGCCGGCATCTTCGGCCAGTTGCTGGGGGAGCGTTGCACCGCCCAGACCAAGGCGGCCGTTCAGGCGGAGGGCAACCAGGCGCTGGAGATCGGCTTCGGCATGCTGGGCCAGATGGCCATGCAGGAGTTGATGGCCGACTACGCCGTCAAAGGCGCGTTGTCTGATTTCCAGCGCTATGTGGACCCGGCCAAGGTGCAGGCGGCCACAGGGCGCTGAGGCCCGCAGTTCAAGCAGCTGGTCAGGCGGCCTGTAACTACGCCCGCGTCGCCCAACCAAGCGCTGCCTTGCCGCCGGCCGCCGAGGCCGTGCTCACCACCGTGCCCCAGGCCATGTCGATCAGCGTCAAGCCGAGCGGCCAGTTCTTGAGGGTGGCCAGGTTGGTCAGGTCGTAGGTGCCGTAGGCCACCAAGCCCAGCAGCGCCGCCATGCCCAGCGTTTCGGCCCATCCGCGCGGTGCGGCCGGCGCCAGTTGGGGCGCGACTGCCAGCAGCACCACCCCCAGCGCGTAGAGCATGTAGAAGAGCACGGCCACCGGCACGATGGGCTGGTCGGTCATCAGGTGGCCGATGCCTTGCTGGTACAGCGGCTTGGCGATGACGCCCAGCCACAGCAGATCGAGGGCCACCATCACGGTGGCGGTGCCGGCGTAAGCGGCGAGATAGCGGTTCATCGCGGCAGCTTACAGGCGCAAGGCGACAGATGGTGTGGTCCACCCCACAGTCAAGCGCAATTCAAGAAACCGCTCAAAATCACTAGACGACCGGTCTAATTTGGTTTATCGTTGCACCATGCCTTGCCAAGGACAGCCCGCAAAGCCGATCTGACCGCAGCGCGACCTGCCGCACTTCCGAAGAAGTGCATTTTTTGGGCTCGGCTACTAGACGACCGGTCTAATTCACATCCAATTGCTCACCTGACGGAGAAAATCATGAAAGTTTTGATGGTTCTGACTTCCCACGACCAACTCGGCAACACCGGTCAAAAGACCGGCTTCTGGCTCGAAGAGCTGGCAGCTCCGTACTACGTGTTCAAGGACGCGGGCGCTGAGATCGTGCTGGCCTCGCCGCTGGGTGGCCAGCCGCCGCTGGACCCGAAGAGCAACGAGCCCATGTTCCAGACCGAGCAGACCCGCCGGTTCGAGCAAGATGCCGACGCCACCGCCCAACTGGCAAGCACCGTTCGCCTCGACACCGTCTCGCAGGCTGATTTCGATACGGTGTTCTACCCGGGCGGCCATGGCCCGCTGTGGGACCTGGTGGCTGATCAGCACTCCGTCGCGCTGATCGAGTCCTTCATCGCCGCAGACAAGCCGGTGGCGCTGGTGTGCCATGCGCCAGGCGTGCTGCGCGATGTCAAGGCGGCCGACGGCCGCCCGCTGGTGGCGGGCAAGCAAGTCACCGGCTTTACCAACAGCGAAGAAGCGGCCGTGGGCCTGACGGACATCGTGCCGTTCCTGGTTGAAGACATGCTGGTGGCCAATGGCGGCGCTTACACCAAGGGCGATGACTGGGGCTCGTACGTCGTCGCCGACGGCCTGCTGATCACCGGCCAGAACCCGGCTTCGTCGGAAGAAGCCGCCAAGGTGCTGCTGAGCCACCTGGCCGCCAAGGCCTGAGCGGACGGCCGGCTTGATCAACCGGGCCCGGCGTGGCCCGGTTCCAAGACGACCGGTCTAGTCTCGATTAGCATGACGCCATGGCTACCAGCAACAGCGCAAGCACCGACGTTCGCAGCGACATCATCGCCGTCGGCCAACGGATCATGGCCACCAAAGGCTACTCCGGGGTCGGCATCAACGAGATCCTGACGACGGCGAGCGTGCCGAAGGGCTCGTTCTATCACTACTTCGCGTCGAAGGACGCGTTCGGTGAGGCCATGCTGGTGGCTTACTTCGAGCAGTACCTGGCCGCGATGGACAACACGCTGGGTGGCAGCGACGCCCCTGGCGCACAGCGGCTGCTGGCCTACTTCAACGACTGGCGCAGCACCCAGTCATTGCAGGAGTGCCAAGGCAAATGCCTGGCCGTGAAGCTGGGAGCCGAGGTGGCGGATCTGTCTGACACCATGCGCGCCGCCATGAAGCTGGGCACCGACGGCATCGTCAGCCGGCTGGCGCAGGCCATCCAGGCCGCGCGAGACGACCAGTCATTGCCCGCGGGCGCCCCACCTGC
Organism: Ideonella margarita; assembly: GCF_038066635.1. Taxonomy (NCBI): domain Bacteria; kingdom Pseudomonadati; phylum Pseudomonadota; class Betaproteobacteria; order Burkholderiales; family Sphaerotilaceae; genus Ideonella; species Ideonella margarita. Next base: position 168,073 of record NZ_JBBUTI010000006.1, on the reverse strand, counting down.
CGAACTGGCGGAAAGCCTGTATCAGCTCTGGATGGGCGCAAGCGTGCTGGCCAAGGTGGCGCGCAACGCCCGGCCGTTTGATGCGGCGATGGCCAGCACGTTGCGGCTGCTTGGGTTGCAGGGCTGATTGACTGGGTGACGCACTTCCATCGAAGTGACGTACTTAAGGGTCGAGCTACCGTAGGGCGCTAGAGCAATTACTCCGACGCCCTCGGTAACCCGCGTAGGGCGCCAGAGCAACTACTTTGGCGCGCACGGTAAATCAATGACTTAGCGATACCGGCGCTACACGCTGCAGTGACGACGCGCCCAGTTACTGCGACTGACCTATCAGTGCGCCAGAGTTGTTGTGATCTTTGTATGGGGTAAATACGCGGCGCTTGACTATTTTTGTTCAATGTAGAACGCCGTGCGAAGTATTGCCGCCGTCTTCGATCAAGAGCTGCAGTTGAAAGGATTTAACCGGATGGAATATTCCAGCAACTCCATACACTGAAAGTGCCTCCTTCAGATCGTTCAGCATTTCACTGCTCGCCCATTCCAGCGCTGGTCGTCGATCTATTGATACCAACCTGGTTTTTGCATGCAGGACGCCTTCAGCGTCAGTTTCAGAGGATATGTTTTCAACTTTGACATCAAACACTTTCCCACCCCAGTAAAAAGCCCAAAACCTTACGTTTTGCGCTCCGCCCGGGCTGTAGGACAAACGATGAATTAAGAACATTCCCCTCGACCTATCAACAGTCCATTGAGAAGGTTGGGAGATATAGAAGCCTGAGTTTTCCTCAAAGCTGTGTTGGCGCTTGTCGGCCTCAGGGATAATTTCGTTGACGAACACGCTTCCTCCGATTCAAAGTCAGAGAGCCACCCCAATCTACGCATTGAATCGCCTCGGATTTCCTGGACACAGGCGAGCTGTTGGGAATAGCGTTGTTTGAACTGCGCTGCAGACTGGCCTGGTGTAGTCGATTGACGCCGCGCGAGCTTCCAGCACATCTCAATGTAGTGGAACACGTCCGAGCGGGAGTTCTCGCGCGCGAGGTAAGCCTGTTGTCCGATGCATTCACGCTTGGGCAACTGGCGGAGGCTCTCGGTTGTTGACGATCGAGTGCGACGGCCCCGTACAGCCCATCATGTGTGGCGATCGCCAACACCTTCAAGCACCCAGAGCAAACTCATCCCGAGGCTCGGCGACTGGAAGTGTCCGACCCGTCAATTTCAAGACGCGGAACGCGCTGAATTTGGTGCCGGCGAAGTTCTGCTCGTCCAGGCCGCCGAGAGCTGCTGCCCGAGCAAAAGGCTCTCCACGACCTTCAGGCACGTATCGGTAGGCCAGTCGCAATTACTTTGGCGCCCTACGATTTCGCATACGTCAAGACCATAGGCATATTCAATTTCCTCGAAGGTTGTTTGGGTAAGATGAGGACGAGGCGGATTGGCCTGCCGCTTGCCCATCCACTTGAAAGCTGGAAATTACTCGAGACGCGGCGCCCTGAATGCCCTTCCAGTCACAGAGCATGCCGCGACGATACACGAGATATACCCGAGCATGCATATGGGGCTCTAGATCAAAGTGATGCTTGCAAGGTACCGCGTGGTGTAGGTTGTTGCGACACCTAATTAATGTTTTTACGTTGCCTGCAGCGTCGCGGTCTACGAATATATCCTCGGCGGCGGGATTGTCACGATTAGACACTCCATTCAATCGGCCATAGTCCGGAACATAACTTTCAAGTCCGCAAGTTTTTTGGCTGACAAGCCGATACGGAGCTTTCGTGGCGAAGTCTGGCTCTCTTAATATCCCTGCTGCAATGCGCTCAATTCCACCGGCGCCGTGATACAGTTGCCCCGCAATTAGCCCGACGAAAATCCAATGCGTATTGCCGGGTGAACTAGACGCTTTGTCCTTGCGTGCCTCTTCAGTCCCTGGGCCGGACATGTCGGGATAGCGAAAATCGAAGCCGAAGCTGCGCAGTTTTGAAGACGACGACCGCACCGGGGCTTTGGGAGGAGTGCGCTCCATAATACCGGGGTCGTCGTCATACTCAACAGACTCTGCAAATTCAAGCGGAATCCGAACAGGTACGCCGCCGAGATCGCCGCGCACATAGACCGCGTCCTTCACAGCAAGTGCGCTCGACCCGGTATCGCCACACGCCGCTAGTGCGATCAGAGCGAGTGCAACCAGTGCCCATCCTGCTCGCAAAGTGCCAAATTTCATTTGAGGTGTTGATGATTTCCACCGATTGACCCGCGTGGATCGCGTCGGTTTGACCCATCGAGTTGGATCCATTGTCGTTTAGAAGAATCGCAATCTGCTGGGTCAATGTTGACTACCAGCGAAGATGTAAATTGGATCAATCAGACGCGACCCTCAACACATAGCCGCTAGGTCGTAAGTCCAAATATGCCTTAGGCAGGGGTGTTGCCTGCTTCCGTCGCCACCGCGTGCAGACCGAGGCAATCCGCTCCACCAGTCTGGGCGACCGGGTGGGGCGGAACGATCACTTTGGCAGTGGCGCGGAGCTATGTAGCGTTTACAGCCCCGTCTGGCTAGTCTGCGCGGGCTAGCTAGCGGCATCCGACAAGAGATGCTGAGCCGGCCTCCGCAAGGCCTTCGTAGGCCAGTCGCAACAACTAGCGTCCGCCAGTCGCAAACGAGTGGCGCCAGTCGCAATTACTTTGGCGCCCTACGCCGACAAACCCATCAAGCATCAATATTCGCCGCCCTCAGCGCATTGGTCTCGATGAAGTCGCGACGCGGCTCCACCTCATCGCCCATGAGCATCGTGAAGACCTTGTCGGCTTCGATGGCGTCTTCGATCTGCACGCGCAGCAGGCGGCGCACGGTCGGGTCCATCGTCGTTTCCCAGAGCTGGCTGGGGTTCATTTCGCCCAGGCCCTTGTAGCGCTGGCGGCCCACGGCGTTTTCGGCCTGGGTCATCAGCCAGGCCATGGCTGCGCGGAAGTCGGCGCCGACCTTGCTTTCTTTCTGCTTCTCTCCTTCGCCGCGCTTGACGACGGCGTCGGCCGTCAGCAGGCCCTTGAAGGTGCGGCCGGCCGTGGCCAGGGCTTCGTAGTCACCACCGTGCACGAAGTCCGGGCTGATGGTGCTGCTCTTGATGTTGCCGTGGTGGCGGCGGCTGATGCGCAGCAGGTGCTTGTCGGTGCGCTCGTCGAACACCGCGTCCACTTCCGCGTCATGCAGCATGGCCTTGAGGGCGGCTGCGCTGGTTTCAGCTTGCGCCAGGTCGTCGAGGTTCAGCACCAGGCCGTCGCTGATGGCGCGCAGCGCTTCCACGTCCATCCAGTTGCTCAGGCGGTTGATGACGTTGGTGGCCAGCACGTAGGCGCGGGCCAGCTCGTTCAGTGCATCGCCTTGCAGGGCGGGCTTGCCGGCGCCTGGCTCGATGATGGCGCTGTCGAGCGCCACCTTCAGCAGGTAGGCGTCCAGCTCGGTGCCGTCCTTCAGGTACTGCTCGTGCTTGCCTTGCTTGACCTTGTACAGCGGCGGCTGCGCGATGTAGATGTGGCCGCGCTCGACCAGGTCCGGCATCTGGCGGTAGAAGAACGTCAGCAGCAGGGTGCGGATGTGGGCGCCGTCAACGTCGGCGTCGGTCATGATGATGATGCGGTGGTAGCGCAGCTTGTCGGGGTTGAAGTCATCGCCCCCCATGCCCTTGCCGATGCCGGTGCCGAGCGCCGTGATCAGCGTCAGGATTTCGTTCGACGACAGCAGCTTTTCGTAGCGCGCCTTTTCCACGTTCAGGATCTTGCCGCGCAGCGGCAGGATGGCCTGGAACTTCCGGTCGCGGCCCTGCTTGGCCGAGCCACCTGCGGAGTCACCCTCCACGATGTAGATCTCGCACATTGCCGGGTCTTTTTCCTGGCAGTCGGCCAGCTTGCCGGGCAGGCCCATGCCGTCGAGCACGCCCTTGCGGCGCGTCATTTCGCGGGCCTTGCGGGCGGCGTCACGGGCGCGGGCGGCGTCAACGATCTTGCCGCAGATGGTCTTGGCGTCGGTCGGGTTCTCCAGCAGCCAGTCGGTCAGCAGGCGGCTGACGATGTCTTCCACCGGCGCGCGCACTTCGCTCGACACCAGCTTGTCCTTGGTCTGGCTCGAGAACTTCGGCTCGGGCACCTTCACGCTCACCACGCAGGCCAGGCCTTCGCGCATGTCGTCGCCGGTGATGTCGACCTTCGCCTTCTTGGCGATCTCGTTGTCTTCGATGTACTTGTTGATGACGCGGGTCATCGCGGCGCGCAGGCCGGTCAGGTGGGTGCCGCCATCACGCTGCGGAATGTTGTTGGTGAAGCAGAGCACGTTCTCGCTGAACGACTCGTTCCACTGCATCGCCACTTCCACACCGACGTTGGTGCCCTGGTCGCTGGTCTTGTCGCCCACCGCGTGGAAGATGTTCGGGTGCAGGACCTTCTTGCCCTTGTTCACGAACTCGACAAAGCCCTTCACGCCGCCGGCGTAGGCGAAGTTGTCTTCCTTGTTGTTGCGCTCATCGACCAGGCGGATCTTCACGCCGTTGTTCAGGAACGAGAGTTCACGCAGGCGCTTGGCCAGGATGTCGTAGTGGAACTCGTTGTTCTGCTGGAAGATTTCCGTGTCCGGCAGGAAGTGCACTTCGGTGCCGCGCTTGTCGGTGTCACCGGTGATGCGCATCGGGCTGGTTTCCACGCCGTCCCGCACTTCGATCAGGCGGTCTTGCGGCACGCCCTGCTTGAAGTCGATCTGGTGGATCTTGCCGTCGCGGCGCACCATCAGGCGCAGCCACTTGGAGAGGCCGTTCACGCAGCTCACGCCCACGCCGTGCAGGCCGCCCGACACCTTGTAGCTGTTCTGGTTGAACTTGCCGCCGGCGTGCAGCTCGGTCAGGGCAATTTCAGCGGCACTGCGCTTGGGCTCGTGCTTGTCGTCCATCTTCACGCCGGTCGGAATGCCGCGGCCGTTGTCAGTGACGCTGATGGAGTTGTCGGTGTGGATGGTGACGACGATGTCGTCGCAATGGCCGGCCAGGGCTTCGTCGATGGAGTTGTCCACCACTTCGAACACCAGGTGGTGCAGGCCGGTGCCGTCGGACGTGTCGCCGATGTACATGCCCGGGCGCTTGCGCACGGCCTCCAGGCCTTCCAGGATCTGGATGCTGCCTTCGCCGTAAGCCGCTGAGGCCTCCGAACCGGTGGACACCGTCTGGCCTTCGGCGGACGGAATGTCACGGCGGGTGACGCCGTCGTCACCAGGCTGCTGGCTGTCTTGCGGAAGGTTTTTCGGGTCGCTCATGGCTTCGGATCTGCTGGTTGGGCCCGCAGCCGGTGGTGCCGGCGGACCCCTTTAAAAACGGCTTGGCGGGCCTGAGCCCGCCGGTGTGTCTTCGAGGTGTGTGCTGGCCTCAGATGCGCATCGGCATCACGACGTACTTGAAGCCGGCCTGTTCCGGCACCGTGACGAGGGCGGCGGACGAGCCGTCGTGCATTTCCAGACGCACCATCTCTTCACCGATGTTCGCCAGGGCGTCCATCAGGTAGGTCACGTTGAAGCCGATCTCGATGCTCGGGCCGTCGTAGTCGATTTCCAGCTCTTCCTTGGCTTCTTCCTGCTCGGCGTTGCTCGACGCGATGCGCAGCGCGCCCGGATCGATGTTCAGGCGCACGCCCTTGAACTTCTCGCTGGTCAGGATGGCCGCGCGCTGCAGGCTCGACAGCAGGGCCTGACGGCCCAGCGTGATGATGTTCTTGTGGTTCTTCGGGATGACGCGGTTGTAGTCGGGGTACTTGCCCTCGACCAGCTTGGTCACGAACTCCATGCCGCTGAAGCTGAACTTGGCCTGGTTGCCGGCAAAGCGCATCTCGATCTGGTCGGCTTCGCCGTCCTTGGCGTCCTTGCCGTCCTTCAGCAGGCGCATCAGCTCCAGCACCGTCTTGCGCGGCAGGATGACTTCCTGCTTCGGAATGTCGGTTTCCAGCTCGGCTTGCGCCAGCGCCAGGCGGCTGCCGTCGGTGGCCACCAGGGTCAGCGTCTTGCCTTCGGCCACGAACAGGATGCCGTTCAGGTAGTAGCGGATGTCGTGGACGGCCATGGCGAAGTGCACCTGGTCGATCAACATCTTCAGGGTCTTCTGGGGCACGCTGAAGGCCGGGCCGAAATCAACGGCCTCGTTCACCAGCGGGAAGTCTTCCGACGGCAGCGTCTGCAGCGTGAAGCGGCTCTTGCCGCCCTGCAGCGTCAGCTTGTTGGCATTGGCCGTGAGGCTGACGACCTGGTCACCCGGCAGGGTGCGCAGGATGTCGATCAGCTTGCGCGCACCGACGGTGGTGCTGAAAGAGCCGGCGTCGCCGCCCAACTGGGCCGTGGTGCGCACCTGGATTTCCAGGTCGCTGGTCGTGAATTCGATGCTCTCGCCCGTCTTGCGCACCAGCACATTGGCCAGGATGGGCAGGGTGTGACGCCGCTCGACGATGCCGGCCACCGCTTGAAGGGCGCCCAGCAGGTTGTTTTGTGCGGCTTTCAGAACAATCATGTCTTCCTCTTTCAGCGTTGCCGTTCGGGCGGTCAGAAGGCCCTGCGAGGCATTTTCGCCTGTTTTTCACAGGTTTCCGCGGCACGGTTTCCCGGGGCCGTCTTCAACCCTTCAGCGTTTGCTCCAGCACGTGCAGTTGCTGGTTCAACTCGGTGTTCTTCTGGCGCTCGCCACCGATCTTGCGCACGGCGTGCAGCACGGTCGTGTGGTCGCGGCCACCAAAGAGCTCGCCGATCTCCGGCAGGCTCTTCTGGGTCAGCTCTTTCGCCAGGTACATGGCAATCTGGCGCGGGCGGGCAATGCTGGCCGGGCGCTTCTTGCTGTACATGTCGGCGATCTTGATCTTGTAGAAGTCCGCCACCGTCTTCTGGATGTTCTCCACCGAAATCTGCCGGTTCTGGATCGACAGCAGGTCTTTCAGGGCCTCGCGGGCCAGATGGATGGTGATTTCCTTGTGGCTGAACTTGGCGTAGGCCAGCACCTTGCGCAGCGCACCTTCGAGCTCACGCACATTGGCGCGCACGTTCTTGGCGACGAAGAAGGCCACGTCCTCGGGCAGCGGCGTGCCTTCAGCGCGCGCCTTGCTCAGCAGGATGGCCACGCGCATTTCCAGCTCCGGCGGCTCGATCGCCACCGTCAGGCCGGAGTCGAAGCGGCTGGTCAGGCGCTCATCAATGTCCACCAACCCCTTCGGGTAGGTGTCGCTGGTCATGATGATGTGGGCCCGCTTGGCGAGCAGCGCTTCGAAGGCGTTGAAGAACTCCTCCTGGGTGCGCTCCTTGCCGGCGAAGAACTGCACATCGTCGATCAGCAGCAGGTCGAGCTGGTGGTACTTGGCCTTTAGTTCATCGAAGGTCTTGCGCTGGTAGTTCTTCACCACGTCGGTGATGAACTGCTCGGCGTGCAGGTACAGCACCTTGGCGTTCGGGTTGTCGTGCAGCAGGGCATTGCCCACGGCATGCACCAGGTGGGTCTTGCCCAGACCGACGCCGCCGTAGATGAACAGCGGGTTGTACATCTGGCCCGGTGCGCCTGCCACGTGCAGGGCGGCCGTGCGGGCCATCTGGTTGGCGCGGCCGGCCACCAGGGTGTCGAACGTCAGGGCCGTGTTCAGCCGGTGGCGGTTGATGACCGGCGGCGTTGGCAGCGTGCTGGCCTTGACGATGCGCGGTGCGGCAGGGGCTGGCGGCGTGGCGGCCTGCACGGCGGCGGCCAGTGCCGCGGCCTTGGCGGCAGCGGAGCCGGCTTCGAACAAGGGCGCCTGGATGGGCGTCGCGGTGTCCGCGGGGGTCGTCGCGTCAGGGACGCTCAATGCTGGCGGAGTGGCAGGCACGGCGGCGGTGGCGGCAGCCGGACTGCGAGCCAGCGGGCGGCTGGCCGCCGGTGCCGCTTGGGCGGCAGCAGCCGCGGGCGCCACGGAAGCCAGAGCGCCAGCCAGCACGCGGGCGGCGCTGTTCGGGCGGGCCGGCATCGGGCGCGGTGCGGCCACGGCGCCGGCTTCTCGCGGGGCCAGGGTCAGCTCAAGACGGGTCGGCACGCCGGCAAGTTCGGTCAGCACGTTCTCGATGCGCGTGCTGTATTGCGACCGGATCCAGTCGAGCTTGAATCGGTTGGGCACACGAAGAGACGCCACCGCACCTTGCTCACCGTCATCTGAAGCGATGTCGGCAGGCGGCAGTGGGCGAATCCAGGTGTTGAATTGCTGTTCAGGCATCTCGGCTGCGAGTCGTTCGCAGGCGCGCTGCCACAGGTCAGGGCTCATTGTGGACAAGTTCTTATCGAGCGGCCGGATTCTACGCATGGAAGGGGGGCTGCTGTCCATGGTTATCCACAGTTTTTGATCCAAGGACAAACCCGGCACCTGCCCACACCCTTGCAAGACCTTTGTTTGACGCCTGTGGTCTTTTTTGCTCTAATCGTGGGTTTCCCGGATTGGGCGGGTGCGGCATGGCCGTGCTTGCGCATTTCAGCACCAGGCGGCGGTTCAACCGTTAACTGCCGCATTCAACCCCTACAAGGTAAGAAAAATGAAGCGCACCTATCAGCCTTCCAAGGTCCGTCGCGCCCGTACGCACGGCTTCCTCGTCCGCATGAAGACCCGTGGTGGCCGCGCCGTGATCGCTGCGCGCCGCGCCAAGGGCCGCAAGAAGCTGTCGCAGGTCTGATCCCAGACGCACCATGATCGGCCGCATCGTGCGTCCGGCCGATTTCGAACGCGTGCTCGCGGCGCCTCAGCGCTCGCGAAGTGCTCACTTCGCTGTTCACTACGTTGCTGGCGTGCCCTCGCGGCCGAACGCAGCGTTGGCGAAAGCCGCCCCGGAAGCAGTTATTCCAGGGTTGTCACCAGAGTTATCCACAGACCAGGCCGGTGCAGCATGCACCATTGTGGATGAGTCCGGCCACTGGCTGGGTCTGGTGGTGCCAAAGCGGCATGCGAAGCGAGCAGTCACCCGCAACCTGATCAAGCGTCAGGTGCGCGCCGCGATGGCGCGTCACGCTGCTGAACTTCCCGCAGGTTTGTGGGTGGTTCGCCTGCGTGCGCCCTTCGACCGCCAGCAGTTTCTCAGCCCGGGTTCTGACCATTTGCGTGCCACGGCACACGAGGAAGTCGACGTGTTGTTTGACCGTGCGGCGCGTTCGCCGCTGCCTCCCGTGCCCTATCGTCCGCGTTCGCGGACCTGATGGCGCTTGAGTTCGGCCGGCTGATCCTCATGTTCCGCGCCATGCCTGCACTGCCGCCCCTGCCTCCGCTGCGCCTCTGGCCGCGCCGGGGGCTGTCCGCGTTGGTGCATGGCTATCGCCTGTTGCTCAGCCCCTGGCTGGGCAGCAATTGCCGCTTCGAGCCCACCTGCTCCCGCTACGCGCTTGATGCGCTGGCGGCGCACGGGGCCGCAGCGGGCACTTACCTCGCGGCTGGCCGCATCCTGCGGTGCCACCCCTGGTGCGCCGGTGGGTGTGACCCGGTGCCGGCCCAGCGGCCGCGCCTGTTTCGGCACTTGTTTGCCGATGCCACCGATTCTTCTTCCCTGACTTCTTCCGGGCCTTTGCCATGACCGATATGCGCCGTACCCTGCTTTGGGTGGTGTTCACGATGTCGCTCGTCCTGCTGTGGGACGCGTGGAACAAGCACAACGGCCAGCCCACGCTGTTCGGTGCGCCGATCGCCGTTGCCGGCGCGTCGGCCCCGGGCAGTGCTCCGGCGGGTGTGCCTGCACCGGCGGCTGCCGCCGTGGCGGGCCCTGCGGGCGCGATCGCGGCCGCACCGGCCACCGCGCCGAGCGAAAAGTTCGACGTCACCACCGACGTCTACAAGCTGAGCTTTGACGCCCGCGGCGGTGATCTGGCCCGCGCCGAGTTGCTGAAGTTCAAGGACGACATCGACCCGACCCGCCAGGTCGTGCTGCTCGATGACAGCAAGGACCGCGTGTATCTGGCCCAGACCGGCCTGATCCCGTCGGCCGGCGGCGCAGCGCTGCCGACGCACTTCACCCAGCTCAAGGCCCTGCCGGGTGAGCGCGTGCTGAAGGACGGCGTTGATCAGCTGGAGGTCAAGTTCGAGTCGCCCGAAGTCGGCGGCGTCAAGCTGATCAAGACCTACACGCTCAAGCGCGGCGACTACACCATCGGTGTGAAGCACGAAGTGCAGAACGTGGGTGCCGCTCCGGTGCAGCCGCAGCTCTACCTGCAATTGCTGCGCGACGGCAATGCGCCTCCCGGTGGCTCGTCGTTCTACTCCACCTTCACCGGCCCGGCGCTCTACACCGAAGCCAAGAAGTTCGAGAAGGTCGAGTTCAAGGACATCGCCAAGCGCGCCGAAGGCGAGAAGCCTGCGCACCAGACCTCGGCCAACGAAGGCTGGATCGCGATGGTCCAGCATTACTTCACCAGCGCCTGGCTGGTGGCTGATGGCAGCCCGCGCGAGTTCCGCACCAGCAAGGTGAAGGACAACCTGTTCTCGGTGGCCATGGTGCAACCGCTGGGCGTCATCGCCCCGGGCGCCAGCGTCGCCAACGAGGCCCGCCTCTACGTCGGCCCGCAGGAAGAGTTCAAGCTGGCTGCCCTGGCCCCGGGCCTGGAGCTGGTGAAGGACTACGGCATGTTCCACCTGCTGTCCAAGCCGCTGTTCTGGCTGCTGACCCAGCTCAACGCCCTGCTGCACAACTGGGGCTGGTCGATCATCGCCCTGGTGGTGCTGCTGAAGATCGCCTTCTACTGGCTGAATGCCAAGGCCTACAAGTCGATGGCCAAGATGAAGGCCATCAACCCGAAGGTGATGGAGCTGCGCGAGCGTTACAAGGACGAGCCGCAGAAGATGCAGCAGGAAATGATGCGCATCTACCGCGAGGAGAAGGTCAACCCGCTGGGTGGCTGCCTGCCGATCTTCATCCAGATGCCGTTCTTCATGGCGCTGTACTGGGTGCTGCTGTCGACGGTTGAAATGCGCGGCGCGCCGTGGCTGGGCTGGATCACTGACCTGTCGGCCAAGGATCCGCTGTTCATCCTGCCGGTGCTGATGACCGCCTCCAGCCTGTTCCAGGTCTGGCTGAACCCGGCTCCGACCGACCCGATGCAGGCCAAGATGATGTGGATCATGCCGCTGGCTTTCAGCTTCATGTTCTTCTTCTTCCCGTCCGGCCTGGTGCTGTACTGGCTGGTGAACAACATCCTGTCGATCGCCCAGCAGTGGGTCATCAACAAGCGCCTCGGTGTGAACTGACACCGCGTCAGCTCGGCTGACCTGAACCCCCGCACGCCTGCCCGGCGGCGGGGGTTTTTTCTTGTCTGGCGCAGGCTGCAGCGACTGTCATTTTTTTTACATTTCTTGAGGTTCGGGCGACTGACCTGCTCAATTCATCCGCTCCGGTGACGACTGCACGGGCCACAACCCCACCCCGAAGAGGAGCAGATCATGGCCAACAAGACAGTGTTCATCGCGGCAGGTGCCGTCGGCCTGGCAGCAGCTGGCTGGCTGGGCGCGGCCGTCGTCGTCGGCCAGCGTGCCGAAAGCGCGCTCAAGGAATTGCAGGCTGCGCCCACCCAGCCGGGTGGTGGTCTGCGCATCACGCGGCTCAGCCATGAACGCGGCCTGATCGGATCGAAAGGGCAGCTGGAGCTGAGCTTTGAGCCCGGCTGCGCCGCCGAGGCGGGCGCCGATGAGCCGGTGACGATGAAGGTGGACTACACCATGTCCCACCTCGTGCTGCCCACCTCGCTGACCCGCTTCGACTGGCAGGCTGCGCCTTCGGGCACCTCGGCTGATGAACTCAAGGCCTTGTTCGGCAGTGCCAGCGCGCTCACGGGCACGGGCGCGGTCACGCTCGGCGGCGCGCTGCGCACCGACATGGCACTGCCCGAGCTGTCGGTCAGCCGCGCCGGTGAGGCGATGCAGATGTCGCCGTCCAAGGGCTTCATCACCGTCAAGGACAAGGCCTTCGCCTTCGGCTGGAAGGTGGACCGGCTGGTCACCCGCGGCAACGGTGAGGCGGTCGAGATGAAGGACATGGCGATCGACCTGGACCTGAAGAACCGCTACCTGGGCACCGGCACCGCCAGCCTGACCATCGGCAACGTGGCGATCGGCATCGGCTCCCTCGAAGGCGTCTCGTTCAAGTCGGAGGCCAGCGAAAACGGCGATCGCCTGGACATGACAATCACCCCGTCCATCAAGCGCCTGCAAGGCAATGGCGTCGACCTGTCGGATTTGACGATGGAGCTGGCCGCCAAGGGCATGGACACCCGCAGCGTCGAGACACTGACCACCGTCTTCCAGGCCACCTGCGGCCTGCAGAGCATGACCGCCGCCGAGGGCAAGCGGATGCGCGATGCGGCCGTCACCTTGCTGACCCGTGGCTTCTCGATGGGCATTCCGAAGCTCGCCGGCAAGGGCGCTGACGGCGGCATCCAGGGCTCGATGATGGTTGAGCTGGCACCGGCCAAGGGCGGCACGCCCTCGCTGGCGGAGCAGCTGAAGTCCTCGGGCCAGCTGAATCTGACCGGCAAGCTGCTGCCCCAGGACAAGCGCGACATGGCCATCGCCATGGGCTTCGCCGTGGCGCAGGGCGATGGCTTGCGTGCGAGTTACGACTACGGCGTCGGGCTGCTCAAGGTGAATGGCCGTGCGCTGGATGCGGGCAGCTTCCAGGCCGGCCTCAAGCAGGCGGACATGGCCCTCCAGACCGCGCTGACGCAATGGGGCTCGATGTCCAACCCTGCCGTGGCGCAAGCCCCGGTGGCCGCACCAGCCCCCGCCGAGCCCGCCATGCCGGCCGCCCCGGCCGAGGCCCCGCCGCCCGCACCCGAAGCTGCGCCGGCGCAGGCGCTGGCCCCCGCCACCGCACCCACCATGGCCCCCGTTGCCGCACCGGCAGCTGACTGTGCGGCGCTGGGCGCCTGCTTCCAGCAAAGCCTGGCCGCAGCCCGCCGCGACGACATCGATGCCGTGCGCCGTGTCGCCAGCCGGATCGACAACCTGCCCAAGCCCGACATGGGCAACCGCGCGGTGTCACGCCAGCTCAACACGGCCGGCCTCGACGCCCTCAAGCGCGACGACCTGGCCGAAGCCGTGGCCAAGTTGCGGCTGGCGCTGAAGGAGAACCCGCGCGACGTGGAAGTGGCGGGCAACCTTGGCTTTGCCATGGCCAAGGCTGGATTGGCGGCCGAGGCCATCGACGTGCTGCAGACCGCTCTGGTGCTCGACCCCCGCCGCAGCTCCACCTGGACGCCGCTGGCCGAGGCCCTGGCCCTGAGTGGCCGCGCCGACGATGCCAAGGCCGCGCTGTGGGTGTCGTTCCAGTGGTCGGGCAACCGCGACAAGTCGCTGGCCTACTACGAGGACCGCGCCGCCAAGGAAAGCCGGGCTCCGCTGCAGGCCCTCTACAGCCACATGAGTCGCGTGGCCCAGCAGCAAGTGGCCGCCGGGCGCTGAAGGATCGTCGACAATCCAGGCGTGTCACTTGGTCGCCATCATGATCCCGTCGTAGCCATCGCCACCGCCCCCGGGCGCGGGGCGGTTGGCATGGTCCGTGTCTCCGGTCGCGGGCTGCAGCCCTTGATCGACGCCATCGTCGGTCAGCCGCTCAAGCCGCGGCACGCCCATTACGGCCCGTTCAAGGACGGCGACGGCCAGCCCATCGATCACGGTCTGGCCCTGCATTTCCCCGGCCCGCACAGCTACACCGGCGAAGACGTGCTGGAGCTGCAGGCCCACGGCGGCCCCGTGGTGCTGCAGCTGCTGCTGGCGCGCTGCCTGGAGGCGGGCTCGACGATGGGTTTGCGCCTGGCCGAGCCGGGCGAGTTCACCGAGCGCGCGTTCCTCAATGACAAGCTTGATCTGGCCCAGGCCGAGGCGGTGGCCGACCTGATCGACGCCAGCACCGAGGCTGCGGCGCGGTCGGCCAGTCGCTCGCTGGGCGGCGCGTTTTCCGCCGAGATCAACGGTCTGGCCGAGCGCATCGTGAGCCTGCGCATGCTGGTCGAGGCCACGCTTGATTTCCCCGAAGAGGAGATCGACTTCCTCGAAAAAGCCGATGCCCGCGGCAAGCTGCGCGCCATCCAGCAGGCCGTGGCCGCCGTGCTGGCCCGCGCCCGCCAGGGCGCCTTGCTGCGAGAGGGCCTGCGCGTGGTGCTGGCCGGGCAACCCAACGTGGGCAAGAGTTCGCTGCTCAATGCACTGGCCGGCGCTGAGCTCGCCATCGTCACCCCGATCGCCGGCACCACCCGTGACCGGGTGAGCGAAACCATCCAGATTGCCGGCGTGCCGGTGCATGTCACCGACACCGCCGGCCTGCGCGACGACGCCGCGGCCAGCGACGAGGTCGAGCGCATCGGCATGGCCCGCAGCTGGGAGTCCATCCACGGCGCCGACGCCATCGTCTTCCTGCATGACCTGACCCGGCTTGATGATGCCGACTACCAAGCGGCCGATGCCGTGATCGCCGAGCGCTTGCGTGCGGCCGACCCGGCCCGGCTGCTGCAGGTCTTCAACAAGGCTGACGCAGGCAGCACCTTGCCCGAAGGGCGCTCGGGTCTGTGCCTCAGCGCCCGCACCGGTGAAGGCCTCGATGCCTTGCGCCAAGCGCTGCTGGAGCGTGCCGGCTGGCAGGCCTCGCCCGAGGGCGTGTTCATTGCGCGCACGCGCCATGTGCAGGCGCTCAACCGCACCCGCGACCACCTGGAATGGGCGGCGGCCCACGCCGCACAGTCAGACGCCGCGCTCGACCTGTTTGCCGAGGAGTTGCGACTGGCGCACCAGGCGCTGCAGTCCATCACCGGCCAATTCACGGCCGATGACTTGCTGGGCGAGATTTTTGGCCGATTCTGTATCGGCAAGTAAATCCCGCTGAACGGTCGTTGTCAGCGGCCGAATGACAGGCATCACCCACTTGGACGGCTGGACGGTCTGGCCGGGCCTGTCAATAATTGCAACCGAGTCACACCAAGAATCGCCGACCTTTTTCACGGCGACGAGTCGTGTGCACAAGGGACAGGCATGGCGGTCGAAAATCTGGTCGAAGCGCTGCAGACTCTGAACGCGGATGACGCCTTGCGCGCCCGTTTCAACAAGCAGCAATGGCTCACGCTCGTGGGCTTTCTGCAGCAGCACACGCTGCGCAGCGGTGACGTGCTGATCCGCTTCCGCGACATGGACCGCGGCATGTACTTCCTGGAAAGCGGCACGCTGCAGGTCTATGTGCCTGACAGCGCCCCGGTGCGCCGCCCGGTGGCCATCCTGCGGCCCGGCTCCGTGGTCGGTGAGCCCAGCCTGTTCGGCGAAACCCCGCGCATGGCGCAGGTCGAAGCCATGTCGCCCTGCACCGTGTGGCTGCTGACCGGCCCGCGCTTTGAGGAACTGAGCGCCCGCCAACCGTCGCTGGGCATCGAGTTCCTGCGCGCCGTAGGCGGCGTGATGGCCGAGCGCATGCGCGCCAACCTCGAGCGCGGCCTGCCGGTCGCCTGAGTCAGGCACCCAAAAAAGCGGGCCCGCAGGCCCGCCGTCATCACACCGGCTTGAAAGCGAAGCCGTTGCCCGCCTTCTCGATCCCGCCCATGGCCGGGAAGGGGAAGTGGAAGCCGCCAGCGATGACCTTGTCGTTGGCCATCATGTCGAACACCTTGCGGCGCACCAGGCGGGCGGCCTCGGCATCCATGTCGAACTGCACGGCCCAGTCCGGGTTGCGGGCGAACAGCGCCGGCACGTTGGTCAGGTCGGCCACATAGATGAACTTGCGCTGGCCGGAGCTCACCTGGAACAGGCTGTGGCCCGGCGTGTGGCCGTAGGCGGCCATCGTGCTCACGCCCGGGGCCACCTCACTGCCCGGCTCGAAGCGCACCAGCTTGTCGGCCGGCATCGCCCCGAAAACGCGGCGTGCGCCCATGAACGCGCCCTTCATGCCTTCAGGCGCTGCGGCCATGCGCGCGTCGTCCATCCAGAACGCATATTCAGGCGCCGGCACCATCACCTTGGCGTTCGGGAACACCAGATCACCCGCCTTGTTGCGCAGGCCGCTGATGTGGTCGCCGTGGAAGTGGCTGATCAGCACGGTGTCGATGTCGCTGGCTTGCAGGCCGGCAGCGCGCAGGTTGTCCAGCAGCTTGCCGGTGGTCGGGCCGCCGAATTCGCCCAGGCCGGTGTCCATCAGCATCTTGCGGCCACCCGCCACCACCAGGAAGGGCGTGAACGGGATGTCGATGTGGTCGGTGGGCAGGCCTTGCGATGCCAGCATCGCGCGCACTTCGGCGATCGGAGCGTTCTTGACGAACTCTTCACCCAGCGGGCGGCGGGCCACACCGTCGTTCAGGGCGATGATCTCGATGTCCCCCAGGGCCATGCGCTTGAAGCCGGGCGCCGGCGGCGTGGGCGTGCCCAGACCGGTGGCGTTCTGGGCCCACAGCGGCACCATGGACGTGGCTGCGGCGGCTGCGGTGGCAGTCAGGAACAAGCGGCGGTTCAGCATCGAGAGGTCTCCAGTCGTTTCGGGGCATGGATGGTGGCGATAAGCGCCAACTCCGCATGTTCGCCAAATTCGCGACCGGGCCACCGAGGGCTTTCCCAAGCCCGCATTACCAGCCGGGTCTAGCCGGTCAGCAGCCGGCTTTCGGCCAGGGCCAGCGCTTCGGGCAGGCCGGCCAGCACCAGGGCGTCACCGCCGGCCAGGCGCAGGGCGTTGTCAGGGCTCACCACATGCCCGTCAGCCCGGCGGATCGACACCACGTTGACGTTCAGGTTGCCCAGCAGCTGGTCGCCCAGGGTGGCGCCCACGCAGGCGGCCGCATGGGGCAGGCTGATGGTGCGCAGGCGGGCCTGCTGCAGCTCTTCCACCGTGTCGTCGTCGGCGCCGTGGAAGTAGCCGCGCAACAGCCGGTAGCGGGCGTCACGCGCATCGCGGGTCAGGCGAATCACCCGGCGCATCGGCACGCCCACCAGGGCCAGCGCATGGCTGGCCAGCATCAGCGAGCCTTCCACGGCCTCGGGTACCACCTCGGTGGCGCCGGCTGCGCGCAGGCGTTCCAGATCGGTGTCGTCAATGGTGCGCACCACCACCGGCACCTGCGGCGCGTGTTGCCGCACCAGCTGCAGGATCTTCAATGCCGACGGCGTGTCGTGGTACGAGATGACCACCGCGCTGGCCCGGGCCAGGCCCGCCGCCATCAGGCTTTGCAGCCGAGCCGCATCGCCGAACACCACGCTCTGGCCGGCCGCGGCAGCTTGCCGCACCCGGTCGGGGTCGAGGTCGAGCGCCATGTACGGCATGTGTTCCTGCTCCAGCAGCTGCGCCAGGTTCTGGCCGCTGCGCCCGTAGCCGCAGATGATGATGTGCGCTTCATTGCGGATCGACTTCTTGGCGATGCTGGTCAACTGCACCGACTGCATCAGCCAGTCGCTGCTGGCCAGGCGCATGACGATGCGGTCGCTGTGCATGATGATGAAGGGCGTGGCCAGCATCGACAGCACCATCGAGGCCAGCACCGGGCTCACCCACTGCGCGCCCAGCAGGTGGTTGTCGGCGCCCAGCGTGAGCAGCACGAAGCCGAACTCGCCCGCCTGGGCCAGGTACAGGCCCGTGCGAATGGCCACGCCGGGGGCCGCCCGGAAGCCGCGCGCCAGTCCGGCCACCAGCGCCGTCTTGGCCACCACCGGCACCAGCGTGAGCAGCAGCACCAGGAACCATTGCTCCCACACCGGGCGCCAGTCGAGCTTCATGCCGATCGTGATGAAGAACAGGCCCAGCAGCACGTCGTGGAACGGCCGGATGTCGGTTTCCACCTGGTGCTTGTATTCGGTTTCAGCGATCAGCATGCCGGCCACGAAAGCCCCCAGCGCCAGTGACAGGCCGGCGTGCTCGGTCAGCCACGACAGCCCCAGCGTGACCAGCAGCAGGTTCAGGATGAACAGCTCGTCGCTCTTGCGGCGGGCGACCAGCGTCAGCCACCAGCGCATCACGCGCTGGCCGCCGACCAGCAGCAGCGTCAGCAGCACCACGGCCTTCAGCAGCGCCAGGCCGAGCGACCAGGCCATGTCCTCGCCGCTGGAGTTCAGTGCCGGGATCAGCACCAGCAGCGGCACCACGGCCAGATCCTGGAACAGCAGCACGCCCATCACGCGTTTGCCGTGCTCGGATTCCAGCTCCAGCCGCTCAGCCATCAGCTTCACGACGATCGCCGTGGAGGACATCGCCATCGCGCTGCCCAGCACCACCGCGCCTTGCCATGACAGATCCCAGGCGCGTCCGGCCATGGCAAAGGCCCAGATCAGCAAGGCGTTGCCTGCCAGCGCACCGAGCGTGGTCAGCAGCACCTGCGAGAGCCCGAGCCCGAACACCAGCGTGCGCATGCTCTTGAGCTTGGGCAGGTTGAACTCCAGCCCGATCACGAACATCAGGAACACCACGCCGAACTCGGCCAGGTACTTCACGCCGGCGGAGTCTTTCGCCAGGGCCAGCGCATTGGGGCCGATCAGCACGCCCACCGCCAGATAGCCCAGCATCGGCGGCAGTTTCAGGCTGCGGCAGATCACCACACCAGCCACTGCAGCGATCAGGTACAACAGGACAAGTTCGAGGGTGGTGGCCATGTGGAGGGCAAGCACGGGGCGCGGCAAGGCGTCCGACAACTAAAATCACCCCCATTCTGAATCAGAGCTCCACCTTGAACGCATCCGCCCCCTTCGATTCCGAGCGCGCCCTCACCCTGGCCCGTCAGACCCTGGCCATCGAGGCCGCTGCGCTGCAGGCCATGCAGGCACGTCTGGACGGCAGCTTCACGGCAGCCATGCAGGCGATCCTCGCCACCCAGGGCCGCGTCATCGTGATGGGCATGGGCAAGAGCGGCCATGTGGGCCGGAAGATGGCCGCGACGCTGGCCTCCACCGGCACGCCGTCGTTCTTCGTGCACCCGGCCGAAGCCGCCCATGGCGACCTGGGCATGGTGCAGGCCGGTGATGTGGTGATTGCCATCTCGAACAGCGGCGAGAGCGAAGAGCTCAACGCCATCCTGCCGGCGATGCGCCGCCTGGGCATCACGCTCGTGGCCATGACCGGCCGCCCGGCGTCTTCGCTGGCGCGCCATGCCGACATCACTTTGTCGACCGCGGTGGAACAGGAAGCCTGCCCGCTGAACCTGGCGCCCACGGCCAGCACCACCGCGCAGATCGCCATGGGCGATGCCCTGGCGGTGGCGCTGCTCGACGCGCGCGGTTTCCGCGAAAACGACTTTGCCCGCTCGCATCCGGGCGGCGCGCTTGGCCGCAAGCTGCTGATGCACGTCAGCGACCTGATGCGCAGCGGCGATGCCCTGCCGCGTGTCGCCCCCGACATCGGCTTCCTCGACATGATGCATGTGATGAGCAGCAAGGGCCTGGGCTTCGCGGTGGTCATGCAAGGCGAGGTGCCGCTCGGCATCTTCACCGACGGCGACCTGCGCCGCCTGATTGAAACCGGCGCCGACCTGCGGGCGCTGGATGCCCGTGGCGTGATGCGCCCCGGCCCGCGCACGGTGCGGGCCACCGCGCTGGCGGTGGACGCTGCCAGCCTGATGGAGCAGCACAGCATCACCAGCGTGCTGGCGGTGGACGACAACGGCCACCTGGTGGGCGCCCTCAACACGAACGACCTGCTGCGCGCGAAGGTGATCTGACATGGCTGCCATCCCTCTTACGCCGGCGCTGCAGTTCCCGCCCGAGTTGCTGCTCAAGGCCCAGGGCAGCGGCCTGGGCATCCAGCTCGCCATCTTCGACGTCGACGGGGTGCTGACCGACGGCCGCTTGTTCATCGGCGAGACCGGCGAGGTGTTCAAGTCGTTCTCGACGCTGGACGGCCACGGCCTGAAGCTGCTGGCGCAGGCCGGCATCACGCCGGTGATCATCACGGGCCGAGATTCCCCGGCCGTGCGCCGCCGTGTGGCCGATCTGGGCCTGAAGCATGCGGTGTACGGTGTGCACGACAAGCTGGCTGCGGCCGAGCCCCTGCTCGCCCAGTTCGGCGTGGCCTGGGCCGATGTGGCCGTGATCGGTGACGACTGGCCCGACTTGCCTCTGCTGCAGCGCGCCGGTTTTGCCTGCGCCCCGGCCAACGCCCACATCGAGGTCAAGGCGGTGGCTCACCACATCACCACCCTGCGCGGTGGCGACGGCGCCGCCCGCGAGTTTGCCGACCTGCTGCTGGTGGCCGCCGGCCGCTATGCCGGCCTGCTGGCCAGCCAGTGCCAGACGCTGGACGGCCGTTGAGCCGCGCCCGCGATGAGCGTTGAGCTGCACCTGCCCGACCTGCCTGAGGTGCCCGTGGCTCTGCCACTGGGCCCGGCGCCGGGCGGCCCTCGGCGGTTGGCGCCGGCCTGGTCAGAGCGCCTGCGCGGTGTGCTGACCACCGCCTTGCCCTTGCTGCTGATGGCGATGCTGGCGCTGGGCACCTGGTGGCTGGTGAAGCACGCCCCACAGGCCGATGCACCGGGCGGCGACAAATCCGCCCGCCACGAGCCCGATTACCGCCTGGAGCGCTTCACCCTGCAGCGCTATGCCCGTGATGGCGCACTGGCCCTAGAGCTGGAAGGCGAACACCTCCGCCATTTCCCGGACAACGATGAGCTGGAGATCGACGTGGTTTCCATCGTGGCGCATGGGGCCGAAGGGCGCCTGACCAAGGCCACCGCCCGCTCGGCCGTGGCGAGCGGCGATGGTCAGCACGTCAGTCTGATGGGCGGCGCCCATGTGGTGAGTACCGCCCCGGGCACGGAGCCGGTGGAGTTGACCGGCGAGCATATCGAGCTGCGCGCCGCCGACAACCTGGTGGTGGCCGACAAGCCGATTCGAGTGCAGCAAGGCGCTTCGGTGTTCTCAGCCGATGCTATGCAGTTCAACAACCTCACCCGCCAGCTGGTGCTGGTGGGCCCGGCACGTGCCACTTTTGACATGAAGGCACGCCAGTGACGATGCAATCTGACGCCGTGAGCGGTGCCGCGAATACGGCTGCCGCGCCTCTGGTGTTCATCACCGGGGCGTCCAGCGGTATCGGTCAGGCGCTGGCTGCGCGGTTTCATGCAGACGGCTGGCGGCTGGCGCTGGTCGCCCGCCGGACGGACGCCGTGCAGCAGTGGCTGCGCGACAGCGGCATCCCGGCTGAAAAAGCGCAGGTCTACGCCGCCGATGTGCAGGACATCGACAGCATCGTGGCCGCCGGGCAGCGTTGCCTGGCCGAGTGCGGTTTGCCGGATGTGGTGATCGCGAATGCCGGCATCAGCGTCGGCATGGATTCCGCCGAGCGTGATGACCTCGATGTGATGCGCGACACCTTCGCCACCAACAACACCGGCCTGGCCGCCACCTTCCACCCGTTTGTGGCCGCCATGCGGGCGCAGCGTCGCGGCACCCTGGTGGGCATCGCCAGTGTCTCGGCCATCCGCGGTTTGCCCGGTCATGGCGCGTATTGCGCCAGCAAGGCAGGCGTGGTGGCTTACTGCGAAAGCCTGCGCGGCGAATGCCGTCCGTTCGGCGTGAAGGTGGTCACCTTGGTGCCGGGCTACATCGCCACGCCACTGACAGCCGGCAACACCTACGGCATGCCGTTCCTGATGCAGCCGTCGGAGTTCGCCGACCAGGCCTTCAGGGCCATTGCCGCCGGCACCAGCTACCGCGTCATTCCCTGGCAGATGGCCGTCGTGGCCAAGCTGCTGCGGGTGTTGCCCAACCCGCTGTATGACCGTGTCATGGCCGGGCGCGGCCGCAAGAAGCGCCGGGGCGAATAACAGCGTCAGGCTTCGCGCCTTGGCTCGGCCAGGCGTACGGCAGGGCGATCACATTCAGTGAATCGCCCAAGAAAAAAGGCACAGCGGTAAACCACTGTGCCTTCTTCAGATCAGCTGATCGCGAGGATCAGTAGCCGCCGCGGCCACCGCCGCCATAGCTGCCACCACCGCCGCCGCCGCTACGGCCACCGCCGCCGCCGCCGTACGGGCTGCGGCCACCGCCACCGCCAGCACCGCCGCCACCGTAGGGGCTACGGCCACCGCCGCCACCACCACCGTAGCCGCCACCGCCGCCGCCACCACCGTAGCCGCCGCCGCTACGGCCGCCGCCGCCACCGAAGCCGCCCGGACGCTCTTCGCGCGGACGTGCTTCGTTCACGACGATGGCACGGCCTTCCAGAGGCTGACCGTTCATGCCGTTGACGGCTGCTTGGGCTTCAGCGTCCGAGCCCATTTCCACGAAGCCGAAGCCCTTGGAACGGCCGGTTTCGCGGTCCATCATGACCTTGGCGGACGTGACGGTGCCGAATTCACCGAATGCTTGTTGCAGGGAGTCGTCGCGCACGCTGTAAGCGAGGTTGCCGACGTAAAGCTTGTTTCCCATGGGGAACGCTCCTATCAATCACAAAAAGACCATGTGGAGCTTCAACCCAGCGTGAACCATCAAGCGAAGGTGCCGCGTCCATACACAGCAAACACGAGACCGCACGAGGACGGCCCCGACCCATTATGTGACCAATCGGCGAGGCTTAGTAAAGCGCGGAATGGGTTTGTGTCTCTTTTTTACTTCAAAAATCCGACAACAAGGCATGCTGTGACACATGTCACCTTCCAAGCCTGTACGGATTGCCAGCCTTGTGCCCAGCCTGACCGAATTGCTGGTGGCGCTGGGTCTCGGACCACACCTCGTCGCCCGCACCGGGTTCTGCATTCACCCTGCCGCGGCGCTGCGCGATGTGCCCAAGGTTGGCGGCACCAAGGACGTCAACCTGGCCAAGCTCGCGCGGCTGGCGCCCACGCACGTGCTGGTCAACATCGACGAAAACCGGCGCGACACCGCCGATGCCCTGCGCGACATGGGCGTGGAGCTGCTGGTGACGCACCCGCTGTGTCCTGCTGATCTGGACGGTGTGCTGACCCAGTGCGAGCTGGCCTTTGGCCACCTGCCCGGCGTGCGTGAGCGCGCCGCCGCCCTGCGCACCGAACTGCAGCTGGCGCTGGCCGAGGTTCGCCCCGAGGTGTTTGCACCGCAGCGCGTGCTTTATCTGATCTGGCGTGAGCCGTGGATGACCGTGGCGCGTGACACCTACATCTCGCGCCTGCTGGCCCAGGCCAACTGGCACACCTGGCCGCCAGCCGACGGTGGTGCGACGGGGGCGTCGCGTTACCCGGTGGTGAACGGCGACGAGCCCTGGCTGGCCGATGTGCAGCAGGTGCTGCTTTCCAGCGAGCCCTACAACTTCCGGCACGAACACCTGGCCCTGGCGCAGCAGTTGTGCCCCGGCGCGCGCGTGCAGCTGGTCGACGGCGAATTGCTCAGCTGGTACGGGCCGCGGGCGCCTGAAGGCTTGCGGTATGCGGCCAGCCTCGCAGCTGCCGGGTGAGCGCCGCTGCCCCGTGAAGACCGTGTTCTTCCCCTCGTGAAGTCGACCCGGTTCAGGACAGAATCGCCGCATGGACCTGATCAAACCGCTGATCGCCTTGCTGGCGATCGTGAACCCCATCGGCGTGGTGCCGTTTTTCATCCACTTCACGCAGGCGTTTTCGCGTGAAGAGCGCCAGCGCACCATCCGCACCAGCTCACTCGCGGCGTTTGCCGTGGTGTCCATCAGCGCGGTGGCGGGCTTGAAGATCATCGAGTTCTTCGGCATTTCCATCGCTTCGTTCCAGGTCGGCGGGGGCTTGCTGCTGCTGATCTCGTCGATGCACATGCTGAACGCCCAGCCGGCCGAAAGCCGCAGCGAGGACGTCAACGAAGGCCAGGCCAAGGCTGACGCGGGCTCGTCGATCGCCGTGGTGCCGCTGACCATTCCGCTGCTGACCGGCCCGGCCACGATCTCCACCATGGTCATTTACGCCGAGAAGACCCGCACCTTCTGGGAGCATGCGGCGCTTGTCGGTTATGGCGTCGTGATCGGTGCCGCCACCTTCGTGGCGTTCTCGGCATCCGGCCGCATTGCGAAAGTGCTGGGTCAGACCGGCATCAACGTGATGACCCGGTTGATGGGTTTGATCCTGGCGGCGATGGCGGTGGAGTTGCTGGCCGACGGCCTGATCAAGCTGTTCCCGGTGCTGGCGTCTCACCTGGCACGCTGAGGGCTCTCGCGGGCTTGCCCGGCAGCGGCCCGGGCTGCCACACGGTGGCCGCCACGTCGAACAGCACGTTCACGGCGTCAGCGGCCTCCGCCAGGTCGGTCGACATCGCAGAGGCGGGCCGGGCCACCAGGTTCAGGGCCGTGTCCAGCGCATGCTGGCGCGAGATGGCCACGCCCGCCTGATCGGCTTCGCGCAGGGCCACGGCTTCGCGGGCCAGGCTCAAGCCAAAACCTGCCTTGACCAGGTCCATCATCGAGGCTTCCTGGTCGACCCGGGCCACCGTGTGGCGCCGTGTGCCTGCGGCCTTGAACACGGGTTGCAGCAGCTGGTGATGGACGGAGTCACGCGGGGTGTCGATCCACGGCAACTCGGCCAGGGCGTCCCAGCCGCGGCCGTGCAGGCGTGATTGCCAGCCGCGCGGCGCCACCACCACATAGCGCACCGTGGCCAGCCGCTGCACCCGCAGGCGCGTGGCATCGGGCTGCCCCAGGCAGAAGCCGGCGTGCAGCTGGCCTTCGCGCACTTCCCGCTGCACCCAGCCCGACACGCCGTGGCGCAGCTCCGGGTGCAGCTGCGGCCCCTGCTGACGCACCGCATGCAGGAATTCGCCCAGGCGCAGTGCCGCCGGGTCGAGGATGGTGCCCAGCACCACGGGCACGGTGGGCGAGCCGGCGGAGCGTGTCGTCTGCCCAGCCTGCTGGCCGGCGGCCATGGCGCTCAAGCGTGCCACGGCCTCGACAGCGTCGCGGGCCATGGGCAGCAGTTGCTCGCCCTCGGGCGTCAGCGCCAGGCCGCGGCCCGTGCGGCGCAGCAGGGTCACCCCCAGGCGGTGCTGCAAGCCGGTCAGCTGCATCGACACCGCGGTGGCGCTGCAATGCAGGGCGTCGGCGGCGCGCCCGAGCGTGCCGTGGGTGGCCACGGCCAGCAGAGCTTGCAGTTGGCGCAAGTCAGGTGTCATTTGATTTCAATGAATTTGAGATCAGAGCGGGTGCACAAGTGTGCCCGAGCCGTGGCCCAGGCCCTACAGTGGGCTGAGGAGACAAACAGAACATGACGCAAAGCGCCCCGGTTTATGACCACATCGTGGTGGGGGCCGGTACCGCCGGCTGCCTGCTGGCCAACCGCCTCTCGGCCGATCCGAACTGCCGCGTGCTGCTGATCGAGGCGGGTGGTCATGACGACTACCTCTGGATCCACATCCCGGTCGGCTACCTGTATTGCATCGGCAACCCGCGCACCGACTGGCTCTACAAGACCGATGCCGACCCGGGCCTGAACGGCCGCCAGCTGCGCTACCCGCGCGGCAAGGTGCTGGGCGGCTGCTCCAGCATCAACGGCATGATCTACATGCGCGGTCAATCGCGCGACTACGACGGCTGGGCCGAGCAGGTGGGTGATGCCGCCTGGCGCTGGGACAACTGCCTGCCGGCGTTCAAGCAGCACGAAGACCATTGGCGGGGCAGCGATGAGTACCACGCCGCGCCCGGCTTCGATGCCAAGGGCCAGCGGGCGGGCGGTGAGTGGCGGGTCGAAAAGCAGCGCCTGTCCTGGGAGATCCTCGACGCGTTCTCGTCCGCCGCGCAGCAATCCGGCATTCCGGCGTCGCCCGATTTCAACCGCGGCAGCAATGAAGGCGTGGGCTACTTCGAGGTGAACCAGCGCTCCGGCCTGCGCTGGAATGCGGCCAAGGCGTTTCTGCGGCCGGTCGTGGGTCGACCCAATCTGCAGGTCTGGACCGGGGCGAATGTCAGCCGCGTGCTGCTGGAAGACCTGCCCGGCGGCCGCCTGCGCGCCGTGGGCATCGAAGCCGTGCCCGTGAACGGCGGTGAGCCGGTGCAGGCGCGTTGCACGGGCGAGGTGGTGATGGCAGCGGGCGCAGTGGGCACGCCCGCCATCCTGCAGCGCTCGGGCATCGGCCCCGGCGCGCTGTTGCACCAGCACGGCATCACGCCGAGGCTGGACCTGCCGGGCGTCGGCGGCAACCTGCAAGACCACCTGCAGATCCGGGCGGTCTTCGAGGTGAGCGGCGTCAAGACCCTCAACACGATGGCCAATTCCTGGTGGGGCAAGGCGCAGATCGGCCTGCAATACCTCTGGTCGCGCAGCGGGCCGATGAGCATGGCGCCGTCGCAGCTCGGCGCCTTCACGCGGTCGTCGCCAGACCACGCCTGGCCCAATGTGCAGTACCACGTCCAGCCGCTGTCGCTGGACGCCTTCGGCGAGCCCTTGCACCACTTCAACGCATTCACGGCCAGCGTGTGCAACCTCAATCCGACGTCACGCGGGCGGGTGGCCATCACCTCGCCGGATCCGCAGGCGGCGCCGTCCATCCTGGCGAACTACCTGTCCACCGACAGCGACCGGCGCGTGGCGGCCGATTCCCTGCGGCTGACCCGGCGCATCGCCGCCATGCCGGCCCTGGCGCCCTACCAGCCGCGCGAGGTGAAGCCCGGCGTGCAGTTCCAGAGCGATGACGACCTGGCGCGACTGGCCGGTGACATCGGCACCACCATCTTCCACCCGGTGGGCACCTGCAAGATGGGCCGTGACGACGACGCCCAGGCTGTGGTCGACAGCCGGCTGCGGGTGCGCGGCGTGGTGGGCCTGCGGGTGGCCGATGCCAGCGTCATGCCCACGATCACCAGCGGCAACACCAATTCGCCCACCTTGATGATCGCCGAGCGGGCTGCGGCATGGATCACACAGGCCCGGGGTTAGCCCTGATGCGCTGAGGGTCGTGCGCCTTTACAGTGCATCAACTTTCGGCGCAGCGCCCTCAAATGGTGCGCGCAGAAGGGGGTCCGAGGAGACAAACCGGGCCAACAACAAAGAGAACTCGAATGCCCCGCGCAGCCTTATCCAGGCCCCGCGCGATGACAGTGTGAAAATGAAAAGGCGCCGGCTACCCCCGGCGCCTTTGTCTTTTCCGGGCCGCCCACCTGTCTGATCCCCTCCCCCCATGCTTGAACTGATGATTGTTGCGGCCGCCTCGGGGCTCGCCGGTTTTATCGACGCGATCGTGGGTGGTGGTGGACTGGTGCTGCTGCCGGCCTTGTTCGCCGTGTTCCCGACGGCACACCCTGCGACGCTTTCGGGCAGCAACAAGGGCGCGGCCATCTGGGGCACGGCCTGGGCGGCGCGGCAGTACGCGCAGCGGGTCACGCTGCGCTGGCAGGCGCTCGGGTACGGCGTGGCCGCGGCGCTGATCGGCAGCTTCGGTGGCGCGTGGATGCTCACGATCGTCAACCCGGCGGGCATGCGCAAGGCGCTGCCGCTCGTGCTGCTGGGCATCCTGGCCTACACCCTGGCCAAGAAAGAGCTGGGGCGCGAGCACGCGCCGCGCTTCGAAGGCCGCCGGGAAGCGGTGCTGGCGGGCAGCATCGGCCTGGCCATCGGCTTTTACGACGGCTTCTTCGGCCCCGGCACCGGCAGCTTCTTCGTCTTCCTGTTCGTGCGCCTGCTGGGTTACGACTTCCTGCACGCCTCGGCGTCGGCCAAGCTGATGAACACGGCCACCAACGCCGCCGCGCTGGTGCTGCTGATCAGCAAGGGCCACATCTGGTGGCATGTGGCGGCGGTCATGGCAGTCACCAATGTCATCGGCAGCCTGCTCGGCACCCGGCTGGCGCTGCGCCACGGCGCGGGCTTTGTGCGCGGCGTCTTCATCGTGGTGGTGGGCGCGCTGATCTGCAAGACCGGCTACGACGCGTTCCTGCGCGGCTGATCAACCACCTTGCCCCATGAAAAACGGCGCCCGAGGGCGCCGTTGTCACGTCAGATCAAAAGTGGCGCAAGGGCAACTCAGGCGCCGGCCTTGACCTTCAGACGCCAGGCGTGCAGCAGCGGCTCGGTGTAGCCGCTCGGTTGCTCCTTGCCCTTGAAGACCAGGTCCAGGGCAGCCTGGAAGGCGGCGCCCTGCGGGTTGGCCACCAGCGGCTTGTAGGCAGCGTCGCCGGCGTTCTGGCCGTCGACCACGGCGGCCATGCGCTGGAAGGAGTCGCGCACCTGCGTCTCGCTGATCACGCCGTGGTGCAGCCAGTTGGCGATGTGCTGGCTGGAGATGCGCAGCGTGGCGCGGTCTTCCATCAGGCCGACGTTGTGGATGTCGAGCACCTTGGAGCAGCCCACGCCCTGGTCGACCCAGCGCACCACATAGCCGAGGATGCCCTGCACGTTGTTGTCGAGTTCCTGCTGGCGCTCGGCGTCCGACCAGTTGGCCTGTGCCACCACCGGAATGGTCAGCAGGTTGTTCATCAGGTCTTCGCTGACGGTCGATGCCGCTGCGGCGTCGCCCTGCTCCAGCTGCTGCTGGACACCGGCCACGCTGACCTGGTGGTAGTGCAGCGCATGCAGCGTGGCGGCCGTCGGGCTCGGCACCCAGGCGGTGTTGGCGCCCGACTTCGGATGGCCCACCTTCTGCTCCAGCATGGCGGCCATCAGGTCGGGCATGGCCCACATGCCCTTGCCGATCTGGGCGCGGCCGCGCAGGCCGCATTGCAGGCCGATCAGCACGTTGCGGCGCTCATAGGCGGCAATCCAGGCACTCGACTTGATGTCGCCCTTGCGCATCATCGGGCCGGCCAGCATGGCGGTGTGCATCTCGTCGCCGGTGCGGTCGAGGAAGCCGGTGTTGATGAACGCCACGCGGCTGGCGGCTGCGGCAATGCAGGCCTTCAGGTTGACGCTGGTGCGGCGCTCTTCGTCCATGATGCCCAGCTTGACGGTGCTGTCTGGCAGGCCCAGCAGCAGCTCGACGCGGGTGAACAGCTCGGCGGCGAAGGCCACTTCGGTCGGGCCGTGCATCTTCGGCTTCACGATGTAGACCGAGCCCTGGCGCGAGTTGCACAGGCCGTTGGCGCCGTGACGCTGCAGGTCGTGCAGGGCGATGGTGGTGGTCACCACCGCGTCCATGATGCCTTCCGGAATCTCGCGGCCTTCAGCGCCCCACAGGATGGCCGGGTTGGTCATCAGGTGGCCCACATTGCGCACGAACATCAGCGAGCGGCCGTGCAGGCGCACTTCGCCGCCTTGCGGGCCGGTGTAGAGGCGGTCGGCGTTCAGCGTGCGGGTGAAGGTGGTGCCGCCCTTGGCAACCTGCTCGCTCAGCGTGCCCTTCTGGATGCCCAGCCAGTTGCTGTAGGCCAGCACCTTGTCTTCGGCGTCCACGGCCGCCACCGAGTCTTCCAGGTCGAGGATGGTCGACAGTGCGGCTTCAAGCACCACGTCAGCCACGCCGGCGGCGTCGGTCTTGCCGATGGCGGTGTCGCGGTTGATCTGGATGTCGATGTGCAGGCCGTTGTGGGCCAGCAGCACGCTGCGCGGGGCAGCCGCGTCGCCCTGGTAGCCGGCGAACTGGGCCGGGGTTTCGAGGCCGGCGGTCTGGCCGTTCTTCAGGCTGACCACCAGCTGGCCGCCCTCGACGCGGTAGCCGGTCGCTTCCTTGTGGCTGGTGCCGGCCAGCGGCACGGCCTGGTCGAGGAAGTTGCGGGCGAACTCGATGACGCGTGCGCCACGCACCGGGTTGTAGCCGCCTGACTTCTCGGCGCCGCCGGCTTCGCTGATGGCGTCGGTGCCGTACAGCGCGTCATACAGGCTGCCCCAGCGGGCGTTGGCGGCGTTCAGCGCGTAGCGCGCGTTCAGGATGGGCACCACCAGCTGCGGGCCGGCCTGCGTGGCCAGCTCGGCATCAACGTTGGTGGCCGTGGCCTGCACCTGCGCGGGCACCGGCACGAGGTAGCCGATCTGCGTCAGGAAGGCGCGGTAGGCCGGCATGTCGGTGATGGGGCCGGGGTGGGCGCGGTGCCAGCTGTCCATCTCGGTCTGGATGCGGTCACGCTCGGCCAGCAGGGCGGCGTTCTTCGGGGCCAGATCGGCCACGATCTTGTCGAAGCCGGCCCAGAAGCTCGCGCTGTCGATGCCGGTGCCGGGCAGCACCTGGTCTTCGATGAAGCGGAACAGTTCGGTGGCCACTTGCAGGCCGTGGATGGTGGTGCGTGCAGTCATGAGAGCCTCGTCAGGAAGATGAATCGGTGAATGAAAGCAGGGTGTGGCGCGACGTTCAGGCGTCGGAAGCCACGATGTCGAGCACGTCGCGCAGCGTCGTGCCCTGGTGATGCGGGGTGGTGCCCAGGCGCTCCAGCGGCGCGCCGCTGCGGTTGACCCACAGGGTGCGGTAGCCGAACCAGGTGGCGCCGATCGCGTCCCAGCCGTTGCTGGAGACGAACAGCACGTCGCGGGCCGGCAGCCCCAGGGCGTCGACGCCCACCTGGTAAGCGGCCGGGTCGGTCTTGAAGCGGCGCGTGGCGTGCACGCTCAGCACATGGTCGAGCAGGCCGGTGAAGCCGGCGCTGCGCACGGCGACAGCCAGCATGTCCGGGTCGCCGTTCGAGAGGATGCCGGTCGGAATGCCGCGCGCCTTCAGCGCCTGCAGCACCTCGCGGTTCTCCGGGAAAGCCGAGAGATGCCGGTACTGGTTCATCAGCTGGTCTTCGCTCTCGGCCGTCAGGGCCAGGCCCAGCTGGCTGGCGCTGGCCTGCAACGCGGCGCGGGTCAGGTCCCAGAAGGGCTGGTAGGTGCCGCTCATCGACACCAGGCGGGTGTAGTCGATCTGCTTGTCGCGCCACAGCCGGGCCAGCGCTTCACCGGCGCCGGGAAAGAGCTGCCCGGCCGTCAGCCCGACGCTGTAGACGTCGAACAAGGTGCCGTACGCGTCGAACAAGACAGCGCGGGGAGCGAGGCTCTTTTCCATGTCGCCAATTTATTCCATACTTGGCAATACATTACCAACCTGAAAAGTCATGGATTTGTGACTTTGACGCACAAATCCGGCGAGGGCCCCCGCAGCCATGGACCGACTCAAGCAGATTGAAACCTTCGTGGCCGTCGCCGCCAAGGGCAGCCTGACGGCGGCCGCGCAGGCCGAGGGCGTCGCGCCCGCCATCATCGGGCGCCGCATGGACGCGCTGGAAGCGCGGTTGGGGGTGAAGCTGCTGCTGCGCACCACCCGGCGCATCACCCTGACCCACGAGGGCAGCGCCTTTCTGGAAGATTGCCAGCGCCTGATCGTTGACTTCAACAACGCGGAGGCCAGCGTTTCGGAGGGTGGCGTGAAAGCGAGTGGCCACTTGCGTATCACCGGGCCGGCCGGTTTTGGCCGGCGGCACGTGGCGCCGCTGGTGCCGCGCTTTCTCGCCCAGCACCCCGATGTGAGCCTGTCGCTGAACCTGTCTGACCGCGTGGTCGACATCGTCAACGAAGGCTTTGACTGCGCGGTGCGGGTCGGTGATCTGCCGGATTCGTCGCTGATCAGCGTGCGCCTGGCCGACAACCGCCGCCTGTGCGTGGCCACGCCTGAATACCTGCAACGGGCCGGCACGCCCGCACATCCGTCCGAGTTGTCGCGCCACGCCTGCCTGACGCTCAGCTCGGACGCCAGCCAGACCCGCGGCTGGGCCTTTGCGGTGGATGGCAGCGTGACCCATTTGCGCCCCGGCGCCCGGCTGGACTGCAGCGATGGCCAGGTGCTGCACGCCTGGTGTCTGCAGGGCATGGGGCTGGCCTGGCGCAGCACGTGGGAGGTGCAGGGCGATCTGGCCGCTGGCCGGCTGGTCAGCGTGCTCGATCAGTTCGCAGCACCCCCCAACGGCATCTACGCCGTGTTCCCGAGCGCCCGGCACCTGCCGCTGCGCGTGCGCCTGTGGATCGACTTCCTCAAGCACAGCTATGGCGACGCGGCCTACTGGAGCCGCCCGCCCAGCATGACGCCCTGAAAGCGCGACACCAATGAAAAACGCCCGGCTGAACCGGGCGTTGGCAGGCGGCGCAGATTGCGCCGGAAGCGCTTACTTGCTCAGGCATTCCTTCATGAAGGCCTTGCGTTCGTCGCCCTTCAGTGCCTTGGTCTTGGCGTCGGCGTTGCAGGTCTTCATCTTGTTCTGCTGGGCGGTCTTGCCATCGGCCTTGGCGCTCAGGCATTCCTTCATGAAGGCCTTGCGCTCGTCGCCCTTCTTGTCGCCGGCGTTCTTGTTGCACGAGCCCATCTTGCTTTGCTGCGCGGTCGGGGCCTTCTCGGCGGCGGGGGCGGCCGGGGCGGCGGCTTGGGCGAAGACGCTCAGTGCGGCGCCAGACAACAGAACAGCGGTGAACAGCTTTTTCATGGGTGCTCCTTCCTAGGGATGTGGGTGGGCATGAGTGCCACACGTCATGGAATCAGACCCGCGCCGTGCTGGCAAGCACTAGAAACGCGCGGACGTGGCGTTTGGTGCACACCGCGCCCAAACAGATCACGGCTTGTTCACAGAATGCGTCTAGGGTGCGCCAGCGCCTCGTGCGCGGCATGCAGCCGGCGCACCAGCACCTTGATGAAGGCTTCGTCGAAGCGGTGCCGGGTTTCGCCCGACAGCGCGCCCAGCGTGTCCGGCGTGAAGCACAGCGTGGTGGCCGGTTCGGCCACGGTGACGTCGGTGGCGTGGCGGCGCAGGTCGGGGTTGGGCGCGAGGTAGGCCATCTCGCCCACCGAAGTGCCCGCGCCCAGCCGCGCCACGCGCTGCCCGTCGCGGAACACCTCCACCTCGCCCTGGGCAATGATGTGGAAGCTGCGGCCCTCCTGGCCCCGCTTGAACAGCTTGTGGCCGTAATGGAAGCGTTGCCAGCGGGCGCGGTGCACGACTTCCCACAGGGCCACATCGTCGAAGCCGGTGAAAAACTCGAGCGAGCGCAGCAGCGTGAAGCGCTCCGAGTCGAGCACCTTCTGCAGCCGGCCGCGCGGCACCAGGTGCTGCGCAATCAGCGCCGACAGCGACGCGGCGAAGCTTTCCCAATCGGCCGGCCGGCCTTCACGCGATTTGTTCAGCGCGCTCTGGATGACGCCGTCCAGCGCCGCACTCACGCCTTCACGGCAGCCGATCAGCGAGGGCGGGTCTGAATGCCAGACCTGCTGCAGCAGCGCGCCCTGGGTCTCGGCCTGGAAGGGCGGACGACCTGCCACCAGGTGGTACAGCACGGCGGCCAGCGCATAGATGTCAGCGCGGCAATCGAGCGTCGCGCCGTCGAGCTGCTCGGGCGACATGTAGGCCAGCGAGCCCACGCGGTGCACCTGGGTCTGGTCGGCGGTCAGGTTCAGGGCGCTGCCGAAGTCCGTCAGCTTGATGTCGATGACCTCGTCGCCGTCCATCACGGCCAGGATGTTGGCCGGCTTCACATCGCGGTGGATGATGCCCTGCCGGTAGACATAGCCCAGCGCCATCGCGCACTTGAAGCCGATTTCCACCACCTGCTCCAGCGGCAGCAGCTTCGCCGGGCTGCAGAACTCGCGCAGCGTCACACCGGGCACGTACTCCATCACCAGGTATGGGGCGACGGGGTCGTTCACCGCGTCAAAAATCTGCACCACGTTCGGATGGTTCAGGCGGCCGACCAGCTCGGCCTCGGCGGCGAAGAAGCGGCTGGAGAAACGCTGCTCCAGCGCCGACTGCCCGGCCTTGTCGCGGGCCTGCTTGATGGCCACGTCACGGTGGTGAAAGTCGTCGTGGGCGAGAAACACCTCGCTGGTCGCCCCTTCCCCCAGGCGGCTCTGCACCGTGTACTTGCCGATGTGGGTCGGCAAGCCGCTGCGCGCCATCGGCACGGTGGTCACCACATGGTCGGAAGAGTCGTTCACGTTCAGCGGGGCTTGGTGATGGGTCAAGGACAGCGGCGACACCCGCAGGCGGCGAGGCCGCCGGGCGGCAGTCCGGGCCCCGATCGTCGCCCGGCTCGCGGCGGTGCAGTGCGCCGAACAGGCGGGCTGAGCGCAGTCTTTTCCGGGCCGGTGCGTTGGTGGCAGAGGGCAAACGTAGAATCAGCGCATGATCCAAGCCAAGGCAGAGCTCCAGCGCGCGCTGGCCGCTGCGGTCGCGCAGCTGGCCCCTGACGCCGCCCTCACCCCCCAATTCGAATCGCCCAAGCAGGCCGCCCATGGCGACCTGGCGATCACCGCTGCCATGCAGCTGGCCAAGCCCATGCGCTCGAACCCGCGCGCCGTGGCCGAACAACTGATCGCCGCCCTGAACCAGCAGCCTGCCGTGCAGCGCTGGGTCAGCAGCCTCGAGATCGCCGGTCCGGGTTTCATCAACCTGCGCCTGGCCCCCGCGGCCAAGCAGGCCGTGGTCGACGAGGTGCTGGGCGCCGGCGAGCGATTCGGCTGGAAGGACGCGAACGGCCAGAAGCTGATGCTCGAGTTCGTCTCGGCCAACCCGACCGGCCCGCTGCACGTGGGCCATGCCCGCCAGGGCGCGCTGGGCGACAGCCTGAGCCACCTGTTCGAAACCCAGGGTTTCGACGTGCTGCGCGAGTTCTATTACAACGACGCGGGCGTGCAGATCGCCACGCTGGCGACCTCCACGCAGTGCCGCATCAAGGGCCTGAAGCCCGGTGACGCCGGATGGCCCGAGAGCGCCTACAACGGTGATTACATCGCCGACATCGCCGCTGACTTTCTTGCCCGCAAGACCGTCAAGGCCGATGACCGCGAGTTCACCGCTTCCGGTGATCCGGACGACCTCGACAGCATCCGTCAGTTCGCCGTGGCCTACCTGCGCCATGAACAGGATCTGGACCTGCAGGCCTTCGGCGTGAAGTTCGACAGCTACTTCCTCGAATCCAGCCTCTACAGCTCGGGCCGCGTGGCCGACACCGTGGACAAGCTGGTGGCTTCGGGCAAGACCTACGAGCAAGACGGCGCGCTGTGGCTGAAGTCGACCGACTACGGCGACGACAAGGACCGCGTGATGCGCAAGTCCGACGGCTCGTTCACCTACTTCCTGCCGGACGTGGGCTACCACGTGGCCAAGTTCGAGCGCGGCTACACCACCTGCATCAACTGCCAGGGCACCGACCACCACGGCACGATTGCCCGGGTGCGCGCAGGCCTGCAGGCCGTGGGTCTTGGCATTCCGGAAGGCTTCCCGAGCTACGTGCTCAACACCATGGTGCGCGTCGTGCGTGACGGCGCCGAGGTGAAGATCAGCAAGCGCGCCGGCAGCTACGTCACCTTGCGCGACCTGATCGAGTGGACCAGCCGCGACGCCGTGCGCTTCTTCCTGATCAGCCGCAAGGCCGACACCGAATTCACCTTCGACATCGACCTGGCCCTGAAGCAGAACGACGAGAACCCGGTGTTCTACGTCCAGTACGCCCACGCCCGCATCTGCTCGGTGCTGGCCCAGGGCGAAACGCAAGGCATCACGGCCGACGCGCTGACCCAGGCTGACCGCAGCCTGCTGACCGCGCCGACCGAGCTGTCGCTGATGCTGAAGCTGGCCGACTACCCCGAGATGCTGGCGAACGCGGCCCGCGATCTGGCGCCGCACGACGTGGCGTTCTACCTGCGCGACCTCGCCGCGGCCTTCCACAGCTATTACGGCGCCGAGCGCTTCCTGGTCGACGACGCGGCCCTGGCCCGCGCGCGGCTGTCGCTGCTGGCTGCCACCCGCACGGTGCTGCGCAATGCGCTGGCGCTGCTGGGCGTCAGCGCCCCCAACCAGATGTCGCGCGACACCCCCGCGCAGGAGACGGCATGAACGCCCTGGCTTCCCGGTCCTTGTCGCGTCAGCGCGGCGGTTTTGCGCTCGGCCTGATCGTCGGCCTGCTGATTGGCCTGGCGCTGGCGCTGGGCGTGGCCCTCTACATCGCCAAGGTGCCCGTGCCCTTTGTCGACAAGGTCGGTCACCGCAGTGCCGAGCAAGACGCCGCCGAGGCCGAGAAGCTCAAGACCTGGGATCCGAATGCCGGCTTGGCGGGCAAGCAGGCCCCGCGTCCGGCCATGCCGGCTTCGGGCGCTTCGGCACCCGCTGCGGCTGCGCCCATCGTGGCTGCGCCGGCCTCTGCGGCCACGGCAGCCGCCAAGCCGGCGTCGCGTCCTGACGCCGCCGCCGAGCCGGCCAAGTCCAGCCGTGACCCGGCCGCCATCCTGGCGGGCCAGTCGCCGGCACCGGCCGCCGCGGCCACGCCGTCGCCCGGTTCGGTGAAGGACGGCTCGATCTACTTCGTGCAGGCCGGCGCTTTCTCCAGCGCCGACGACGCCGAACAGCAGCGCGCCAAGCTGGCCATGCAGGGCTTTGCCGCCAAGGTCAGCGAGCGTGAGCAGAGCGGCCGCACGGTGCACCGTGTGCGCATCGGCCCGTTTGAAACCAAGGACGACGCCCGTGCCCAGCAGGAGCGTCTGAAGTCTGCCGGCGCTGAGTCGGCGCTGGTGGCCGTGGACCGGCCGAAGCCCTGAGCTTTTTGCCCGGCTGTTTTTCACCTCACCCATTGCCTGCCATGAACCGTCGCGACTTTTCTGCCCTATCCCTGGCTGCATCGGCAGCCATCGGCCTGCCTCAAGCGGCCCGCGCGCAGGGCGCCCCGGCGGAAGGGGCGCAGTACACCCGCCTGGCCCAGCCGGTGCCGGTGGCGGCCAGCGGCAAGATCGATGTGGCCGAGTTCTTCTGGTACGGCTGCCCGCATTGCAATGCGCTGGAGCCCGAGTTCGACGCCTGGGCCCGCAAGCAGCCGGCCGATGTGCAGGTGCGCCGCGTGCCGGTCGGCTTCACGCCCAGCCATGAGTTTCACCAGAAGCTGTTCTACGCCCTGGAGGCGCTGGGCCTGCTCGACAGCCTGCACCGCAAGGTGTTCAACGCCATCCATGTGGAACGCAAGCGCCTGAACACCGAAGCCGACGTGCTGGCGTTTGCCGCGGCCAACGGCGTCGACGGCGCCAAGCTGGTCGAGACCATGAAGTCGTTCAGCGTGATCGGCAAGGCCCGCCAGGCCAAGCAGCTGACCGAAGCCTGGCGTCTCGACGGCGTGCCGGCCATCGGCGTGCAGGGCAAGTTCCTGACCTCGGCTGCGCTGACGGGCAGCCACGCTGCGGCGCTGGCCGTGACCGACTACCTGGTGGCGCAGGCCCGCAAGGCACGCGGCTGAACAACCGGGGCCGTGCCGGCGACTGATGGCTGGCGGCGCCCGGCTTGATGTTGGCGGCCCGCGGCAGCCTGCAAGCTGCACGCAGGGCGTCCGTGCGTGACACGCTGCCCGTTGTTTGTGCCCCCCATTTGCCACCGTGGTGCGCGAGGGCGGGGCTCAGGCGCGTAGAATCGTCTGCAAGTTTCATGCCCCGCCAATGACTTCACACCCTCTGTTTCGTGCCCTGCTGGCCACTGCTGCGTTGCTCGCAACGGCTGCGGCATGGGCGGAGAAGGCTGATCGCAACAAGCCGATGGTGGTTG
Source organism: Ideonella margarita (assembly GCF_038066635.1). NCBI lineage: Bacteria > Pseudomonadati > Pseudomonadota > Betaproteobacteria > Burkholderiales > Sphaerotilaceae > Ideonella > Ideonella margarita. The sequence goes on along the minus strand of NZ_JBBUTI010000006.1, from coordinate 130,749 downwards.
AAAGCGACGGCAAGCAGGCGGCCTCCGTCGACCTGAAGACCAAGACCACGCTCATCAAGGGCAATGTCTCGGTCACCCAGGGCAGCTTGCTGATCAAGGCCGACCGCATCGAGGTGCGTGAAGAGGCGCCGGGCCGTTTCACCGCCCGCGCCGTGGGCCAGGCTGGCGAGGCCGCCAGCTTCCGCCAGCGCCGTGACCGGCCGGACGAAGTGGTCGAGGCCGAGGCTGACCGCATCGACTACGACGGCGGCAATGAGCGCGTGCGCTTCGTTGGCAGTGCCAAGCTGCGCGTGCTGCGCGCGGGCAAGGTGTCCGACGAAGCCAGCGCCGACACCATCACCTACGACCAGCGCGCCGACACCATCGTCTTCGAAGGCGGTGCCGCCACCGGCCCGGGCACCACGGGCAAGGCCCGCCTGGTGTTCACCCCGCGGGCGGCCGAGCCTGACCCCGCGCCGGCACCAGCCACCAACCGCAACGGCGGCGGAGACGCCCGTTGAGCACCGCGGCGGTTGCAGGGTCGGCCGAGAGCCGGCTGGAGGCCACTGGCCTGCGCAAGGCCTACGGGGCACGCACCGTGGTGCGCAATGTGCACCTGTCGGTGGGCGCCGGTGAAGTGGTGGGCCTGCTGGGCCCGAACGGCGCCGGCAAGACCACCACCTTCTACATGGTGGTGGGCCTGGTGCGCTGTGATGCCGGCGAGATCCGCATCGACGGCCAGCAGATCGAGCGCAAGCCGATCCACCAGCGCTCGCGCCTGGGTCTGTCGTACCTGCCGCAGGAAGCCTCGATCTTCCGCAAGCTCACGGTCGAAGAGAACATCCGCGCCGTGCTGGAGCTGCAGTACGACCCACAGGGCAAGTCGCTCAAGGCTGACGAGATCCAGCGCCAGCTCGACGGCCTGCTGAACGACCTCAGCCTGACCGGCCTGCGCGATTCCCCCGCGCCTGCGCTGTCGGGTGGTGAGCGTCGGCGAGTCGAGATTGCCCGCGCGCTGGCCACCCAGCCACGCTTCATCCTGCTGGATGAGCCGTTTGCCGGCGTTGATCCGATCGCCGTGATCGAGATCCAGCGCATCATCAGTTTCCTCAAGGCGCGTGGCATCGGTGTGCTGATCACCGACCACAACGTGCGCGAAACCCTCGGTATCTGCGACCGGGCCTACATCATCAGTGAAGGCGCTGTGCTGGCCGAAGGGACGCCTGAACACATCATCGAGAACCCGGACGTGCGCCGGGTCTATCTCGGTGAGCACTTCAAGATGTAAGGCGGCATGAAACCGACTCTGCAGGTTCGCCTGTCCCAGCATCTGGCGCTGACGCCCCAGTTGCAGCAATCGATCCGGCTGTTGCAGCTGTCTACCCTGGAGTTGCACCAGGAAGTCGAGCAGATGCTCGAACAGAACCCCTTCCTCGAGCCCGAGGAAGACGCCACCCCGTTCGATTTCAGCGCCCCCGACCGCGCCTCGGCCAGCACCCGCGAAGAAGCGGACTCGGCCGGCAGCAGCGTGGGCGAAGGCGGCGAGGAGCCGGCCACACTCGACGCCGCCGAGTTCGGATCGACCGAGCGTGACGATTGGGAAAACGGGACCGAGCGCGATGACTTCGACGGCATCCGCGAGACGCCCAGCGCCGGCAGCGGCACCGCCAGCGGCGACGAGGACTTCGAGCCTCAGGAGCGCAATCGCCACGGCCCGTCGCTGCAGGATCATCTGCGCCAGCAACTGCTGGGCATGCGCCTGAACGCGCAGGACGCCGCCGCGGTGCATGTGCTGATCGAATCGCTGGATGACGACGGCTACCTCGACGGCACGCTGGAAGACATCGCCTCGCGGGTGGCCGACGTGCTGGGCATCACCGGCGATGAAGCACGCGAGGAACTGCTCGATCAGCTGCGCTGCGGCCTGCGCTGGTTGCAGAGCATGGAGCCCACCGGCGTCGGTGCGGCCAACCTGTCTGAGTGCCTGGTGCTGCAGCTTCGCCAGCGCGCGGCCAGCCCGGGGCGCGCCTGCGCCATCACCATCGCTCAGGGCCACCTGGACCTGCTGGCCCGCCGCGACATCAAGAAGCTGATGTCCCTGACCAACTGCGACGAGCCGACGGTGAAGGCGGCGCAGGCCATGATCGTGGCGTGCGAACCCAAGCCCGGCCGGCCGTTTGTGCATGCCGAGAGTCTGGTCATCGTGCCGGATGTCATCGTGATGAAGTCGGGCCGCAACTGGAAGGTGGTGCTGAACCCCGACGTGATGCCCAAGCTGAAGGTCAGCGACCTGTACGCCCAGGCCATCCGCGGCCAGCGCGGCGCGGGGCACTTGTCTGCCCGGCTGCAGGAGGCCCGCTGGTTCATCCGCAACATCCAGCAGCGCTTCGAGACCATCCAGCGTGTGTCGCAGGCCATCGTCGAGCGGCAGAAGGCGTTTTTCACCCACGGTGAGATTGCGATGAAGCCGCTGGTGCTGCGCGAGATCGCTGACGAACTCGGCCTGCACGAATCGACCATTTCGCGCGTCACCACCGCGAAGTACATGACCACGCCCTACGGCACCTTCGAGCTGAAGTACTTCTTCGGCTCGTCGCTCAACACCGATGCGGGCGGCAACGCCTCCAGCACGGCGGTGCGCGCCCTGATCAAGCAGTTCGTCGCGGCTGAAAGCACCGTCAAGCCCTTGTCGGACAGCCAGATCGCTGACATGCTCGAAGAGCAGGGCATCCAGGTGGCCCGCCGCACCGTCGCCAAATACCGCGAAGCGCTGAAGATCGCGCCCGCCAACCTGCGCAAGGCGCTATGACTGAAGACAACTCCGCACCGCGCCGCGTGGCCGCACCCGCCCGCACCGCGTCGGACATCGAGACCGGCGTGCTGTTCCTCACCTGCGCGGTGGGCACCGAGCCCTTCCTGCTCGACGAATGCGCCCGCCTGCTGCCCCCCGGCACCCAGCTGGAGGCCGGCCGCGGCGGCGTGTATGTGGACGGCGACATCGACATGGCGATGCGCCTGAACCTGGGCAGCCGCCTGGCCCAGCGCGTGCTGTGGCAGGTCATCGACGGCCAGTACCGCGACGAGCACGACCTGTACGACATGGCCTGCCGGGTGCGCTGGGACGACTGGATCACGCCGCGCAACACGCTGCGGGTGGATGCGTCGGCCTGGCGTTCACCGCTGCAGAGCCTGAATTTCGCGGCCCTGCGCATCAAGGACGGTGTCTGCGACGTGATGCGCAACGCCTGCGGCGAGCGCCCCAGCGTCGACACGCGTTTCCCCGATCTGGCGCTGGTGCTGCACCTCGGGCCCGAATACGCGAGCCTGTCGATCGACCTCTCCGGCGAGGCGCTGTTCAAGCGCGGCTGGCGCGAGGTCAAGGGCGAGGCCCCGCTGAAGGAAACCCTGGCCGCCGCGATGCTGGCTGCGGCCGGCTGGCATGGCCGCGAGGAAGACGGCGGCTTGCTCGACCCCTGCTGCGGCGCCGGCACCATCGCCATCGAGGCGGCGCAGATCGCCTGCGGCATTGCGCCCGGCATGAACCGCCGCTTCGCCTTCGAGAAGCTGCTGCCCTTCCGTGACCACCTGGGCGACCTGCGCCGCCTGCGCGAAGACGCCGAAGACGCCATCCATGCGCCGCGCGTGCCCATCTGGACCGGCGACGTGTCGTTCCGCATGACCGACTTCGCCACCCGCAACGCCGAGCGCGCCGGCGTGCTGAAGGCCATCGATTTCAAGACCGGCGATGCGCTGCAACGGCCCGCCCCGGCGGACCACGGCGTGATCATGATGAACCCGCCGTATGGTGAGCGGATTGCGCCCAAGGGCACGGGCCAGGGCCCGGCCGGCATGGCGCGGCCTGGTCGGTTTGCCGAGCGCGACACCGCGGGCGAAAAGTTTGAAGGCGCGGCCGATGCAGGCGAGTTCTACGCCCGCCTGGCAGCGCACTGGAAGAAGCAGTACGCCGGCTGGACCGCCTGGGTGCTCACACCCGAGGCCAAGCTGCCGACGCTGATGCGGCTGAAGGAAAGCCGCCGCGTGCCGATGTGGAACGGCGCCATCGAGTGCCGCATGTTCCGCTTCGACATGGTCGCGGGCTCCGCCCGCGACAGCCGCGTCACTCCTGAGAAAACACCAGTCTGATGTCGGCGGAGTCCGGCTTGCCGGACCCTTCGAACTTCCACTTCATCAGCGCTGCGGTGGCGGCCCCCGAGAACACCTTGGCGGGTGCGGGAATCGCTTCGACGATCTGAACGTCGGTCACGTTGCCGGCGCCGTCGATGCTCACCTTGGTCTTCAGCACGCCGTCGTTCACCTTGCGGCGGATGGCTTCGTCCGGAAACTCCGGCGGCACCTTCTTGATGATCTTCGGATCAGCGTGGGCGGCCGGTGCCGCCACGATCAGGCCACCCAGCAGGGTGGCGGCCAGCAGGCTGGAGATGGAACGCTTGTACATGGGTAATGCTCCTTCAGACCGGGGCCGCCAGGGCCGCGCGGGGGGTGTTGTCGATGCGAAAAAACTCGACCGTGCTGACCAGCCGGTTGGCGTGGCTCTTCAACGATTCGGTGGTGGCGGCCAGTTGTTCGACCAAAGCCGCGTTTTGTTGAGTGGTCTGGTCCAGATCGGCCACACGCTGGTTGATCTGGCCGATGCCGGCTTCCTGGTGGTGGCCGGAACTCGACACGGCCTCGATCAGCTCGCGCACGCTCACCACCTCGGTCACGATGCCGCGGATGCGCTGGCCCACCTCCGTCACGGTCTGGTTGCCGCTGGCCACCTTCTGGGCCGAGTCGTCGATCAGGCCCTTGATTTCCTTGGCGGCGGCGGCGGCGCGGGCCGCCAGCGTGCGCACCTCGCTGGCCACGACGGCAAAGCCGCGGCCATGCTCGCCGGCCCGTGCGGCCTCGACAGCCGCGTTCAGCGCCAGGATGTTGGTCTGGAAGGCGATGCCGTCGATCACGCCGATGATGTCCTTGATGCGGTTGCTCGAATCGGCAATGCGCGTCATGGTGTCGACCAGGCTCTCGACCGCCTGGCCGCCTTCGACCACGGCATTGCGGGCGCGGTTGGCCACGTCCGAGGCTTCGCGGGATTTCAGGCTGCCGTCGGCCACGGTCTGGGCCATGCCTGACATCGCGGACGCGGTTTCCTGCAGGTTGCTGGAAGCGCGCTCGGTGCGGTTCGACAGGTCGGCGTTGCCCTGGGCGATCTCCTCGGTGCTGATGGCCACGTCGCGGGCCGCATGGTGCACCGACTCGATCACGCCGGTCAGGTGGGTCTGCATCTCGCCGATGGCAGTCAGCACTTCGCCGACTTCGTCCTGCGTGCGCACGTCGATGCGGTAGCTCAGGTGGCCTTCGCGGATGCTGCGTGCGGCCGCGATCGCACGTGACAGCGGCAGCGCGATCGAGCGCGTGATGACCAAGGCGGCGGCAATCGCCAGCACCACGGCCACACCGCCCAGCACCATCATCTTCAGGCTGTCGCTGGCGGCCATCTGGTGTCCGGCCTCGGCACGGCTGGCGGCATTGCCCTGCACGGCGGTGGTCATCGCCAGCAGGGCCTTCTCGTAGGCGCCCTGCACCGGCCGCAGTTCCACCAGCAGCGCGCGCCGTGCATCGTCCGGGCTGCCGTTTTCCAGGATGTCGAGGTAGCTGGCAATCGCCTTGACGAAGGCTTTGCGGGTGGTGTCCACCTCGCTTACCAGTGCCGGCAGGTCACCGTCGCCACCCAGCGCCTGCAGGGCGGTGAACTGGGTGTCGGTGTCGGCGAGGGTGCGATTGATCAGCTCGCGTTGCTTCTTGATCGGTCCGGCAGCGTCCAGCAGCAGGAGCTCGCGGGCTGATTGCGCGACCACGCTGGCGTTCTTGTCCAGCGCATGGGCATGGCCAAGCCGGGCGAGGTCGACGGTGGCGGTGGCTTCAAGGTCGCGGGCCAGCGAACGGGTGTTCTGAACGCCGTAAGCGCAGATGGCCAGCAGCAGCACGATCATGGCGCCAAACGCCATCGCGAGTCGTGTGCCGATGCGGAACTTCCAAAGCCAGATCATCGGGTACTCCAAAGAAATTGAATCCTCCCTGGATGCAAATGCCGGGAGGTCTCTGGAGTATCGGAAGGGCTTATGTGTTCAATGAGGCCGAAAAACCAGCCATTGGTGCGCTAGTTCACGGCCGGGCGGGCAGGCGCTCTCAAGTGGCGCGCAGTTGGTGCGCCACTTGCACCAACTGCGCGCGCATGCACCTCAACGGCCGAGCAGGCCGCCCAGCAGGGCACCGAGATCGGGCGTGCCGTTGCCGCCGGGCAGCTGGCCGTTCGGGGTCATCTGGTCGATGACCTGCGGCAGCATCTGGCTGAGCTGACCCATGAGCTGGCCGTTGTCGAGGCCGGCCTGTTGCGCCAGCCCGGCCCACTGCGGATGCTGCTCGAGCACCGATTGCAGCTGCGACGGGTTGATCGGCAGGTTCTGGCCGGTGGAAATCCACGAGCTCACCACGTCACCCAGGCCACCTTGCTGGAACTGCTGCACCAGACCGGCCAGCCCGCCGCCGGGCGCGTTGTTGTCCAGCAGGCCCGCCACCACTTGCAGCAATGCGCCCTGGCCACCGTTCTGGCCACCGGCCGCCTGGCCCAGCATGCCGACCATCGAATCGAGCAATCCCATGTGTTTCCCCTGCGCCAGCGGCGCGTTGCGTTGCGATGCCCGCAGCATGCCGCCCTGCAGGGGCACTGGTGTGACACCCCCCTTGTCGCCCTGGCTGGGCTTGAGACTTTGTGGGGGCCGCCGTGGCGCCAGACGGACGCTGCCGCGCAGGGCGTCAGGCGCAGCAGCTCAGCCCAGCGCGCCCACCAGGGTCAGTGCCGCCAGCGGCGCGGTATCGGCCCGCAACACGCGTGGCCCGAGGCTCAGCGGAATGAAGCCGCGTTGCCGCGCCAGCGCTTCCTCGCGCGGGTCGAGGCCACCTTCCGGGCCGCTCAGGAAGGTGATGTGCCGCGCATCGGCCGGCAGGTCTTTCACCTGGACGGCATCAGGCGCAAAACTCAGCACATGGCGCACCTCGCCGGGGGCGGGCTCCGCCGGCAGGGCGGCCAGCCACGCGTCGATCGTGCGGATGGGTTCGATCAGGGGCACCCGGGTGCGGCCGCTCTGCTCGGACGCAGCCACGGCCACGCCCTGCCAATGCGCCCGGCGCTTTTCAGCCCGCTCACCGCTGAGCTTGAGCACGCTGCGCGCGCACTGCAGCGGTTGCATGCCGCGGGCGCCCAGCTCGGTGGCCTTTTCAACCAGCGCGTCCATGCGCTCGTTGGCCGGCATGCCCACGGCGAGCACCACGGTACGCGGCAGTTCACGGTGGCAGGTCTGGCTGGCGCCGATGCGCACGTCCACGTCCTGGCGGCCCATGCGGGTGACTTCAGCCAGCCACTCCACGCCGTCGTCGTGCCCGTTGAAGATCAACAGGTCGTCACCGGGTTGCATGCGCAGCACCTGCACATGGCGTGAGGGCTCGGGGGGCAGGGTCAGCAGCGCGCCTTCAGTGAGCGGCGCATCCAGATAAAGGCGAACAGGCATGATCGCCAGTTTGCCTCATCCGGGGTGCTCAAGCCGGCTTGGCAGCCAGGTTCAGGGCCAGCTCGAAGCGCCGCAGCGCAGACAAGCCGCGTTCCTCGCGAACCTGGACCAGAAAACGCTGGGCCAGCGGAATCAGCTCGCTCAGGCCGTTGCAGCGCTCCACCTCCAGCACGAAGCGGAAGCCGCCGACCAAACCCAGCTCAGCCTTGCCCTGGCTGTTGAGGGTGTCGTACAGCACGCTGTAGCTGGTGGCCCGCACCACATCCATCAGGCTGGCGACTTCGGGGTCGAGTGCCTGGGGCGCCGGTGGTGCCGGTGGCGTGGCCGGCGCGGGCGATGCAGACGATGCGGGGCGTGGTGCCGTCGCCTGCCCCTGAGCCGGCGAAGAGGACGGCGACGGTGCAGGCGACGGCGCTGGCGCCGAGCCGGCCGTGGCCTTGCCGAGCAGCCCTTCATCCAGCAGGTGCTGGAGGTCGGCGTCGGTCACGCCCTGCACCTTCTCCAGCCAATAGCTCGCGGGCTGGCTGTCGTTGATGACGAGCAACAGGTTGCGCACGGACCTGGAGAGTGGCCGACTGCGCGACTGGATCTCCGCATGTCCGGCGGCCGTCTTGATCAATCGATACTGCATCATGATCCGTGGGCTGAAAAAGCAAACAGGCCGGGATGCCCGGCCTCATGGTTGCCTGCACGCCAGGCCGGGTGGCCTGGCTGCCGCAACCTCAGTGCGCTGCGGGCTTGTCCCGCAACTCGCGTCGCAGCACTTTACCTACCGGCGTCTTCGGCAGGTCAGCCCGGAACTCAACCACACGTGGCCGTTTGTAACCGGTGAGGTTGGTTTCGCACCAGGCACGCACGTCCGCTTCGGTCAGCGCCGGGTCTTTCTTGACGATGACGACCTTCACCGCCTCGCCGGCCTTGTCGTCGGCCACGCCCACGGCGGCGCACTCCATCACGCCCGGCAGCTGCGTGATGACGTCTTCGACCTCGTTCGGATAGACGTTGAAGCCGGACACCAGGATCATGTCCTTCTTGCGGTCGACGATGCGGAAGTAGCCGCGTTCGTCCATCACGCCCACGTCGCCCGAGCGGAAGAAGCCGTCGGCGGTCATCACCTTGGCGGTTTCGTCAGGGCGCTGCCAGTAGCCGGCCATCACCTGCGGGCCGCGGATGGCGATTTCACCCGCCGTGCCCAGCGGCACTTCGTTGCCGTCGTCGTCCAGCAACTTCAGCTCGGTATTCGAGACGGGCAGGCCGATGGTGCCGGTGTAGGCGGTGGTATCCACGCGGTTGCACGAAGCCACCGGCGAGGTTTCCGACAGGCCGTAACCTTCGCAGATCGGGCAGCCGGTCTTTTCGAGCCACAGGCGTGCCGTGGCTTGCTGCACGGCCATGCCGCCGCCCACCGAGATCTTCAGGTGGCTCCAGTCCACCTTGTCGAAGTCAGCGTGGTTGGCCAGGGCATTGAACAAGGTGTTGACGGCCGGGAAGCTGTGGAAGCGCTCTTTCGAGAGCTCTTTCAGCACCGCAGGCAGGTCACGCGGGTTCGCGATCAGGATGTTGCAGCCGCCCATGCGCAGGCCCAGCATCATGTTCGTGTTGAAGCCGAAGATGTGATAGATCGGCAGCGCGCAGATGGTGGTGATCTGCTCGCCGGCCGGGATTTTCTTAAGCGCCGGCTGGTACCAGGCTTCGGACTGCAGCACGTTGGCCACGAGGTTGCGGTGCAGCAGCACGGCGCCCTTGCTGACGCCGGTGGTGCCGCCGGTGTACTGCAGCACGGCGATGTCGTCGGGGCCGACTTGCGCTGCGGTGAAGGTCTTGCCGCGGCCGCTGGAGAGTGCGTCATTGAAGCGCACGCTGCCCGGCAGCTCGAAGGCCGGCACCAGCTTCTTGACCTTGCGCACGACGTGGTTCACCAGCGTGCCCTTGATCAGGCCGAGCATGTCGCCCATGGCGGCCACCACCACGTGCTTGGTCGGCACCTGGTCCTGCACCTGCTGGAAGGTGCTGGCGAAATTCTCCAGCACGATCAGCGCCTTGGCGCCCGAATCCTTGAGCTGGTGTTCCAGCTCGCGCGGGGTGTAGAGCGGGTTGACGTTCACCACCACCAGGCCGGCGCGCAGGATGCCGCCCACCACCACCGGGTACTGCGGCACGTTGGGCAGCATCACCGCCACACGGTCGCCACGCACCAGGCCTGCCGACTGCAGGTGGGCCGCGAACGCGCGCGACAGGTCATCGATCTGCTCGAAGCTGAACGCCTTGCCCATGAACTTGTAGGCCGGCAGGCGGGCGAATTTGCGGAAGCTCTCTTCCAGCAGGGCCACGAGTGAAGGGAAGACGTCGGTCTTCACTTCAGCGGGCACGCCCTCCGGGTATTGCTTCAGCCAGGTCTTTTCCATCCGTGTAACTCCGTCAACGACAGTGCATTCTCGCTGTCAGTCCGGGGGCGGTCATCAGGGGATTCGATAGCGCTCATTGGAGGCTGCTCCCCAGGTGCCACGCTGCCCGGCCGACAGACGCAAAAAGGCCGGGCAGCAGCCCGGCCGGCAGGACGCGAAGCCCCGCTTATTCGATGGCCTTGACCATGTCCTCGACCACCTTCTTGGCGTCGCCGAAGACCATCATGGTCTTGTCCATGTAGAACAGCTCGTTGTCGAGGCCGGCATAACCGGCGGCCATCGAGCGCTTGTTCACGATCACCGTCTTGGCCTTGTAGGCCTCGAGGATGGGCATGCCGTAGATCGGGCTGCCCTTGGTCATCGCGGCCGGGTTCACCACGTCATTCGCGCCCAGGATGATGGCCACATCGGCCTGGCCGAACTCACCGTTGATGTCTTCCATTTCGAAGACCTGGTCATACGGCACTTCGGCCTCGGCCAGCAGCACGTTCATGTGGCCGGGCATGCGGCCGGCCACCGGGTGGATGGCGTACTTCACCGTGATGCCCTTGTGGGTCAGCTTCTCGGCCAGCTCCTTCACCGCGTGCTGCGCGCGGGCCACGGCCAGGCCGTAGCCGGGCACGATCACCACGGTCTCGGCGTTGCCCAGGATGAAGGCGGCGTCGTCTGCACTGCCGCTCTTCACGCTGCGTTGCGGTTGCGCGCTGCCGGTGGCGGCCGTGGCGTCACCGCCGAAGCCACCCAGGATCACGCTGAAGAACGAGCGGTTCATGGCCTTGCACATGATGTAGCTCAGGATGGCCCCCGAGCTGCCCACCAGCGAGCCGGCAATGATCAGCATCGAGTTGTTCAGCGAGAAGCCGATGCCGGCCGCTGCCCAGCCCGAGTAGCTGTTCAGCATCGACACCACGACCGGCATGTCGGCGCCGCCGATCGGGATGATGATGAGCACGCCCATCACGAAGCCCAGGGCGCAGATCAGCCCGAAGTCGAGCGCGCTTTCCGAGTGCCAGAAACCGAACAGGAAAAACAGCGATGCCAGCGCCAGGGCGGCGTTGAGCTTGTGCTGGCCGGTGAAGGTGACCGGTGCGCCCTGGAACAGGCGGAACTTGTACTTGCCGCTCAGCTTGCCGAAGGCGATGACCGAGCCGCTGAACGTGACCGCACCGATGAAGGCGCCCAGTGCCAGTTCGACCCGGTTGCCGCCCGGAATGGCGCCGCCCTTGGTGGTGATGGCGAAGGCCCAGGGTTCAGCCACGGCCGCGGCCGCGATGAACACCGCCGCCAGGCCGATCATGCTGTGCATGAAGGCGACCAGCTCTGGCATCTTGGTCATTTCAACCCGGCGGGCCATGGTGGCACCGGCGGCGCCGCCCACGACCAGTGCGCCCAGCACCCAGGCCAGGCCTTCGCCGAAGCCGACGTCAAGCGCGACGGCCTGGCGCTGGATGAGCGCCGCGGTGGTCAGCACGGCGATCGTCATGCCGATCATGCCGAACAGGTTGCCGCGGATCGAGGTGGTCGGGTGCGACAGGCCCTTCAAGGCCTGGATGAAGCAGACGCTGGCGATCAGGTACAGCAGCGTGACGAGGTTCATGCTCATGCCGATGCTCCCTTGTCTGCTGCGGGCTTCTTGTCTTTCTTCCTGAACATCTCGAGCATCCGTCGGGTGACGAGGAAGCCGCCAAACACATTGACGGCGGCCAGTGCCACGGCGAGCACGCCGAAGACCTTGCCCGTGGGCGTGACGGTGAGCGCCGCCGCCAGCATGGCGCCGACGATGACGATGGCCGACACGGCATTGGTGACGGCCATCAGCGGCGTGTGCAGCGCGGGCGTCACGGTCCAGACCACGTGGTAGCCGACATAGATGGCCAGCACGAAGATGATCAGGTTGGTGATGGTGGGGGAAATGAGGTCCATGGTGTTCACGCCTTCTTCACGTCACCGGCCTGCGTCATGAGGCAGGCTGCGACGATGTCATCGTCCATCGGCACCTGGAAACCGCCGTCCTTGGGCAGCACCAGCTTCAGGAAATCCAGCACGTTGCGGGCATACAGCGCCGACGCGTCTGCAGCCACCAGGCCGGGCAGGTTGGTCTCGCCGACGATGTGCACGCCGTGCTTCGTCACGGTGCGGCCCGCTTCAGTCAGCGGGCAGTTGCCGTCGTGGCCGGCCGGGCCCTTGCCGGCGGCGATGTCGATGATCACCGAGCCGGGCTTCATGGCCTTGACCATCTCTTCGGTGATCAGCACCGGCGCTGCGCGGCCGGGAATCAGCGCCGTGGAAATGACCACGTCGGCCGCGGCCACGCGCTTGGCCACCTCGATCTTCTGGCGCTCCAGCCACGAGGCCGGCATCGGGCGGGCATAACCGCCCACGCCTTCCGCCGCTTCCTTTTCCTCGGCGGTCTCGAAGGCCACGTCGATGAACTTGGCGCCCAGCGACTCGACCTGCTCCTTCACCGAGGGGCGCACATCCGACGCCTCGATGACGGCACCCAGGCGCTTGGCCGTGGCGATGGCCTGCAGGCCCGCCACGCCCACGCCGAGGATGACCACGCGGGCCGCCTTCACGGTGCCGGCAGCGGTCATCAACATGGGGAAGAACTTCTGGTAGCGGTCGGCCGCCATGATCACGGCCTTGTAGCCGGCGATGTTGGCCTGCGAGCTCAGCACGTCCATGCTCTGGGCGCGGGTGGTGCGCGGCGCGGCTTCGAGGGCAAAGCTGGTCAGGCCGGCCGCGGCCATGGCCGTCAGGCCCGGCTTGTCGAACGGGTTCAGCATGCCCACCAGCGCGGTGCCCGGTTTCATCAGCGCAAGCTCCTCCGCACTGGGCCGCTGCACCTTCAGCACCAGCTCGGCGCCCAGGGCTTCGGCCCGGTCGACGATGCGGGCACCGGCGGCTTCAAAGGCCGCGTCGGTGATGCTGGCTGCGACGCCGGCACCGGTCTGTACCAGCACCGTGTGGCCTTGCGCCACGTATTTCTTCGCAGTCTCCGGAGTGACTGCGACGCGTGTTTCTCCGGCCGCTGTTTCCAGCGGAACGCCTATCAACATGTGGATCTCCTCTCCAACGCCTTGTGTCTGTCTGCACTCGAGCGGCGGCCGTGGCGGTCGTGCGCCCTGCTTGCTTTGCAGCAAAGCTTAACCGCAGAAGGTGCGCAGCAGGGCCTTGTCAGCCAGGTGTCGGAAAGCCGGTGTAGACGAGCCTGTCCTGCAATACAAAAACGACGCACTTCACGCGTCGTTACCATCCGCCCATGGCACAAGAACGATGGAAACCCAGCGTCACCGTGGCCGCCGTCATCGAGCGTGATGGCCGCTACCTGCTGGTCGAGGAAATGACCCCGGAAGGGCTGCGCTTGAACAACCCGGCGGGCCATCTGGACCCGGGCGAATCGCTGCTGCAGGCGGTGGTGCGCGAGACCCTGGAAGAGACCGCCCGCCCCTTCGTGCCAGAGGCGCTGACGGGCATCCACCTGGCCCGGCTGGAACGGCACCAGACTGCTGAGGACATCACCTACCTGCGCTTCGCTTTCTGCGGTGCGGTGGGCGAGGAAATTGCCGGCCGTGTGCTCGACACGCCGGTGGTTCGCACGCTGTGGATGAGTCTGGATGAGGTGCGCTCCAGCACCGCCCGCCACCGCAGCCCGCTGGTGTTGCAGTGTGTCAAAGAACATGCCGCCGGACAGCGCTTCCCGCTGGAGGTTTTGAGTACGCACCCTAGCGTGGCGCTGCTGCAAAAATAGGCACGCACGTTCGTGCTTTTTACAATCCGGAATGCCCATTCATCAGATGTGGCGTCGGCGGCCCGATCGCGTCGCTGCCTGATCCCGGCCTTGCGCCGGCACGGGCTCGGCCCCAGCGCCTAAAATTGCGCGATGTTGAAGCAGCGTGTGGTGGTGGGTTTGAGCGGGGGCGTGGACTCCGCGGTGTCGGCGTGGCTGCTCAAGCAGCAGGGCCACGAGGTGGTCGGCATCTTCATGAAGAACTGGGAAGACGATGACGACAGCGAGTACTGCTCGTCGAACATCGACTTCGTCGATGCCGCTGCCGTGGCCGATGTGCTGGGCATCGAGATCGAGCACGTCAATTTCGCGGCCGACTACAAGGACCGCGTCTTTGCCGAGTTCCTGCGTGAGTACCAGGCCGGCCGCACGCCCAACCCCGACGTGCTGTGCAACGCCGAGATCAAGTTCAAGGCCTTCCTCGACCACGCCATGCGGCTGGGCGCAGAGAAGATCGCCACCGGCCACTACACCCGGGTGCGTGAGCGCGATGGCCGTTTCGAGCTGCTCAAGGGCCTGGACCCGCTGAAGGACCAGAGCTACTTCCTGCATCGCCTCAACCAGGCGCAGCTGTCGAAGACGCTGTTCCCGGTGGGTGAGCTGCCCAAGACGGAAGTGCGCCGCCTGGCCGAGGAGATCGGCCTGCCGAACGCGCGCAAGAAGGACTCCACCGGCATCTGCTTCATCGGCGAGCGCCCGTTCCGCGAATTCCTCAACCGCTACCTGAGCCACGCTCCCGGCCCGGTGGTGGATGACCGCGGCCGCAAGGTGGGCGAGCACGTCGGCCTGAGCTTCTACACCCTGGGCCAGCGCCAGGGCCTGGGCATTGGCGGCGTGAAAGACAAGAAGGGCGTGCGCGGCGGTGCCGAACACCTGCCCTGGTACGTGGCGCGCAAAGACCTCGACCGCAACACGCTGGTCGTGGTGCAGGGCCATGATCACCCCTGGCTGCAATACCGCTGGCTGGAAGCCGCAGACACCAGCTGGGTGGCCGGTGAGGCCCATGCGCCGGGCGCGCTGGGTGCCAAGTCGCGTTATCGCCAGGCCGATGCGGCCTGCACGCTGGCGCCGGGTGCGGGTGATGCGATGCGGCTCGATTTCTCGGAGCTGCAGTGGGCCGTCACGCCGGGCCAGTCGGCCGTGCTGTACGACGGCGAGGTGTGCCTGGGCGGCGGCGTGATCAGCGCCGCCGGCTGATCAGACGCCGGTCATCTCGGCCAGCTGGCCGGTTTCGAGCGCACCTTCGGTCTTGCCGAACACGCCCGACTTGCCATTGCGGAAGACGATCAGCGGCACCGACTCGGCCTGCAGCTTGCGCAGGATCTCGGTGTTCGCCTTGACCTTGGCCAGGGCCGCTTCGGGCAGATCGCCCGGCACGCTGATGCCGCCCTTGCGCGCCAGCAGCAGCGATTCGTTCTCTTCCATCGCCGCGGCCGGGTTGGCCGCACTCAGGATGGCCGCACCCTGCGTCAGCGACTGCGGACGCAGGTAAGCCACCGGCATCCAGACGATCTTCAGCTTGCCCTGCAGCGGCTTGGCCGAGGCCCACAGGTGCGCGCAGTGCGGGCAGGTGGTGTCGAAGAACACGTACATCGTGTTGGCTGCCATCACCGGGCCGGTCGTGAAGCCGTTGCCGGTGGCTGCCAGGTCGTAGACCGCCTTGCTGGTCAGGCCGCCGTTGCCGTTGCCGGCTGCTTCGGCGCTGGGCTGGCCGCAGGCCACCAGGCCGAAGGCGGTCAGGGCGGGCAGGGTGCGCAGGGCGAAGTCGCGTCTTTTCACGGTGCAATTCCTTGAAAACTGGGTGGGGGGCGTGCCGGGCAATCCGGCACTCACTGTGGGGTGGAGTGCAGGTGCCCGCGCCGAGTTCCCCGCCATTGTGTCCCCCCAAGCAGCCGATGGCTGGCCGCGGGTGCGAACCCGATACTGGCCAGCTCACCAGGCCACCTCAGCAGTCCAACGTTGTTCGCCTCGCTTGATCCCCGTCGCAGCTTGCGTGTCCGTTTCGCCCTGGTACTTGGCGCGAGCGGCTTGCTGTTTGCGGTGACGGCGGCCTTCGTGGTGGAGCACCTCACCACCCAGCAACTCGAAGCCAATGCCGGCCAGGCCGTGCGCCGCGAGGCTGACCTCGTGGGCCGCGCCCTCGCCGCCCAGCTGTCTGATCGCCTGAATCTGCTGCGCCATCTGGCGGCCGACCCCGTGCTGGCCAGCGGCGTGATGGAGACCGCCGATGTGCGCGACCGGCTGGAGCGGCTGCGCGCCACCCAGCCCGAGCTCGCCTGGCTGGCCATGGTGGGTGCCGACGGGCTGGTGCAGGTGTCGACCGGCAACCTGCTGATCGGCGAGTCGATGGCGCATGAGCCCTGGTTCGCCACCGGCATGCTGCAGCCCTGGCTGGGCAAGCGGGGCCCGATGCCGCGCCTCTCCCCGAATGTGCCGCTGACGACCGAAGGCCGCCCGCCGGATTTTCTCGACATGGCCGTGCCCCTGATCGACTACCAGGGCCGCCATGTGGGCCTGATCGTCGGCCTGCTGCATTGGGACTGGCTGACCACCCAGCACCAGTCGCTGGGCCATCCGCTCGATCGCCAGCATGGCCTGGACACGCTGGTGCTGGGCCGCGACGGCCGGGTGGCCAGCGGCCCGGCCGAGCTCATCGGCCAGACCATCGACTGGCCCGATGTGATGGCGATGCGGCGCGGCGGCGCGCCCGGCGTGGTGCGCTGGCCTGACGGGCAGGAC
Source organism: Ideonella margarita (assembly GCF_038066635.1). NCBI lineage: Bacteria > Pseudomonadati > Pseudomonadota > Betaproteobacteria > Burkholderiales > Sphaerotilaceae > Ideonella > Ideonella margarita. The sequence continues at coordinate 114,268 of NZ_JBBUTI010000006.1, read as the reverse complement.
TACCTCACCGCGCTGGCCGCTGACCCCGTGCGCGCCGGCGAGCCCTCGGCCGAGCTGAGCGTGGTGGCGCGGCAGAACCTGGCCCAGGCCTTTGGCGAGTTGCGCAGCCTGCACCAGCGGCTGCTGTGGGCCGGCGTGCTGGCGACCTTGATCTTCGTCACGCTGAGTGTGCTGCTGGCTGACCGCGTGGCGCGGCCCATCGCGCGATTGAGTGCGGCAGCCCAGCGGCGTCGGCTCGGCCATGCGGTGAGCTTCGCGACGGCCACCGGCAATTCGCGCGATGAACTGGGGCGCCTGGCCAATGCGCTGGCCGAGCTCGACGATGAACTGCGCGAGCTGCATGCCGACCTGGAACACCGCGTGGCCGACCGCACCGCGCAGCTGCAGGCGGCGAACGCCGAACTCGACAGCTTCGCCTATGCCGTGTCGCATGACTTGCGGGCACCTTTGCGGGCCTTGAGCGGCTTTGCCATGGCGCTGAAGGAAGACCATGCCGCGGTGCTCGACGAGCGTGGTCTGCAGTACCTGGGCCACATCGAATCTGCCAGCCACCGCATGGGCGACCTCATCGAAGGCTTGCTGGTGCTCTCGCGCGTGACCCGCGGCACGCTGCACCAGGACACGGTGGCCTTGTCGGCCGTGGCCCTGCGCGTGCTGGCCGACCTGGAAGCTGCCGAGCCGCTGCGCCTGGTGGAGTGGCAGGTGCAGCCCGGCCTGCAGATCGATGGCGATGCGCGGCTGATTGATGCGGTGATGCGCAACCTGCTCGGCAATGCCTGGAAGTATTCGGCCGGCCGCACGCCGGCCCGCATCGAGGTGCGCGGCGAGACCATCGACGGCCGGCGCTGGATCACCGTCCGCGACAACGGCGCCGGCTTCAACATGGCCTACGCCGGCATGCTGTTCAAGGCCTTCGAGCGCCTGCACCGGCAAGATGAATTTCCGGGGCTCGGCATCGGCCTGGCCACGGTGCTGCGCATCGTGCAGCGCCACGGCGGCGAGATCGTGCCCGAGGGCGAGGTGAACGGCGGGGCGACGTTCCGGTTTACCCTTGACCGTGCGCCACTGACTTCGGTGGACGCGCCTCCTGCCCCCTGATGTTTCCTTGTCGCTGCCTGTTCTGATGTCCTCCACGCTCCCTGCTGTCCTGATTGTTCAACCGATGGCCGACGACGGCCCCGCTTTCCTGGCCACCTGGCTGCAGGAGCAAGGCATTGCCTTCCAGGTGGTGCGTGTGTTTGCGGGTGAAGCCGTGCCCCGCAGTGCGGCGGGCTGGCGCGGCGTGGTGATGCTGGGCGGCGCGATGAGCGTGAACGACGACCTGCCCTTCCTGCGCGATGCTGAAGCCCTGCTGCGCGACGCCGTGCATCGCGGTGTGCCGGTGCTGGGCCACTGCCTGGGCGGCCAGATGCTGGCCCGCGCGCTGGGCGCCGCCACCACCGACAACCCGGTGCCCGAGGTGGGTTGGGCGTACATCGAGCTTGCTGATCAAGCGCTGGCGCGGGACTGGCTGGGTGACGTCGCCTCCGGCAGCGATGAGCCACTCCCCGTCTTCCAGTGGCACTACCAGACCTTCGCGCTGCCGGCGGGCGCCACGCTGCTGGCCAGCAACGCCGCATGCGCGCACCAGGCCTTTGCCTTCGGCCCGCACCTGGGCATGCAGTTCCACATCGAGGTGGATGCCGAGAAACTGAACCGCTGGTGTGCGGAAGCGCCCGCCTCGGCGCTGGCCGATGCCCACCACGCCAGCGTGCAGGACGAGGCCCGCATGCGCGCCGACACGCATCGCCTGCTGGCCAGCAGCCAGGCCACCGCGCGGCGCATCTATGCGCGCTGGTGGTCGCTGGTGCAGGCGGCAGCCAGCGTTTGAGTCTGCGGTCGCGCGCTCAGCCCGGAATATCCGGCTCCACCAGCCAGGCCAGCTGCGTCAGCGACTCCTGCCAACCCAGGTAGCACATCTCCAGCGGAATCACGTCTGGAATGCCGGCCTGGCTGATGCTCACCTCGCAGCCGCACAGCACGGGCTTGAGGCGCACCGTCACTTCCAGCGTGCCGGGCAGGTTCGGGTCATCGAAGCGGTCGGTGTAGCGCAGGAACTCATCGGGCACCAGCTCCAGGTACTCGCCGCCAAACGAATGCGCGCTGCCCGTGCCGAAGTTCTGGAACGACATCCGGAAGCTGCCGCCCACGCGGGCGTCCAGGTGGTGCACCGTGCAGAGAAACCCGTGCGGCGGCAGCCACCGGGCCAAGGCGCCAGCCTCCAGGAAGGCTCGGTACACCTTGGCCGGCGGGCAACGCAGCACGCGGTGCAGGTGGATGGTGCGATCAGACATGCGCTGTGCCTTCAGCGAGGGGTGGCCAGGAAGGCGGCGACCAGCGCGTTGGCGTGGCCGTGCCCGAGTTGATGCTCGGTCTTCAGCAGCGCCACCAGGGCCATGTGCTTGAGCGGACCGGCCGCTTCCAGCACCGCCATCCAGTGGCTGATGGGCTGCCCGTACGTCTTCTCGATCGACGGGAAGTACGAGGCCGGGCCTTTCACCTTGTCATCACTGCTTGCCATGGGTTGCTCCTCAAGTGGGTGGTCAGGCCGGGGTGGCCGGGGCATAACTCCAGCGCGGCGTGATCAGGATCACCGCGATGGACAGGGCGGCGAGCGAGGCGCCTGCCAGCAGGAAATGGCTGTGCTCATCAAGGCGCTGCGGGAAGATCCGCCACGCTGCGCCCAAGCCGATGACGTTGCCGGACAGGGCCAGCAGCAGCGTGGCCAGATCGCGGAAGCGGCGGGCCTTGTTGGCCCCTGACGACCAACGCGGGTCGGTGTTGTAGCTGGGCAGGCGCAGGTGGGCGTCGTTGAGTTGCTCCAGCGAGGCCAGGAAGGTGCGCAGGTTGCTGATGGCGCGCTCCGAGGTGTAGTTCAGCAGCGCAAGTGCGAGCGAGGCCACCGGAAACCCGAGCAGCAGCCATTCCACTGGTGCGGACGCGGCCTTGGCCGAACTGCCGAGGGCCACCAGCGCGGCGAGCAGGCTGACGGTCAGCGTCACGTACAGCGCCAGGGCCTGCTGGCGCTGGGCGATGCGCGCATTGACCTCCTGGTAGGCGGCAATGAAACGGTAGTTGGCGTCAACGCTGGGTACGGACATGGGGCACGCGGAAGTCAATCGGCACATTGTGCCGCCGTGCTTCGCGGCGGCGTCACGGGTTTGCCACGGGGCTGTCATCAAGGCAGCGGGCTGCGCTGTTTCCAATCGGCCATGCCTGTCGGTTTCCATCGCATCATCCTCGCCCAGTTCCTGTCGGCCCTGGCTGACAACGCGCTGCTCATCGTGGCCATTGCCCTGCTGCACAGCCAGGGCGAGCCGGCCTGGTGGGTGCCGATGCTGAAGCTGGCCTTCAACCTGTTCTTCGTGGTGCTGGCGCCGTTCACCGGCGTGCTGGCCGATGCCTGGCCCAAGGGCCGCATCATGGGCTGGATGAACGGCATCAAGCTGCTGGCGGTGCTGGGCATGCTGATGCAGGTGCACCCGGTGCTGGCCTATGCGGTGGCCGGCCTGGGCGCAGCGGCCTATGCGCCGGCCAAGTACGGCCTGATCACCGAGCTGGTGCCGGCGCCGCAGCTGGTGGCGGCCAATGCCTGGATCGAGCTCAGCGTGGTGGGCGCGGCCCTGCTCGGCGTGACGCTGGGTGGCGCCTTGATCAGCCCGCTGATGACCACCTGGATGGCGCCGTGGCCGGTGCTGCAGGTGGCGCTGCTGCTGGTGGCTGCCATCTACCTGGCGGCGGCCTGGGTGCAGTTCAAGGTGCCCGACACCGGCTGGCGCCACACACCTGCCACCGTGCGGCCGCAGCAGCTGGTGGCCGACTTCTGGCAGGCCCACCGGCAGCTGTGGCGCGATGCGCAGGGCGGTGTGTCGCTGGCCGTCACCACCTTGTTCTGGGGCATCGGTGCGGTGCTGCAGCTGGCTGTGTTGCGCTGGGCTGGCGAGGTGTTGCAGTGGCGGCTGGACCAGGCCGCGGTGATGCAGGCCGTGGTGGCTTTGGGTGTGCTGGCCGGTGCCGGTGTGGCGGGGCGCTGGGTGCCGCTGGCGCGCGCCCGGCGGGTGCTGCCGCTGGGCATGCTGCTGGGCCTGCTGACGTGTGGCGTCGCGCAGCTCACTGAGCCCTGGCTGGCCGTGCCCGCGCTGGTGTTGCTGGGGGCGGTGGGCGGTTTGCTGGTGGTGCCGATGAATGCGCTGCTGCAACACCGGGGCCAGCAGTTGTTCAGTGCCGGCCGGTCGATCGCCGTGCAGGGCTTCAATGAAAACCTCAGTGTGCTGCTGATGCTGGCCGCTTACGCCGGCGTGCTGCGCTTCGAGGTGCCCATGCCCGCGCTGATGACCGGCATGGGCCTGCTGGTGGCGCTGGCGATGGGCTGGGTGTGGCGCTGGCGCGCCGCCACGCCGCTCAGTCGACCGCCAGCGTGCCAGCCGTGAAGGCCGGCTGCGCGGCTTCTTCCACCGCGCGCCCGGCGATGAGCTTGTGATACACGCCTTCGATCTGGTCGATGATGCGGTCCCATCCCAGTTGCTCGGCACCTTGCCGCGCCGCCTGGCCCATCTGCCGCAGGGCGTTCACATCGCTGGTGAGCTGGCTGGCGGCATGCACGAAAGCCGGGGTGTCGGCCATCGGCACCACCGCACCGTTCACGCCGTTGCGCACCAGCTGGCCCGCAGCCGCGTAGTTGAACGCCGCCACCGGCAGGCCGCTGGCCAGGGCCTCGGCCGTGACGTTGCCGTAGGTTTCCGACAGGCTCGGGAACAGGAACAGATCACCCGACGCGTAGTGCGCGGCCAGATCGGTGCCATGCCGCATGCCGGCAAAGATGGCGCGCGGCAGGCGGCGCTGCAACTCGCGCGAGGATGGGCCGTCGCCGACCAGCACCAGCCGCGCGGAAGGCTGCGCGCGCTCGATCGCTTCGAAGGCCACGACCAGCGCATCCAGGTTCTTTTCCGGCGCCATGCGGCCCACGTGCACCACGGCGATGTCCTGCGGGCCGACGCCCCATTCGGCGCGCAGCTCCGGGCTGCGGCGCTGCGGGTTGAACAGCTGGCTGTCCACGCCACGCGCCACCACGATGACGTTGCGCATGCCGAGGTCGGTCAGCGTCTGGCGCAGGCCGGCGTCGGGCGTGGTGGTGCAGCCGGTCTGGTTATGGAACTTGCGCAGGTACGCCATGATCGGCTTGTGCAGCCAGCCGATGCCGTAATGCTGGCTGTAGGCGTGAAAGTTGGTGCGGAAGTCCGAGCACACCGGGATGCGCAACTGGCGCGCCGCCTGCAACGCGGCCCAGCCCATCGGGCCTTCGGTCGCGATGTGCACCACGTCGGGCCGGCGCCGCGACCAGATCCGCAGGAAGGATTGCCGCGTGGCCACGCCCAGCCGCAGCTGCGGGTAGCGCGGAATCGGCAGACCCCGCATCAGCACCTCGTGGAAGCGGCCGTCGCTGCTGGCCTCGTCACCGCGGTGCTGGTTGGGGCGGATGAGCTGCAGCTCATGGCCGCGTGCCCGCAGGCCGTCCACCACGCTGGCCACCGTGCGCGCCACGCCGTTGACCTCCGGCGGGTAGGTCTCGGTGACCATGCTGATGCGCAGCCAGCGGCCCTGCGCAGGGAAGTCATCAATGACCAGGTCGCTGGATGGCAGAGGTGTCATGTGCCCATGCTGCCTGCGCTTCGCAACGGTTTTGTGACGGTCTCGACCTTCTCGACTGTCACCGCGTTTTCATATCCGGAGGTCACTATCCGGTCACACGACTCTGCCTCAACAAGGACGCAAGCCCATGCTCGATTCGTTCATGAAGGAACTGCGGGAGCAGCGCTGGGATGACCACCGCTACTACCACCACAGCCGCATCAACCAGACGCTGCATTTCATCAGCGCCATCAGTTTCATGGTGGCCTATGCGCTGCTGTTCGTGGACCCTGCCTGGTCCGCCCTGCTGGCCTGGCTGGTGTCGATGACGACGCGCCAGGCGGGCCACTTCTTCTTCGAGCCGCTGGGCTACGACGAGGTCAACCAGGCCACGCAGGAACACAAGGAAGCCATCAAGGTCGGCTACAACCTGCGCCGCAAGGTGGTGCTGATGGGCCTGTGGGCCGGCGCACCGCTGCTGGTGTGGCTGCAGCCCACGCTGTTCGGCCTGCTGCCCGCCTGGACGCAGCCGTCCGAGTACGCACACCACGTCGGTTATGTCTGGTTCTGGCTGGGCGTGGCGGGCTTGCTGTTCCGCACCGTGCACCTGTTCTTCATCCGGGGTGTGCAAACCGGCCTGGCCTGGATGTGCAAGATCCTCACCGACCCGTTCAACGACTTCCTGCAGTACCGCGACGCACCGCTGGCCCTGCTGCGCGGCGAGCTCATCGACCCGATGACGCATGTGCACCAGCCCCGCCACTGAACAACGCGCCAGCCGGTGTGCTGGCGCTGATGGAAAAGGGGCCAGCCGGCCCCTTTTTGTTGCCGGGGCCGGTGGGTGCTCAGAACCGGTGGCTCAGCATCTCGCGCAGCAGGTTGCGGCGGATCTGCTTGTTGCCGGTGTGCCCGTCCTGCCAACCCCAGCCGTCGTCCCGCATGGCCTGCGCGGCGGCCACGAAGCGGTCGGCCACGTCGTCGAAATCGGCTTCGCTGAAGTTCAGGCTGAAGATCATCCGGCCCGTGCCCACCCACGACAGCGCCAGGCCCTGGTCGCGCAGGTAGAACTGCAGCATCCAGTTGTAGCGCGAGGGTTCTTCGTAGAACACCGTCCACACCGTCGACATGTTGGCCACCCGCGGCGACAGCCCGGCCGCCTGCAGACGGGCGTTCAGGCGCGCCGCGCGGGCGTCCTGAATGGCGTCGAGCTGCTCGTACTGGGCTTGAACGGCGGGCTGCTCCAGGTGGTCGAGGAAAGCGCTCATCGCGCCCATCACATGCGGGTGCGCATTGAAGGTGCCGCGGGCAAAGCAGATGTCGGCCGGCCGGTCTTCGCGGAAGCGCTTCATCAGGTCGGCCCGGCCGCACACCACGCCCACCGGCAGGCCGCCACCCAGCGTCTTGCCCCACACCACGAAGTCGGCCTTCACGCCGAAGTAGGCCTGGGCGCCGCCCGGGGCCAGGCGGAAGCCCATGAACACCTCGTCGAAGATCAGCGGAATGCCGCGCTGGGTGCAGACCTCGCGCAGGCGCTTCAGCCAGGCGGTGTAGGCCTCGCGGTCATAGGCCGCGCGGCGCGAGCTGTCGACCAGCGACGAGTCGCCGGGGGCCGCGCTGTTCGGGTGCAGCGCCTGCAGCGGGTTGATCAGCACGCAGGCGATGTCCTTGCGGCTGCCGATGACCTGCAGGCTGCGCTCGCTCATGTCGTTCAGCGTGTAGGTTTCACGCGGGGGCAGCGGGTTGCCGGGGCCGGGCTGCACGTCTTCCCACCAGCCGTGGTACGCGCCGCAGAAGCGCACCAGGTGCGTCTTGCGCGTGTGGTACCGGGCCAGGCGCACGGCCTGCATCACGGCTTCGGTGCCACTCATGTGGAAGGACACGGCGTCCTGGCCCGACAAGGCCTTCAGACGCTCGACATTGCTGGCGACCACCGGGTGGTAGCTGCCCAGCACGGTACCGAGCTGCGCGACCCGCGCGCTGCCTTCGGCGATCAGGCGGCGGTACACATCCACCCCGAACAGGTTGACGCCGTACGAGCCCGCCACGTCGATGTAGCGGTTGCCGTCCAGGTCGGTCACCGTGTTGCCTTCGGCGCTTTCCAGGAAGGCGCCGATCTGCACATGCTGGCGCAGCAGCGGGCTGAACTGGTAAGGCACGCGGTAGCTGCCGGTGAACTGCAGGTCCGGCAGACCGGCGCGGGCCTGGGCGGTGAGCGCCAGTGTGCGTGGGCAGCGCTGCGTCAGCCGGGCGCCCAGTGCTTCCAGCGCGGCGCGGCGTTGCGCGGCGATGTTGGCCGGCGCGCCATCGGCGTTGAAGAACGCGGCGTCGTCGTAGGCATAACCGGGCAGCAGGCCTGCCACCCGCTTGGCCATGCGCGAATGGCCGGTGAGAGAAGGGTGCTTGGCGCGCGACAGCGCCAGGCGTTGCGTGATTCGGGGCAGGCTTGCCACCAGTGCCGTACCGGCCAGGGCAAACAGGGCCAGGGTCTCGTCCATGGGAAAGGTGCCTTCGTGGCTGTGACAACAAACCGCATCTTTGCGTCAGGCCTTTGACATGCTGATGACATTGAAAAAATGGCGTGATCGCCTGCTGCTCCAGGAAGACCTCAACTTCCTGCTCACCAACCGCATTCCGCGTCTGGCCGTGACCCGCTTCGTCGGGCGCTTCAGCCAGATCCGCCATCCCTGGGTGGCGCGTGTCTCGATCGGCGCATGGCGGATGTTTTCCGACCTCGATCTGAGCGAGGCCCGCAAGACCCGCTTCGAGAGCCTGCACGATTGCTTCGTGCGCGAGTTGAAACCCGGTGCCCGCCCGGTTGATCAGAGCGCCGAGGTACTGGCCAGCCCCAGCGACGGCATCGTCGGGGAGTGCGGCGCGGTGGAGGGCCAGCGGCTCTGGCAGGCCAAGGGTTTTCCGTACAGCTTGTCAGACCTGTTCGGCAGCGAGGCGGCCGCGCGCCCCTATGAAGACGGTTGTTACGTGACGCTGCGGCTCACAGCGTCGATGTACCACCGCTTCCATGCGCCGCATGATGCGGTGCTGCGGCATGTCACCCACATCGCGGGCGACACCTGGAACGTCAATCCGATTGCGCTGAAACGGGTGGAGCGCCTGTTCTGCCGCAACGAGCGCGCCAGCCTGCATCTGCAACTGGCGGGCAGCGGGCATCCGGTGGCACTGGTGCCGGTGGCGGCCATCCTGGTGGCCAGCCTGCGCCTGCATGCGCCCGACCTGTTGCTGCACCACCGCTACGGCGGGCCGAACGAGTTGCCGTGCGAGGTGCCGATGACCAAGGGGCAGGAGCTGGGTTGGTTCCAGCACGGCTCGACCATCATCGTGTTCGCGCCCAAGGGCTTCACGCTGGCGCCGGGTGTGGCCACGGGGGTGACGGTGCGGGCGGGGCAGGCGCTGATGCGGCTGCCGGAGGGTGGGGCGTAGGTCGCCCTTTGACGGCCGCCGAGGGAACTCGGCCGGCCGGGTGGTGCTTCAGCTGCCCGAGCTGGCCTGGTGCAGCACCGGCAGGTTCAGGCGGTGCACCTGCGAAGGCACCCAGCCCATCGTCCCGGTGCGGGTGCGCACGCAGGTGGCCGCCTGGTTGTGGCTGGACGCGGCGTCAGGGCATTGGGTGGCGGCTTCGAGGTCACGCTTGCTGGCGGACGCCACAGGCACCGCGCCGAAGCGGCCGGCGGCCACCGTGGCTGCATCGAAGGGCGATGCATAAACGGACACCACCTCGGACGAGGCGGCGGGCGCATCTTCCGGCATGGACTGGCAACCTGCCAGACCCGCCAGCATGATGGCCAGGGGAACACTGCGATCTCGCATTTGGACTCCAGTCAGGACACGGGCCTGACATTCCCTTCGAACTGCGGCTGGCCTTGTGAACCAGCCGTCCACGTGCCGAACGCACGCGGGTGTCGAGGGTGGTTTATACCTCGTTCCCGTGACAGCCCTGAAATTGCCCCCCAGTTTCAAAACCAGTACTTGGTCTTGGCGGCCCATTCACTGCCGGGCCAGCGCTTGTGCAACAGGCGGAAAGCGTCGCGTGAATGGGTGGGCTCGGGCGTGCCCGCACGCCGCTCCTGCGCCGGGCCACCGGGGCATTCCATGCGCGTGCTGGCCACCAGGAAGTGCAGCGCCTTGGGCGCTTCGGCATCGGCCTGGTTGCTGGCGGCCCAGGGCAGCAGTCGATCGGCCAGCCACTCGGTGCGGATGGGCAGGGCCGTCAGTCGCTCCTGTTCGCGCCGGGCCTGCTGCAGCTGTGCGGGGCTGAGGAACTGCGGTGCCAACATGCCCAGCTGGTCCACATCCCATGGGCCGCCGTAATCCCGGCAGCCCCAGTACAGCGATTGCCCGCCGGGCTGCACGGCGCGGGGGCTCAGCTCGGGTGTGTTGACCAGCAGCAGCGTGGCGGCCACACGCTGGGCCTCCAGCGTCTTCGCGTTGCGCAGGCGGTCATAAAGGTGGCGGGTGGTGGCGCGGCTGGACGCCATCTCGTCGATCAGGCCGAGCGCGGTGGGCCAGTCCTCCAGCACCAGGGCGCGGGTGAAGATGCTCTCGCCGAGCTGACCTCGAATGCTGGCCGGCAGGTCCTTGCGGGCGTGCATCTGCTTCAGCAAGGCCAGCGGCATGTAGTGGTAGAGCCGCCGCGGGAAGTCGGTGTCGACGCCGTTGGCTTCCGGGATGAACGGGGCCACCGGCGCGCTGGCCGCAGCCGCCGGCTTGACTTCATCGGGGATGGGCGTGGCGGTCTCGGCGTCGGGGGCGGGCGTGCGCGCCGCGGCGGCGAGAAAGGCGTCGAGCGTGCGTGCACTCACCAGCTTCAGGCGCAGCCACTGGTTGCGTCCGCTGATCGACAGCGCACCGGCCTGGCCGGCGAGCGCGCGATCGGCCAGTGCATCGGCGGCCACGCCCTGGCCGGCGTCCAGCTGAAGCCGGGCGAGGTGGAAGTTCAGCGTTTGCCAGGCCGGCGACGTGGTCGGCACGGCTTGCACGGCCTTGAGCTCGGCGGGTTGCAAGTCGGCCAGCGTGCGGGTCTGCATCAGCAGCGGCAGCAGCCAGGCGAGGTCGCCGGTCTTCTCGAAGCGGCCGCGCGCCGACTGCAGGGTGGACGCGCGCTGCTTGTCGTCATCGACCGGGCTTTGCACCAGGCCGATCCAGCTGGTCATGGGGTCGGGCGACAGCGAGAGCGCCATCGGGCCGGTCTCGGCCTGGCCGTCGAGCAGCCAGAGGTAATCGGTGAGGCCTTGCCGGCGGGCGGCGGTGTCGAGCGGGCCGGTGGCCAGCTGGCGGCCGAGTTCCAGCACACGCTCCGTCGGGTTCAGCCGGGCCTCGATCCAGCCGACCAGCCGCGCCGCAGGCGGGTAGCTCACCACCTGAGCCTGCAATTCCTTGCGGGCGGTCAGCAGCAGATTGCGGCCGGCGGGCGCGATCTTGTCGGTGCTGCCGTCGGCCACCGGCATCAGCGTGGCAGCGCGGATCAGGCAGCGGCTGGCAAGGTAGTCGCCCAGCGGTTGCCACGGCGAGGCCTTGTCGCGGCCGATGGCCTTGAAGGCTTCGCGGGCGTGGTCGAACTGGCCGGCGTAGAACAGCGCGGCGGCGGTTTGATAGGCATGGTCCTGCTGCAGCCACAGCGGTGCCTTGGCCGGCAGGGCCGGCGGCCAGATCACGCCGGCCGGCTGCATCTGGCCGTTGGCGTTGCGCGTGGGCGTTTCTCCGCAGTTGGCGAACACCGCGTCCTGGCCCGCCACCCAGGCTTGCAGTGCTGGGGCATCGCCGCGCTGCTTGCGGTCCGTCAGCGTCCGGGCGGCCGTGGTGAAGGCGTCGGCATGGCAGTTCACATAGGTGACGTAGCTCGGTGTCGACTTGGACGGGTCGATGCGGGTCTTCTCGGACAGCGGCGGTTGCACCGTGTTGCGCACCTTCTTCCAGGCCTCGACGCCGTTCTCGGTGTCGCTCCAGAAATAGCCGTAGCCCATCTGGGGCTCACCCACCTGCCAGCGTTGCTGGTTCAGGGCGGCGTACTGCGCTGGCGTCAGGGTCTGGCCGTGCAGGGCTCGCCAGGCCAGCACATGGTGCAGCCGCCACCAGTCGCCTTGCAGCACGCCGATGCGGCCCGCGGCATAGGCCGGCATCTCGGGAAACGGCACATGGTTCTCGGGCACGAAGGGGTTTTCCATCATGCCGTCGGCGCCACTGGCGAACGCCGCCTGAGGCAGCACGGCAAGCGAGGTGGCGAGTGTCGTGGCGAAGGCCGCGAGCAGGGCCAGTCGGGAAGAGGTGAAGCGCATGGTCAGGCTTTCAGTCGGCGGCAACAGGTGCCGTGTCAAACGGGTGCGCGGCCCAGGCGGCGGGGGTCCATGGGCGCGGAGAAAACACGTAGTGGCGCGGTGCACGCAGCCCGGCCAGGGGCTCGTCGGTGGCACTGCCGATGGCGCGGCCGCAGCCCTCAGCGGTGAAGCGGCCGTCTTGTGTCTGCAGGCGGGCACGCAGCACCGCGCTGTCGCGTGACATGCGGAAGGCCATCGGCACGATCTCGTCCGCCGGCAGGCCCTGCAGCCAGGTGTCGCTGGCGCACCAGGAGGCCAGCGCCGTGATGGACAGCGCCACATCGGCGGGCAGGGCTTGCCGCGCGGCACGCACCACGTCGGCCAGGAAGGCGCGTTGCGACAGGCGCACCTCGAAATCGAGTTGCACCACCCGCGACGGTGCCTGTGCGGCGGCACGCAGCAGCTGCGCCACGATGCGCTGGCGCTGCGGGGCCGTCAGCGCGGGCGGCTGGCGCACCGAGGCATCCACGTGCACGACGGGCACCAGCACCGTCTCGGGCCGCACCTGCATCGGCTGCGCGCGCGGCATCACCAGCGCTTGCTCGCCTTGCAGCAGGATGCGGCTGTGCAGCCAGGCGACGCCCGCATCGGCGGGCAGCCAGCGCAGGTCTTCCGGTCGCTCCCAGGCCCAGGCCAGCCGGGGCGGCAGGGCGCGCAGGGCGGGGTGTTCTTTCAGGCGCGCTGCCGGGGGCGCGGGTTGGCGGGTATCTGGCGCAGCGAACGACTGGCCGAGCGTCACCAGCAACGCCACCAGCAGCGTCAATGCCAGACTCGCCAGCAGCGCCGCACTCACCCGGCCGCGGGTGAGCAGCGGGGCCATGGGGCGGTGAAGGGCGGTTGCACAGTGCATCGAGGGCGCCACGGTACACCAGCCGGGTGACGCACCCCGGCCACGCCGCCCCCTCATCCAAGGGCTGGTTCTGCACGCCGGTGTCGCGTCGCTTATGCGTTTTCCATCCATGCATCAATGAAATGGGTGGTTGAACCTTGGGCGCCGGCTTTTGATAATGCGGAAATCTCATAACGACCTGCTTCCAACGCCGGTCAGCAGGCATTCCGATGAATTTCCAACAGTTGCGCTCCGTGCGTGAGACCGTGCGCCGTGGTTTCAACCTGACCGAGGTGGCGGGCGTGCTGCACACCTCGCAGCCCGGCATCAGCCGCCAGATCCGCGAGCTGGAAGACGAGCTGGGCGTGGACATCTTCGTGCGCGCCGGCAAGCGCCTGACCGGCCTCACGCCACCCGGCGAGCGCGTGCTGCCCTGGGTTGAAGAGCTGCTGCTGGACGCCGAGAACCTGCAGCGTGCGGCCGATGATTTCCGCTTCGGTGACAGCGGCACGCTTAGCATCGCCGCCACCCACTCGCAGGCCCGCTACGCGCTGCCGGCAGCGGTCCATGAGTTCCGGGCCCACCACCCCAAGGTGCAGTTGCAGCTGCACCAGGGCTCGCCGACGCAGATCGCCCAGATGCTGCGCAGCGGCGCCGCCGACATCGGCATCGCCTCGCACGCGCTGGCTGATGACAGCGGCCTGGTGGCGCTGCCCTGCTACCGCTGGACGCACGTGGTGGTGGTGCCACCGGGCCATGCGCTGCTGGACGGTGAGCTCACCATCGAGCGCCTGGCCGAGCACCCGGTCATCACCTACGACACCGGCTTCACCGGCCGCGGCAGCATCGACGACGCCTTCAAGCGCGCCGGCCTGGCACCCAAGGTGGTGCTCACCGCCATGGACGCGGACGTGATCAAGACCTACGTCGAGCTCGGCATGGGCGTGGGCATCATCGCCGCCATCGCCTTTGACGATGAACGCGACAACCACCTGCGCGCACTCGACGCCCGCCACCTGTTCCAGGTGAACACCACCAGCGTGGGTGTGCGTCGCGGCGGCCTGCTGCGCTCGTATGCCTACGAGTTCATCAGCACCTTTGCACCGCACCTGGCGCGTGATGTGGTGCAGCAGGCGCAGGCGGCGCCCGCTGATGTGGCCCAGGCGCCGCTCTGATCGGTCTGCACTCGCGCCCCGCAAGAAAACAGCATAAGCACCAAGCAAAAGCTTCGTTGTCGGGCGGGAGGCGCCGGGCCAACATGTGAAACATGTCCCGTGCAGCATCCCCCCTACGTCCCGGCACCTTGAAGGTGGTTGGCATCTCCGGCAGCCCGACGCATCCGTCGCGCTCCACCGCGCTTCTGCGTGCCGCGCTCCAGCGCCTCACGGCGGCCGGTGCCAGCGTTGCCGACATCGAGGTGCGCGACCTGCCCGCCCAGGCGCTGCTGGGTGCCGACTGGAAAAATCCCGAGATCGTCGCGGCGCTGGCCAAGGTGGCCGAAGCCGATGTGGTGCTGGTCGCCACGCCCATCTACAAGGCCGCCTACAGCGGGCTGCTGAAGTCCTTCCTCGACCTGCTGCCTGAAGAAGGCCTGCGCGGCAAGCGCATCGTGCCGCTGGCCACCGGCGGCAGCCTGGCCCACCTGCTGGCGCTTGATTACGCCCTCAAGCCGGTGCTGGGTGCACTGGGCGCGCGCCAGCTGCTGGACGCCGTCTTCGCCACCGATGCCCACTTCGACGTGGACGAGCGACTGGGCCGCGTGCCGCAGCCCGAGGTGCTGGCGCGCCTGGACCGTGCCCTGTCGCCGCTGTTGCTCAAGTCAGATGACTTCGATGAAGCCGTCACGGCACCACAGGCTCATTCCGTGAGCCATGGTGTGCTTGAGCGAATGTCGTGTTGACCACGCATTGAGCCGGTAGACGCTCGCCGTCTCCGCGCCCCCCTTTCCTTTGCCTGGTGACTCCGGTGTGCAGATGGGCACCGTTGATCCCCCGGCGTGTCTGCATCACCGGGCTTGAGCCTGGGTTGGTGTGTCGCGTCGGGGGAGTTTTTCAGCCGGGCTGGTTCTTCTTTCTGCTCCCTCCATTGACTCCAAGGTGCCCCCATGAAATTCGCCTCGCTTGATTTCACCCGCCGACAGATCACCGCCGCCGCCGTTGGCACGGTCCTGGCGCTGGCGGCCGGCTCGTCCGCTCTGGCCCAGGCTGCCAAGCCTGCGTCGCTGCGCATCGGTTTCCAGAAGTCGGCCAGCCTGCTGACGCTGCAGAAGGCCCAGGGCACGCTGGAAAAGCGCCTGCAGGTGCTGGGCGTGCCGGTGCAGTGGGTGGAATTCCCGGCCGGCCCGCAATTGCTGGAAGGCTTGAACGTGGGCTCGGTGGATGTCGGCTTCGTCGGTGAAGCGCCCCCGATCTTTGCCCAGGCCGCTGGCGCCAACTTCGTCTACATCGGCAACGACCCGGCCTCGCCAGAAGCCGAGGCCATCGTCGTGCCCAAGGACTCGCCCATCAAGAGCGTGGCCGAACTCAAGGGCCGCAAGGTGGCCTTGAACAAGGGCTCGAACGTGCACTACCTGCTGGTCAAGGCGCTGGAGAAGGCCGGCCTGAAGTACAGCGACATCCAGCCCGTGTTCCTGCCGCCGGCCGATGCCCGCGCCGCCTTCGAGCGCGGTGCGGTGGACGCCTGGGTGATCTGGGATCCGTTCCTGGCCGCTGTTGAAAAGCAGTCGGGCGCCCGCCTTCTGGCCGACGGCCGCGGTGTGGTGAGCAACCACGCCTACTACCTGGCCGAGCGCGGTTATGCGCAGAAGTACCCGCAGGTCATCGACGCGCTGTTTGAAGACACCGTGGCCCAGGGCCGCTGGCTCAAGACCCACCTTGATGAAGCCGCCACGCTGATCGCGCCGCTGCAGGGCCTGGACGTGGAGATCGTCAAGCTCAGCCTGCACCGTGCCCAGTTCAATGTGCAGCCCATCACCGCCGCCATTGCCGCCGAGCAGCAGAAGATCGCCGACACCTTCGCTGACCTGAAGCTCATCCCCAAACCCGTCCGCATTGCCGACGCCCTGCCGGGTGCGCGCAAGGCCGTCGCCGCACGCTGAAAGCCAACCCGCCATGACCGTCGCCACCGCCCCCGAGCAGATTCAACCGCGGCTCAGCCCGCGCGAGACGGTGGTGCGTGTCATGGCCATCACGGCGGCCAGCTGGTGGCCGCACCGTGTGGCTGCGCATGTGCAGTCGCATGCGCAGTCACCGCGACTGTTCCTGAACGAGCGGGTCGCGACCACGCTGGCGCCCGTCTTCCGATCCTCCAAGCTTCAAAGGCCCCCCCATGAAGATCCTCTGGTTCATCCCCACGCACGGTGACAGCCGCTACCTCGGCACCGCCACCGGCGGCCGTGTCGCCGACTTCAACTACTTCAAGCAGGTGGCCGTGGCCGCCGACACGCTGGGTTACGAAGGTGTGCTGATTCCCACGGGCCGCTCCTGCGAAGACCCGTGGACCGTGGCCTCCAGCCTGATCGATGCCACGCGCCATCTGAAATTCCTGGTCGCGCTGCGCCCGGGCCTGATCACGCCGAGCCAGTACGCCCGCATCGCGTCCACCTTCGACCGCCTGTCCGGAGGCCGCCTGCTGATCAACCTGGTCACCGGCGGTGACGCCGCAGAGCTGGCCGGTGACGGCCAGTTCCTGCCGCACGGCGAGCGTTATGCCGAAGCCACCGAGTTCCTGACCATCTGGCGCGAAATCCTGGCCCGCAGCCACACCGGTGAGTCGCTCGACTTCGACGGCAAGTACCTGCGCGTGGAAGGTGCCAAGCTGCTGTACCCGCCGCTTCAGAAGCCGTATCCGCAGTTGTTCTTCGGCGGCTCGTCGCCCGAGGCGCATGACCTGGCTGCACAGCAGCTGGACACCTACCTGACCTGGGGTGAGCCGCCGGCCGCCGTGGCCGCCAAGGTGGCTGACGTGAGCGCGCGCGCTGCCAAGTACGGCCGCACGCTGAGCTTCGGCATTCGCCTGCATGTGATCGTCCGAGAGACCGAGGACGCGGCATGGAACGCCGCGGCCGAGCTGGTGCAACACCTCGACGAAGCCACCGTGGCCCGCGCACAGGCCACCTTTTCGAAGATGGATTCGGTGGGCCAGCGCCGCATGGCCGCGCTGCACGGCGGCAAGTTCAACCGCGACAACATCCGCGAAGGGCTGGAGGTGTCGCCGAACCTGTGGGCCGGCGTAGGCCTGGTGCGTGGGGGTGCGGGCACGGCGCTGGTGGGCAATCCGCAGCAGGTGGCCGACCGCATCAAGGAATACGCGGCGCTGGGCCTGGAGTACTTCGTGCTGTCGGGCTATCCGCACCTGGAAGAGGCTTATCGCTTCGCCGAGCTGGTGTTCCCGCTGCTGCCGCTGTCGCTGCGCGAGAAGATCAGCCAGCCGCGCCTGAGCGGCCCGTTTGGTGAAGTGGTGGCCAACAACCACGTGCCGACGCTGGCCCGTGCGGCCAGCTGACGGAGGGCGGCATGTCTGAGCGTGCTTCCCCGAATTCCGCCTCCCGCATCGGCCAGCGGCTGCTGCCCTGGCTGGTGCCGGTGCTGACGCTGCTGGCCTGGGAGCTGTCGTCCCGGCTGGGCTGGTTGTCGACCCGCGTGCTGCCCGAGCCGGCGGCCGTGTTCACCGCGTTCTGGGGCTTGCTGCAATCGGGTGAGCTGGCGCACCACGTGGCCATCAGCACCGGCCGGGCCTTGCTGGGTCTGGCCATTGGCGGTGGCCTGGGCCTGGCGCTGGGTCTGATCACCGGCACCTTCCGGCTGGCCGAAACCCTGCTCGATTCGTCGCTGCAGATGCTGCGCAACATCCCGGCGCTGGCGCTGATCCCGCTGGTCATCCTGTGGTTCGGCATCGATGAATCGGCCAAGCTGTTTCTGGTGGCGGTGGGTGTGTTCTTCCCGATCTACCTGAACACCTTCCACGGCATCCGCTCGGTGGACAAGGGCCTGATCGAGATGGCGCGCAGCTACGGGCTGTCGGGCTGGCAGCTGTATGCGCAGGTCATCCTGCCGGGCGCGCTGCCATCCATCCTGGTCGGCCTGCGGTTTTCGCTGGGCCTGATGTGGGTGCTGCTGATCGTGGCCGAGACGATTTCCGCGCAGGCCGGCATCGGCTATCTGACGATGAATGCCCGCGAGTTCCTGCAGACCGATGTGGTGCTGGTCGGCATCCTGTTGTACGCGCTGCTGGGCAAGCTGGCGGACGTGGTGGCACGCAGCCTCGAGCGCTGGTGGTTGCGCTGGCACCCCGGCTATCAAGCGGTGGCCGCATGAAAGGGAGAAGCATGATCATGAGTGACATTGATACCTGGAGCCTGGGCGCGGTGGCGGTGGATTCCGTTGCCACCCGGCAGGCGGATGCCACCACCACGGCCCGCCTGGCCACGGTGCAGCCCGGCCTGCATGTGCAGGTGCAGGGGCTGCACAAGGCGTATGGCCAGCGCAGCGTGCTGGCAGACGTGGACCTGGCGTTGGCGCCGGGCGAGTTCGTGGCCATCGTCGGCCGCAGCGGTTGCGGCAAGAGCACGCTGCTGCGCCATGTGGCGGGCCTGGAGCGGGCAGACCGCGGCGCCCTGCTGCTGGACGGCCAGCCGGCCGGTGAGCGGCTTCGGGACGACGTGCGCATCATGTTCCAGGATGCGCGCCTGCTGCCGTGGAAGCGGGTGCTCGAGAACGTGGCGCTGGGGCTGGAAGGCGCGGATGCGCTGCCCCGTGCCCGTGAGGCGCTGGCGGCTGTGGGCCTGGCGGACCGTGCCCATGAATGGCCGGCGGTGCTCTCCGGCGGCCAGCGGCAGCGCGTGGCGCTGGCCCGTGCGCTGGTGCACCGGC
The DNA here is from genome assembly GCF_038066635.1 of Ideonella margarita. Lineage (NCBI taxonomy): Bacteria > Pseudomonadati > Pseudomonadota > Betaproteobacteria > Burkholderiales > Sphaerotilaceae > Ideonella > Ideonella margarita. Next base: position 95,573 of record NZ_JBBUTI010000006.1, on the reverse strand, counting down.
CGCGCCTGCTGCTGCTGGACGAGCCGCTGGGCGCGCTCGACGCCCTGACCCGCATCGAGATGCAGCAGCTCATCGAGCAGCTGTGGACGCAACACCGCTTCACCGCGCTGCTTGTCACCCACGACGTGGCCGAGGCTGTGGCGCTGGCCGACCGCGTGGTGCTGATCGAGGAGCAGCGCATCGCCTTCGACGAGGCCGTGAACCTGCCGCGCCCGCGCACCCGCGGCCCGGGCTTCGCCGCGCTGGAAGACACGGTGCTGCGCCGGGTGCTGGGCCAGCCGGCGGTGGAGGCCGCGGCGCACACCACCGGGAAAGCAGCGCACTGGCCGGCTGCGGCTTGAGTGGCGGTTTGATCGGCACTCATCGCCTGCACGAGCCGGCTCGCCGGTGCAGAATCCGGCGAGCCCTTCAACTTCATTCCTGAACACCATGAGCCAACGCCAAGCTGCCCACCCGATCGATCCGCAATTCACCGACCGCTGGTCGCCCCGCGCCTTCACCGGCGAGGCCATCGCTGCCGACGCCCTGCTGGGCCTGCTTGAAGCCGCCCGCTGGGCGCCGTCGGCGTCCAACATCCAGCCGGCGCGTTTCCTGTTCGGCCACGCCGGCACGCCGGCCTTCGCCACCATCCTCGACGGCCTAGTGCCGTTCAACCAGGGCTGGGCCGGCAAAGCCTCGGCGCTGGTGGTGGTGTTGTCGAAGACCAGTTCGGTGGCCCCGGGCCAGACCGAGGCCAAGGCCAATGTGTGGCATGCCTTCGACGCCGGCGCGGCGTGGATGAGCCTGGCGCTGCAAGCCCACCTGAAGGGCTACATCACCCACGCCATGGGCGGCTTCGACGGCGACAAGCTGCGCGCTGCGCTGAACGTGCCGGCCGATGTGGCGATCCACGCCGTGGTGGCCGTGGGCAAGCAGGGCGACAAGGCGTCGCTGCCTGAAGGCCTGCAAGCCCGCGAACTGCCGAACGACCGCCTGCCGCTGGCGCAACTGGCTGCCGAAGGCGCCTGGTCCTTCTGATCGTGCGTCAATATTCGCCAGACGCATAAGCTTATGCGCTGGCGCCGCTTGCGGTGGGGCTGGTGCGGGGCGACCATCAACGCTTCCTAGCGTTCGAGTCGCCTCGCCCCCCACCATGCCCACAGCCCAAGACCCGCCCGTGCCACCTGGTGTGATCGTCATCGGTGCCGGCTTTTGCGGTGTGGCGGTGGTGGCCAGGCTGGCGACGCAATGCCCGCCCGGCACCCACCTGACCGTGCTGGAGCAAGGCCCGCGCTGGGGCCGCGGCCTGGCCTACGGCACCCGCAGCAGCAGCCACTGGCTGAATGTGCCGGCCGGACGGCTCGGCCTCGATCCTGACCACGAAGCCGGCTTTCACGACTGGCTGCAGCAGGTGCACCCCGGCCATGCAGCCAACGCCTTCGTGCCGCGTATGTGGCTGGGCGATTACCTCTGCGCCAGCCTGCAAGCCGCCACCGAACTGGCCCAGCAACGCGGCCTGACAGTGACCCACGAGATGGCCACCGCCGTGGATTGGCTGCCTGCTGCAGCCGGGCAGGCGGCTACTGTGATGCTGTCTGACGGCCGGGTGCTGCAGGCCCGGGCGGTGGTGCTGGCCACCGGCCACCTGCCGCCTTCGCCGCCGGCATTGCCTCGACCGGTTTCAGGGCCTGACGCAGTTGAAAATGACGCTCCCCATCTCACCTGGGGCGCCCCCGGCCTGATGGCCAACCCCTGGCAGCTGGAATTGCTCGATGGCCTGGATGAGGACGCCGAGGTGCTGGTGCTGGGCAGCGGGCTGACGGCCATCGACATGGTCACCGTGCTCCAGGACCAGGGCCACCAGGGCCGCATCACCTTGTTGTCGCGGCGCGGCTTGTTGCCGCAACCACACCGCAGCCTGGAAGCGCGTCCCCGGCCGGGGCTGTCGCCGGTGGCTGAACTCGGCGACGAGTCGCGCCTGCGGCCGATGCTGCGGGCGGTGCGCCGGTGGATGAGCGAAGCCGCGGCTGACCAGCGCGACTGGCGTGACGTGATGGCCAGCCTGCGTGGCTGCACGCCCAGCCTGTGGCAGCGGCTGTCACTGCGTGATCGCCGTCAGTTCCTGCGGCACCTGCAACCCTGGTGGGACACCCACCGCCACCGCCTGGCACCCGGCATCCACCGCCGCCTGCAAGGCGCGATGGCGGCGGGGCAGGTGGCGCTGCAGGCCGGGCGCTTGCTGTCTGTTGATCGCTCGGCCGACGGCGCCTTGAGCGTGCGCTGGCAGCGCCGGGGTGGCCCGGTGGTGGAGGCGCGCGTGGCGCTGCTGGTGAACTGCACCGGCGCCACCACCGGCCTGTCGCGCGCCAGCACGGGTTTGCTGGCGCGGCTGCGGCAGCAGGGCGTGCTCACGCCGGACGCGCTGGACCTGGGCGTGCTGGTTGATGAGCAGCACCGGCCGCTGGACACGGCGGGCCACGGTCGAGCAGGCCTGTATTACGTGGGGCCGATGCTCAAGGCCCAGTGGTGGGAGGCGGTGGCGGTGCCTGAGCTGCGCCGCCACGCGCGCCAGGTGGCTGACGCGGTGGCGGTGTTCATGGCGGAACTGGAGGCCGATGCATCGGCCGATGGTGCGACCGCCTCACCGGCCGACGCCCTCAGCGGCCCGGCTTGCGCGCGATGATCTGGTCGTAGACGCCGCCGTCGTCGAAGTGTTCCTTCTGGGCCTTGGTCCAGCCACCGAACACCTCGTCCACGGTGAAGGTCTGCACCTTCGGGAAGTCCTTCGCGTAGGCGGCCAGCACCTTCGCATTGCGCGGGCGCAGGTGGTGCTTGGCAGCAATCGTCTGGCCTTCGTCTGACCACAGCCACTTCAGGTAGTTCTCGGCCACCAAGCGGGTGCCGCGGCGGTCCACCACCTTGTCGACCACGCTCACCGGGTTTTCGGCCAGGATGGTGCGCTCGGGGTAGATGACTTCGTAGCCACCGCCAAACTCCCGCTCGATCAGCGGCACCTCAGACTCGAACGTCACCAGCGCGTCGCCCAGCTGGCGCTGCGCGAAGGTGGTGGTGGCCGCGCGGCCGCCGCCGTCCAGCACCGGCACATTGGCGAAGATGCGTTCCACCAGGGCGCGCGCAGCTTGCGGGCTCACACCGGCCTTGATGCCGGCGCCCCAGGCGGCCAGGTAGGTGTAGCGGCCGTTGCCCGAGGTTTTCGGGTTCGGGATGATGACCGACACGCCCTGGCGGCCCAGGTCGGTCCAGCCGCGGATGTTCTTCGGGTTGCCCTTGCGCACCAGGATCACCGAGATCGAGGTGGTGGGTGCCGCGTTGTCGGGCAGGCGCTTGGCCCAGTCCTGCGGAATCAGACGGCCACGCTCGAACAGGATGTCGATGTCGTTGGCCTGGTTCATCGTGATGACGTCGGCTTCCAGGCCGTCGGCCACGCTGCGGGCCTGCTTGCTGGAGCCGCCATGCGACTGGTTCAGCGTCAGCGTGTCGCCCTTGGTCTTTTTCCAGTGGGCGGCGAAGGCGGCGTTGTAGTCCTTGTAGAACTCGCGCGAGACGTCGTAGCTGACGTTGAGCAGGCTGGTGTTGGCGGCCAGGGCGGGCAGCGCCAGGGTCAGGGCACTGGCCAGCAGCAACAGGCGACGCGGGCGGAACAACGAAACAGTCATGGCGAACAAGGCTCAGGTGAACAGATCCCAAAGTCTAGGGATCTGCTGCCTGAATCCAAACAACCGTTTTGTTGGTTGCTTATGCCGGGTCTGACGGGTTTGACGTGTTCTTCAGATGGCCGAGGCCGGGTCGACCGCCACGCCTTCGAAGCGCGTCACCCGGCGCGGGCGCAGGTGCGCCACGCTGCCGGTCTGCAGCGACAGCTGGTCACGCACCTGCACCCAGGCAGCGCGTGGCAGCTCCACGTCCACCAGCGAGCCATCGGCGTCGCGGCGGAACTCCAGCCGGGTGTTCGGGCCCACGGTCAGCACCTGCGCCAGCGTCACCTGCCAGGTGTCGGCATCGGCATGGGCGACGATGTCAAGCTCGTGCGGGCGCACATAGCTCACCTCGCTGGCGGCCGTGCTGGCGCTGGCGGTCTGGCCACGGCCGTGGAACAGGTTCACATCACCCAGGAACTTCAGCACGAAAGGCGTGGCCGGGTGGTCATAGACCTCGTCCGGGCTGCCCACCTGTTCGATGCGGCCTTCGTTCATCACGACGATGCGGTCAGCCACTTCCATGGCTTCTTCCTGGTCGTGCGTCACGAACACGCTGGTCACGTGCATCTCGTCGTGCAGGCGACGCAGCCAGCGGCGCAGCTCTTTGCGCACCTTGGCGTCCAGTGCGCCGAAGGGCTCGTCGAGCAGCAGCACCTTGGGCTCCACGGCCAAGGCGCGGGCCAGGGCCACGCGCTGGCGCTGACCGCCCGAGAGCTGGTGCGGGAAGCGGTCTGCCAGCCAGTCCAGTTGCACCAGCTTGAGCAGCTCGGTGACCTTGGCGGTGATCTCGCGCTCCGACGGGCGGGTGGCCTTGGTTCGCACGCGCAAGCCGAACGCCACGTTCTCGAAGATCGACATGTGGCCGAACAGCGCGTAATGCTGGAACACGAAGCCCACATGGCGATCACGCACGTCGTCGAACGTGGCGTCTTCGCCGTGGAACAGCACGCTGCCGCTGTCGGGCTGCTCCAGCCCGGCGATCATGCGCAGCAGGGTGGTCTTGCCCGAGCCCGACGGGCCCAGCAGCGCCACCAGCTCGCCCGACGGGATCGTCAGGTTGAGGTTGTTGCAGACGGCCAGTGAGCCGTAGTGCTTGACGAGGTTGCGAACTTCAATCGACATGGTGATTCGTGCTCATTCAACGTCGGCGCGGGCGGCCAACTTTTCTTTCTTCACGCGCTGCTCGACCAGGTACTTCAGCACCAGGGTCACCAGCGCCAGACTGGCCAGCAGCGAGGCCACGGCGAAGGCGGCGGCGAACTGGTATTCGTTGTAGAGGATCTCGATGTGCAGCGGCAGCGTGTTGGTCTGGCCGCGGATGTGGCCCGACACCACCGAGACCGCGCCGAACTCCCCCATGGCCCGTGCGTTGCACAGGATCACGCCGTACAGCAGCGCCCACTTCACGTTCGGCAGCGTCACGCGCCAGAAAATCTGCCAGCCCGAGGCGCCGAGCACGCGGGCGGCTTCTTCCTGCTCCTGGCCTTGCGCCTGCATCAGCGGGATCAGCTCACGCGCCACGAAGGGGAAGGTGACGAACACGGTGGCCAGCACGATGCCGGGCACGGCGAAGATCACCTTCAGGTCGTTGTCGCGCAGCCATTCGCCCCACCAGCCCTGCAGGCCGAAGACCAGCACGTAGATCAGGCCGGCGATCACCGGGCTGACGCTGAAGGGCAGGTCGATCAGCGTGAGCAGCAGGTCCTTGCCGCGGAACTCGAACTTGGCGATGGCCCAGGCGGCGGCCACACCGAACACCAGGTTCAGGGGCACGGCGATGACGGCGGCGATCAGCGTGAGCTTCATCGCCGACAGTGCGTCTTCCTCGACGATGGCCGCGAGGTAGACCTCCCAGCCCTTCTTCAGGCCTTCGTAGAACACCGCGTACAGCGGCACGAACAGGAAGAGCGAGAGGAAGGCCAGGGCCAGGGTGATCAGCGTCCAGCGAACCCAGACGGGTTCCTGGTTGGCGGCGAGCGCGGTGCGCGCGCCTTGGCGGGTTTGCAGGGTGGCAGACATCGGTCAGCGTCCTTGGCGCTTGCGGGCCCAGGCCTGCAGCAGGTTGATGGCCAGCAGCAGCGTGAAGGCCAGCACCAGCATCACCACCGCAATCGCGGTGGCGCCGGCGTAGTCGTATTGTTCGAGCTTGGTGATGATCAGCAGCGGCGTGATCTCGCTGACCATCGGCATGTTGCCGGCGATGAAGATCACCGAGCCGTATTCACCCAGGGCGCGCGCAAAGGCCAGCGCAAAGCCGGTCAGCAGGGCGGGTGCCAGCGTCGGCAGGATGACCAGGCGGAAGGTTTGCCAGCGGGTAGCGCCCAGCGTGGCAGCGGCTTCTTCCAGTTCCTTCTGCATGTCTTCCAGCACGGGTTGCACCGTGCGCACGACGAAGGGCAGGCCGATGAAGGTCAGGGCCACGAACACGCCGATGGGCGTGAACGCCACCTTGAAGGGCAGCAGGCTGCCGATCCAGCCGTTCTGCGCATACAGGGCTGTGAGTGCGATGCCCGCCACCGCGGTGGGCAGGGCGAAGGGCAGGTCGACCAGCGCATCGACGATGCGCTTGAAGGGGAAGTCATAGCGCACCAGCACCCAGGTCACCAGCAGGCCGAACACCGCATTCAGCGCCGCCGCGGCCAGCGAGGCGCCGAAGGTCAGCCGGTACGAGGCCATCACCCGGGGCGAGGTGACCGTGTCCCAGAACGCGCCCCAGGTCATGGTGAAGGTTTTGAGGAACACCGCACTAAGCGGGATCAGCACGATGATGCTGATGTAGAGCAACGCAAAGCCCAGTGCCAGGTCGAAACCGGGCAACACGCTGTGGCGCTTCAACAGGGTCTTGGAGAGGAACACGATGGGCAATCTGCTGACCGGCTGCGCAGGCGCGCCGTGCAGCATGGAGCTGGGTGGACCGCGATGCTAGTCACGGCCCACCGAACAAGGAACAACTAAAAACGCTTGTGCTTATGCGTTCAGCGTTTAAGGACGCTGTTCAAGCGCCAATCGCATCACTTCTTCGTGTAGATCAGGTCGAACTGGCCGCCGTCGGTGAAGTGGGCTTTCTGGGCCTTGGCCCAGCCGCCGAACACGTCGTCGATCGTGAACAGGTTGATCTTCGGGAAGAACTTGGCGAACTGCGTGGCCACCTTGGGGTCGATCGGGCGGTAGTAGTTTTCACCGGCGATTCGCTGGCCTTCCGGCGAGTACAGGTACTCCAGGTAGGCCTTGGCCACGTCACGGGTGCCGCGCTTGTCGACCACCTTGTCGACCACCGTCACCGGCGGCTCGGCCAGGATGCTGACCGACGGCACGACGATCTCGAACTTGTCCGGGCCCAGTTCCTTCACGGCCAGGAAGGCTTCGTTTTCCCAGGAGATGAGCACATCGCCCATGCCGCGCTCGACGAAGGTGGTGGTCGAGCCGCGGGCGCCGGAATCGAGCACCGGCACGTTCTTGAACAGCGCGGTCACGAAATCACGGGCCTTGGCTTCATTGCCACCCGGCTTCTTCAGGGCGTAGCCCCAGGCGGCCAGGTAGTTCCAGCGTGCGCCGCCGGAGGTCTTCGGGTTGGGCGTGATCACGCTGATGCCGGGCTTGACCAGGTCGTCCCAGTCCTTCACGCCCTTCGGGTTGCCCTTGCGCACCAGGAACACGATGGTCGAGGTGTAGGGGCTGCTGTTGTGCGTCAGGCGCTTCTGCCAGTCGGCGGGAATCAGCTTGGCCTTGTCGCTGAGTTCGTCCACGTCATAGGCCAGGGCCAGGGTGACCACGTCAGCTTCCAGGCCGTCGATCACCGAGCGGGCCTGCTTGCCCGAGCCACCGTGCGATTGCTTGACGGTGACGTTGTCGCCCGTCTTGGCCTTCCAGTGGGCGGCGAATGCCTTGTTGTAGTCCTGGTAGAACTCCCGCGTGGGGTCATAGGACACGTTCAGCAGGGTCACATCCTTGGCCAGGGCCAGCGGGCTGTGCAGCGTGGTCAAGGCCAGCACGGCGGTGGCGGCCAGGGTCTTCAGGGCGGGGCGGCGGTTCTGCATGGGGGCTCTTTCGGGACGAAGGGAAAAGCAATGCCCTGATCCTAAAAAGCCGCCCCTCTTCAGGGAACGAATCAAAACGGTGTTGCTTATGCGATTTCCGTTTCTGGCCTGCCGGTCAGGCGCTGGCCGTTTGTGCTGCCGCTGCTGGCGTCGCGATCTGGAGTGCTGTGTACCGTGTGGCCGGCGCGGCATTGCGGGCTCCGGTGGTGCGGGCCCGCACGCCGGCTGCGGCATGGCGGTCCGCGTCGCGCAGCTCATCCACCAGGGCCTGCGCCAGCGGCCACGGGCCGAAGCCTGCATCCACATTGATGTGCCCGGCCGGGCCGATGCACACCGGCCGGCTGCCCCACTGCGCGCCGAGGGCCAGCGCATCTTCACGGGCCATCCAGTGGTCGTTGTCGCTGACTACCAGGCTGGAGCGGAAGGGCAGCGGCCGGGCAATGTGCGCCGGTGCCAGGTTGAAGCGATGCGGGTTGGCCGGCGCCACCAGCAGGCCGGCGTCGATGTCGCGCCCGCCCAGCGCCGCGTAGCGCGCCAGCGCCAGGCAGCCAAAACTGTGGGCCACGGCCAGCCAGGGGCCCGGGGCTTCGGCGATCAGGGTGGCGGCGATGCGCTCGGCCCAGACGTCGACCTGGCCGACGCTCCAGTCGAGCACGTTCACGCGCACGGAGGTCGGGTGACGTGCTTGCAGCCAGCTTTGCCAGTGGGCGGGTTCGCTGCCGTACAGGCCGGGGATGATCAGCAGGCGCATGTCAGCTCCAGGGGGTGATGGGCACGGGCCACGCCTTCGCGGCGAGCTTCGGTTGAGCGGGTGGCGGCGGCAGAGGGGCGGCTGCCGGCTGCCGCCGAACGCTCGGCAGCAGCCGGCTGCAGGCGCACCAGCACGGGCTGGTTGAAGCGGTCCAGCAGCTCGGCGCTGTCATGGGCCAGCAGGCGTTCACGCAGTTGCTGCGGCTGCACCTGACAGCCGGCCACCCGCAATTGCCCGACCAGGCGCATCAGCCCTCTCGCGTCACCGGCGGCCATGTCGCTGCGCAGCTCGGCCCGGCTGAAACCGGCCACCAGGGCGCGGCGGGCCAGCAGAGTGGCCGAGAGCGACGGAACGGCGTTGGAAACTTGGAAGGCGACCTGCATGGCGATGGTCCGGAAGGCTGGTGTGCTTGCATCTTCAGACCAGCGGGCGCCATCGCCAACGAATCAAATCTCCGATCCTTATCCCCTTGGCGCATAAGGCGTCGGGGGGCAGTCAAGAATCGCGTCGCGCTGCCGAAAACCCGTGAGAGCCCTTCACCGCCACTCGCCGCACTGTCAGGTGGCGTCTGTCCTCGAACCCAGCCTCCGCCCTTGTCGTCATGAGCCGTTTGTCCAACTTCTATCGTCGCCGTGCGCCCGTTTCCGGCGAGCGCCAGCCTGCGCCGGCGCTGGCAGGCATGGTCGGCGTCGTGCTGCGTGCCGGGTTGTTGGCCGCCCTGCTGGGGCAGGCGCCTGCCCAGGCCGCCCTGGTGAAACTGCAGGTCAGTGGCGCGCAAGGCCAGCCCCTGGCTGACGCCGTGCTGATGCTGGAGCCGCAAGGTGCCCGGCCAGTCGTCAAGCCGCTGGAGGGCATCGACATTGCGCAGGAGAACCGCGCCTTCCTGCCGCTGGTCACCGTGGTGACCGTGGGCACCAAGGTGCAGTTTCCGAACCGCGATTCGGTGCGGCACCACGTCTACTCGTTCTCCGACGCCCGCAAGTTTGAACTCAAGCTGTATGTTGGCAAGCCGGAAAAGCCGGTCTCGTTCGACAAGGCCGGGGTGGTCGTGCTGGGCTGCAACATCCATGACCAGATGGTCGGCTGGGTTGTCATCACCGACACGCCCTGGTACGGCAAGTCGGCCGCCAACGGCCACCTGGACCTGGCCGACGTGCCGGCCGGCAGCTACATCCTGCGCACCTGGCACGCGGGTCTGCCACCTGGCTCACCGGGCATCGAGCAGGCCGTTATTGTTGGCGCTGCCGGCCAGACCGTGGCCGTGAAGTTGGGGGTGCGATGAACGCCGCGAGCTGGATGCGGCCCTTCACGCGCAGCCTCGGGCGGCGCATCGTCGGGCTGTTCCTGGTGCTGCTGCTGGTGGTGCAGGCCATCGGCTTCATGGCCATCGGCCGCAGCATCGACGCCAATGCCCGCTCGCAACTCGATGAGCAGATGGTGCTGGGCGAGCGCATCTTGCGGCGTCTGCTCTTGCAGAACACCAAGGTCTTGTCCGATGGCCTGATGCTGCTCTCGCGCGACTTCGGTTTTCTCGATGCCGTGAAGGGCGGTGACGCCGCCACGGTGGGCGACGCCCTCGACAACCAGGCCCGGCGCATCGGTGCCAATTTCGCCGCCCTGCTCGACCCAGCGCTGAACGTCGTGGCGTCCGGCCACTCCAGCCAGCAGGCCGTGCTGGCCCTGAAGGACACGCTGCGGCGCGGCGCGGACGGGCAACTGCCCACCGCCGTGCTGACGCTGGTGGAAGGGCGGCCGTTCCAGTTCGTTGTCTCGCCGCTCAAGCCGCCGCAGTTCAATGACGTGGTGGTGATGGGCTTCCCGCTGGACCAGGAACTGGTGGACGGCGTCGAGGCCTTGTCGGGCGCCCAGCTAGCGTTGGTGACCAGCCGGCCGAACGCCGGCCCGACGATGGTGCTCACCTCCATGTCGGCCGCGAACGCGCCGGTGCTCATGACCCTGCCGCCCGGTCGCGCCGAGGCCGTGCTGGATGCCGAAGGCCGTGTGGGTGAGCCGGTGCTGGCCCGCACCGTGGTGCTGGCCAGTGAGGCCAATGGCGAGCTGCGTGCCGTGCTGTACCGCTCCATCGATCAAGCCGTGGCGCCGTACCGCCGCCTGCAGGCTTTCCTCGGTTTGATCACGCTGATCGGCGTGGTTGTGTTCACCTTGGGCAGCCTGTTCATGGCGCGCCACCTGACCCGGCCGGTGCAGGTGCTGGTGGCCGCCAGCCGCCGCCTGGGCGATGGCGACTTCGACACCCCGGTCAGCCCCGATGCGCTGCGCCGCAGCGACGAGCTGGGCGAGCTGGCCGTGGCGTTTGACGGCGCCCGTGGCAACCTGGCCGATGCAACGGCGCAGATCCGGCAACTGGCCTTCTGGGACAAGCTCACCGGCCTGCCCAACCGCGTGCGGTTTGAGGCGCTGCTGCGCGACGCCATGGCGCAGCACGCCCAGGTGGCCGTGCTGGTGCTCAACCTCGACCGCCTGGAAAAGGTCAACCAGTTGCTGGGCCGCCAGCAGGGCGACCGCGTGCTGCGCTGCGCGGCCGAGCGCCTGCAAGCGCTGGCCCGCCGTCTGCCGGAGCTGCCGTTGGGTGGTGATGAGTGCGTGGCCCGCCTGGGCGGCGATGAATTTGCGTTGCTCCTGCCCGGTGCCGGCGAGGACCGCGCCTGCGAGGTGGCCACGCAGTTGCAGCAGGTGTTTGAACACCCGGTGGCGCTGGAAGACAGCGTGGTCGATCTTTCCGCCGGCATCGGCCTGGCGGTGGGGCCGGCGCATGGCGACAGCGCCGAAGCCCTGCTCGCCCACGCGCTGCTGGCCATGTCTGAAGCCAAGCGACGCATGGCCGGCATGCTGGTCTACCAGCCGTCCATCGATGCGGGCAGTGCGCAGACGCTGTCGCTGCTGGGCGAGTTGCGACAGGCTCTGCGCCTGCAGGAGCTGCGCTTGTACCTGCAGCCCAAGCTCGGTCTGGTGGATGCCAACCTGGTGGGCGCCGAAGCGCTGGTGCGCTGGCAGCACCCGGTGCGCGGCCTGGTGCCGCCGGTGCAGTTCATTCCCTTCGCCGAAGAGACCGGCTTCATCCACGAGCTGACGCTCTGGGTGGTCGATGAAGCGGCGCGGCTGTGGTCGGTGCATGCGGCCAACGGCTTCGAGTTGCGCCTGTCGGTCAACCTGTCGGCCCATGACCTGATGAAGGCCGATCTGCTGGCCCGGCTGGTGGCGCGGCTGGACCACCACGGCGCGCCGCCACGGGCGCTGTGCCTGGAAATCACCGAGAGCGCGATTGCGCTCGACCCCGTTCGTGCGCTGCAAACCCTGCATGCGCTCAAGGCCCACGGCTTCAAGCTGTCGATCGACGACTTCGGCGCGGGCTACACCTCGCTGGCGCAGCTGATCGACCTGCCGGTGGATGAGCTGAAGATCGACATGCTGTTCGTGCGCACCATGGACAAGGACGCCGACAAGGCGTCGATGGTGGGCTCCTTGATCCGCATGGCCCATGACCGGCACCTCAGCGTGGTGGCCGAGGGCGTGGAGAACGCCGTCATCCTGGAGCAACTGCGCGAGCTGGGCTGCGATGAAGGCCAGGGCTGGCACATCGGCAAGCCCATGCCGGGCTCCGAGCTGCAGGCCTGGGCGGCGTCTCGCTGGCCGGAGCGCGTGCCCGCGGTCGTGTCAAACCGGCACGTGGCCTGATTCAGCCAGCCGCAGCACGCGCTGCGCCAGGCCGGTGGTGGCCGGGTCATTGAGGGCCGGCAGCCGGCCCTGCACGCCCTGCGTCACCATGCGCTCCAGCACGCCCAGGTGCGGCAGCACGGTGCCGAAGAAGCCGACCTTGTCCCCCTGCATCACCAGCAGCGTGGGGAAGTTGTCGATGTCAGGTGCATCACCGCCATCGTCTTCCAGCGCATCGGCATGGTCCTCGATGTCGACCCAGAAAAACCGCACGTCCGGGTACTGCATGGCCAGCTGGGCCATCAAGGGCCGGTAGCTGCCGCAGGTGTTGCACCAGCCCGCGCACAGGCAGGCCACGGTCAAGGCGTTGGAGGGCACGGGGGCAGAGCTCGAAGACATGGCGCGGGAGTTTGCCATCGCCGCCGTCACGGCGTGCTGGCAGGGACGATGGTGGCTACCGGCTCAGGCGCCAGCAGCGTGCCTTCACGCAGGCCGCGCAGGGTGCCGGCCGCCAGGCCCAGGATGATGAGCGAGCTCAAGGCCAGCAGCAGCGGCCCCAGCACGGCCATCGGGCTGCCGGGCGTGGCCAGGCGCAGCGTCAGGGCGGCAAAGGCGGCCACCGGAAAGCTCAGCGCCCAGTGCGTCATCGAGAACGCCAGCGCCTTGATGCGGTTGGCCAGCGCGCCCACCCACACGAAGCTGAACGCGGCCATGCCCCAGGCGACCCAGCCCACCACCTCGGGCGCGCCCAGCTGCAGGGCCGACAGCCCGGCCACCGTGGGCGGCGCAATCAGGATGAACATCGTGGGCAGCAGGCGCTCGGGCAGCATGCCCTGCGTGCCGATGCGCACCATCAACAGCACGGTGATGACCGGCCAGAACAGCAGGCCCACGCCGAACTGCGCCGCTGACCAGTTCGGGTGCCCCAGCGGCACACCGGCCAGCGGCACCAGCACATTGCCCACCACCGGAATGAACAGCGCGGGCGTGATGCCGAGCCACTGCAGCCCGCCCACGCGGTTGCCCAGCCACCAGCGCGTCAAGACCCAGCGCGTGACCAGCAGCAGCCCGAGCGAGCCGGCCCACCACAGGGCCTCCAGCGGCGGGTGCGGGCCGAACAGCGAAATGCCGACCGTGGCCAGCAGGGCCGCTGCAATCGGCAGCGTGGCGATGAAGCTGTGTCGCACCGGGTGCGCGCGGTCTTCGGCCCAGGCCTCGGGGTGGCGTTGCCAGCGCAGCACGGTGGCCACCAGCAGCAGGCCGAACACCAGTGCCGCCACGGCACCGGCCACCAGTGCCACGGCGTCGGCCATCTCGCCCATCAGGGGTGCTGCGCGGTGCCAGGCCAGCGCCAGGCCGCACAGGCCCATCGGAACGGCATACCAGCCGGGCACGAGGAATTTCAGGGGAGTGGGGTGGGCCGCCATCGGAGCAATTCGGTCAGTAGAGGGAAATCAAGGCATCAGCAGGTTGACCAGCAGGCGCACACCCAGGCCACCCGCCAGCACGGCCAGGCCGGTTTGCACCCAGCGTGCCGGCAGCTGGGCCGCAAAGCGCTGGCCCAGAAGCATGGCCGCCATGGCCGCGCCACCAAAACACAGCGCCACCGGCACATTCACGCTGCCGAAATGCAGTGCACTCAGCCAGCCGCTGAGCGTGGCCACGGCCGTGACGGCCAGCGAGGTGGCGGTGATGTGGCGCACGTCCAGCGTGCTGTGGCGCGACAGCGCGGGCACGATGATGAAGCCGCCGCCCACACCCAGCAGGCCCGACAGCAAGCCGGCACTCGCACCCGTTCCAGCCAATGCGCGGGCGCAGGGCGCGGTCCAGTGGAGCTGGCCCTTTTCCGGGTTGAACTGACAGGGGCGGTACGCCAGCTCGCGGGTGTCAGGCGGCGTGCGCTGCCAGGCCATGCGGGCCATGCGCAAGCAGGTCCAACCCAGCACCGCCACCAGCGCGGCCTTCAGCCACTGGCCGGGTACCTGGTGCGAGAGCCACACGCCCAGTGGCGCGGTCACCGCCGCAATGCCGCCGATCAGGGCAGCGGCCCGGTAACGCAGCACGCGCTCGCGCCAGCCCAGCCACGCGCCCAGCCAGGCCGCAGCGCCCACGGCCACCAGCGCGATGGGCGTGGCCTCAGAGGGGCTCAGGTGCAGCACCAGCATCAGCAGCGGCGCGGCCAGCACGCCACCCCCGGCCCCGGTGAGCGCCATCACGCTGCCCACCAGCAGGCCAAGCACACCGGCTTCCAGCAGCAGGTCCATGTCGCCTCAGGCCGTTGGCTGTTGGGCGTGGCTGCCGTGCAGCCGGGCATGCACCCGCCGGGTGGCTTGCCACACGCCCCACAGCACCACCGGAATCAGCGCGCCCGCGGCCATTTCCGGGTTCACCGGCAGGCCCATGGCCTTGAGCGCCTTGCCGCCGTACAGCAGCAGGCTGATCACGTAATACGAGATGGCCGCGATCGACAAGCCCTCCACGGTGGTCTGCAGGCTGAGCTGCAGTTCCTGTCCGTGGGTGAGCTTGGCCAGCAGTTGCTGGTTCTGGGTTTCGGTGGCGATGTCGACGCGCGTGCGCAGCAAGGCACTGGCGCGCTCGATGCGCTGCGACAGCGCCGCCAGCCGGTTGGCCGTGGCTGCTGCCGTCGCCATGGCCGGTGAAATGCGGCGCAGCAGGAATTCGCCCAGGGTTTGCGTGCCGGGAATCGGCTGCTCGCGCAGCTCGGTGATGCGCTGGCGCACCAGCGCGTCATAGGCCTGCGTGGCGGCGAAGCGGTAGCCGTGTTCGGCCGTGGCCCGCTCCACCCGCGCAGCCTGGTGAATCAGCGTGTCCAGCAGGTCTTGCTCAGACACGCTGCGGCTCTCCAGCTTTGCCGTGATGTCTGACAAACCCCGTTCGGCATCCGCCAGCACCGGCCCCAGCGCCTTGGCCACGGGCAGGCCGCGCAAGGCCATCAGCCGGTAGGTTTCCATCTCCAGCAGGCGCTGCGAGATGCGGCCGGCGCGGGTCTCGCCCGTCCCCGGCGGGGCGATCACCAGGAAACGCTCGAAGCCGCTGGCGCTCAGGCGGAAGTTGGTCACCGCCAGCGAGTGGCCGTGGCCCAGCAACGATGCGACCACGGTGCGCCCGCCCAGCCACTGCTGGCCCAGGGCCAGCGCGGCGTGCGGGTCGTCGATCGGGTGTTCAAGCATCACCAGCTTGATGGCGGCCACGGTTTGACCCGGGATGCTGGCGAGCCAGTCGTCGGGCAGCTGCACATGGCTGAGCAGTTCGGGCTGCGTGGCGTCCAGCCCGGCGTGGGCGGGCAGCGGCTGCACCAGCGAGTAGCGGGTGAACTCGCTGTGGCGCTCCCATTTCAGGGTGGCACCGTCCAGGCGCAGGCGCAGGAAGTTGTGTTGCAGGTCTGCGACGGTCAGGCCGGCCTTGTCAGGCAGGCGCTGCAGGTGCGCGCATTCGTCTTCGCGGCTCACGCCCTGGTTCAGCACGGCCACGTAGACCACCAGCGCGGGCAGGCGGATGCGGGCCGAGGGGCGCGCGTGGATCTCGTTGTGCAGTTCCTCGCGCAGCGGGTCGTCCGCCGGCAGGGCGTGGCGCGCGCGGCCCCGGGTGGGCGTGGCGGGCGATGCAGCTGAAGAGGACGTCGTGGACGTCGAAAAAGGCGGGACGGCAGACGACATGACGGGCGACCGGGTCAAAAAACCAGAGTCGCCAGTATGGGGCCTGCCAGCCCGGTGCCCCCGGCTGGCAGGCCTGCAGCGTCAGCTCTTGGCTGCCGGTGCCGCTGGTGCTCCAGGGGCGGTGCTGCCGTCACGCGGGCCGCCACGGTGTTCGCCGCCGTGGTCATGACGGCCGCCATGGCCGCCACCTTCCGGGCCGCGGGCCATCAGGCGCTGGAATTGCTGGTCGGCGGTGGCGCGTTGCTCCGGCGTCAGCACGCCATACAACGATTGCAGCGCCGACTGCGTGGCTTCCATGCCGGCCAGTTGCTGCTTCATGCGGGCCAGGTGCTGTGCCATGCGTTCAGGCGCGGGGGCGCTGGCCATCTTGGCGTGCTCTTCCGGGGTGGGCGGCGCCGGGCGGGCGGCCACCTGCTTGTTCACCTGTGCGGCGAAGGCGCCCCAGGCGGCTTCCTGGGCCGGGGTGATCTTCAGCTGCGCCTTGGCTTCGGTCAGGCGCTTCTGGGCCTGGGCGGCCATCTCGGCCCCGTCGCGCTGGCCGTGGTGGCCAAACGGGCCGTGGCCGTTCGTCGTCTGGGCCAGCACCGCGCCGGCACCCAGCAGGGACAGGGTGGCGGCGGCGGCAACGGCGATCTTCTGCATGCGGTTCATGGAGGTTCCTTTCGAGAACGGTGAGGGAGTGATCAACATGAACCGTATTCAAAACCTCCCGTGTAAACCGCGCATGTCATGAACCCGCCTTTTTGCATCACTGCGTATCTGCGGCCGGTGTTGACATACTGCGTTACGAAACACGGCCCACACCGGGCGCCGGAACGGATGCAATCGCGCCATGGACCTGCCAGACCACATCCTCATCGTTGACGACGACGTCGAGATCCGCCAGTTGCTGGGCACGTATCTTGAGCGCAACGGCCTGCGTGCCACCACCGTGGGCGATGGCCGGGCGATGCAGCGCGCGCTGGAGGCGCAGCGCTGCGACCTCATCGTGCTGGACCTGATGCTGCCCGGCGAAGACGGCCTGACGCTGTGCCGCGACCTGCGCGCCCGCGGCAATGACACCCCCGTGCTGATGCTCACCGCCCGTGGCGACGAGATGGACCGCATCCTCGGTCTGGAGATGGGTGCCGACGACTACCTGCCCAAACCCTTCAGCCCGCGCGAGCTGCTGGCGCGCATCAAGGTCATCCTCAAGCGCACCCGCAGCCTGCCGCCCAACCTGCGGCCCGACGACCAGGCGCGTCTGCAGTTCGGCCCGTGGGTGCTCGACACGGTGCAGCGCCACCTGCAAACGCTGGAAGGCGGGCAGGTGGTGTCGCTCAGCGGTGCCGAGTACAAGCTGCTGCGCATCTTTCTGGCCCACCCGCACCGTGTGCTCAACCGCGACCAGCTGGTTGACCTGACCCAAGGCCGCGAGGCCGACCCGCTCGACCGCAGCATCGATGTGCAGGTCAGCCGCCTGCGCCAGCGCCTGGGTGACGACCCGAAAGACCCGCGTCTGATCAAGACCGTGCGTGGTGAAGGTTATGTGCTGAGCGTGCCGGTGCGGCCAGCCGGGGCGCCGGCATGAGCAGCCATCTGACAACCGACGGGCAGCCAGAGGTGAAGGCACACGCCGCACCCCGCCTGCGCTTTCTGCCCCGCTCGCTCTTTGGCCGCCTGATGGGCGTGCTGTCGCTGGGCCTGCTGGCCGCCTTGTTGCTGAGCACCTGGATCAACCTGGCCGAGCGCGACCGCATGATGCTGCGCGCTGCCGGCGCCCATCCGGCCCAGCGGGTTGCGGAGGTGGTGCGCCTGCTCGATTCGCTGGAGCCCGCCGAGCAGGACCGTGTGGCCAGCATCCTCAACCAGCCCGGGCAGCGGGTGCGGCTGGCGTCTGCGTCGCGTGAGGCAGGTCGGCCCGCGGACGGCGCTTCAACTTCTGACAGTGAAGCTGATGACACCGGCCCGCAGGCGGGCGTGGTGATGGCGCTGCTGCGCGCCAGCCTGGGTCAGGACCGCCCGATCATCGTGCGGGCGCACCCGGTGGGGCTCGGGGCTGAGCGTGCCGAGCGCGGCTGGTGGGGCCGGCATCGGCTGGGTGCGGGCAGCGAGGCGGCCAATGGCCATCCACCGCACCCGGGCCTGGTGCTGAACGTGCAGGTCCAACTGGCGAACCAGCGCTGGCTGCTGCTGGACAGCCGCATGGCCGCCGACACCGCCAGCTTGCCGGTGCGCATGCTGGCCACGCTGGGCGTGCTGCTGGTCAGCGTGCTGTTGCTGTCTTGGCTGGCGGTGCGCTGGCTGACCCGGCCGCTGCAGGTGCTGGCGGTGCAGGCCGAGGCACTGGGCACCGACCTGCATCGCCCGCCGCTGCCCGAGAGCGGCCCGGCCGAAGTACAGCAGGCCGCCCGCGCGATGAACACCATGCAGCAGCGGCTGGTGGCCACGCTGGAGGGCCGCACCCGCGTGCTGACGGCCATCTCGCACGACCTGAAAACGCCGCTGACCCGCATGCGCCTGCGCGCCGAGCTGCTGGATGACGACGCGCTGCGAGAGCGCTTCGACAAGGACCTGCTCGACATGGAGGCCATGGTGCACGACGCCCTGGCCCTGCTGCGCGGCCTGGATGAGCCGGCGCAGCGCCTGAGCATCGACATGAATGCCCTGCTGCAGGCGGTGCAGGCCGATCAGCAGGAGATGGGCCGCAGCGTGTCGCTGAGCGGTGAGGCTGCGGGGCCCTTCGAGGGTGATCCGGGCCGGTTGCGGCGCTGCATCGGCAACCTGGTGGACAACGCGGTGCTGTATGGCCAGCGGGCGCACATCGAAGTCACCGATGACCCGTCGGCCCTGCTGATCCGCATCCGCGACGAAGGCCCGGGCATCCCGCCCGCCGCGCTGGCGCAGGTCTTCGAGCCCTTCTTCCGGCTGGAGGCCTCACGCAACCGCGCCACTGGCGGCAGTGGTCTGGGATTGGGCATTGCCCGAGAGCTGGCCCGATCAGCCGGTGGCGATGTGACCTTGAGCAACCACCCGGCCGGCGGCCTGGTGGCGCAGCTCAGCCTGCCGCGCGGGCGGGACTGAAGCGCCGCAGGTTCAGCGCACCTTGCCCAGCAGCGCCTGCATGTCTTCGAGCACGTCGTCGACATGCTTCTTCTGCTTGGGGTTGTCGCCCAGGCGCTCGGTCAGCTGCTCTTCCATGAAGCACACCGTCATGCGCACATAGGTGCTGTCCAGCGCCTTGCGCACGGCCGCCATCTGACTGGCGATGTCCAGGCAGGGCTGGCCTTCTTCCACCATGCGCTGGATGCCGCGCAGCTGCCCTTCGGCGCGCTTGAGGCGGTTCAGGATGTCGGTGCGGCTCTTGTCGTTGGACAGGTTGGACATGGCGGTGTCTTCAGTCGGGGGCGGTTGAGGCAGTCGGCGCATTGTCAGGCTTCGGGCCCGACAACGCGTGCGGGGCGGCTTTCCGGCACGCCCAGGCGCTTCAGGATGATGCCCAGCGGGCAGACGTTCGTGAAGCCGAACTGCAGCAGGTTGGCACCCACGAACGCCGTGAAGGCCAGCGCCCAGGGGCTGACGAACAGCGGGCTGCCTTCCACGCCCAGCAGCAGCGAGATCAGGATGAACGAGCCGGCAAAGATGCGGATGAGTCGATCGACGGTCATGGTGAGGGTCCTCAGATGGGGGTGGGTGTTGAAAGCGGCAAGGCGGGTGTCTGGCGCCGCAGGGCCAGCGAGAAATACAGCACCGGAATCACCACCAGCGTGAGCAGCGTCGAGACCAGGATGCCGAAGATGAGCGACACGGCCAGACCATTGAAGATCGGGTCGTCGAGGATGAAGAAGGCGCCGATCATGGCGGCCAGGCCGGTCAGCACGATGGGCTGCGCGCGCACCCGCACCGAGTTCACCACCGCCTCGGCCAGTGGCGTGCCCTGGCCGGTCTGCAGCTCGATGAAGTCAACCAGCAGGATCGAGTTGCGCACGATGATGCCGGCCAGCGCGATCATGCCGATCATGCTGGTGGCGGTGAACTGTGCACCGAGCAGCGCGTGGCCGGGCATCACGCCGATCAGCGTCAGCGGGATCGGCGCCATGATGACCAGCGGCGTCACATAGCTGCGGAACTGCGCCACCACCAGCAGGTAGATCAGCACCAGCCCCACCGCATAGGCCGCGCCCATGTCGCGGAAGGTGTCGTACGTGATCTGCCATTCGCCGTCCCACTTCACCGCGTACTGGCGGAAGGGGTCAGACGGCTGGTGGATCCACCATTCACCCAGGGCGCCGGTGCCCGGCAGGGCGGCTGCGGCCAGCTGGCTGCGGATGGCAAACAGGCCGTACAGCGGGGAGTCGAGCCGGCCGGCCATGTCGCCGAACACATACGACACGCCTTGCAGGTCCTTGGTGAACAGCGGCTTGTCGATCACGCCGCGCTCCACCCGCACCAGCTCCGACAAGGGCACCAGTTGCCCGTTGGCCGCGCGCATCGGCAAGGCCAGCAGGCTGTCGAGGCCGACCTGCGCATCGCGCGGCAGTTGCAGGCGCACCGGCACCGGGTACTTGCTGTGGCCATCGCGCAGCCAGGCCACATCGACGCCCGACAGCGCGCCCTGCACCGTGCTGGCCACGGCGGCTGCCGGAATGCCCAGGCTTTCGGCGCGCTGGCGCTGGATGCGCAGGAAGGCCCGCGGCGCATCGGCCTTCAGCGAGTCATGCACGCCGACGATGTCCGGCGTGGCCTCGAACGCGGCCGTGATGCGCTTGGCCAGTTGCTGGCGGCCGGCTTCATCCGGTCCGTACACCTCGGCCACCAGCGGGCTCATCACAGGCGGGCCGGGCGGCACTTCCACGAGCTGGATGCGCGCGCCATGGCGCTGGGCGATGCGGTCGAGCTCCGGCCGCACGCGCTGGGCAATGGCGTGGCTCTTGTCGCTGCGGTGGTGCTTGTCGACGAGGTTCACCTGCAGGTCACCCTGCTCGGCGTCAGCGCGCAGGTAGTACTGCCGCACCAGGCCGTTGAAGGTGATGGGGCTGGCGGTGCCGGCGTAGCCCTGGATGTCCTGCACCTCGGGCTGATCGGCCAGGAACTGGCTGAGCTCCTGCAGCGCTGCGGCGGTGTCTTCCAGCGCGCTGCCGGCCGGCATGTCGAGCACCACCTGGAACTCCGACTTGTTGTCGAACGGCAGCATCTTCAGCACCACGCCGACGGCCGAGTTCGGCACCAGGGCCAGCGCCATCGACAGCAGCAGCGCGGCGGTGATGCCGGCAGCGAGCAGCCACCGCCGCCGGGTGCTGAGCAGCAAGGGGCTCAGCACCTGAGCCAGCAGCCCACCCAGGCGGGCGCCGGGTGTGTGGGTGTCATTCGCGGCATGGCCGGCCTGATCGGTGCGACCCGCCTGGCCCATCTGGCGCATCAGCTTCAGCGCCAGCCACGGCGTCACGGTGAAGGCGATGATCAGCGACAGGGCCATGCCGAGGCTGGCGTTGATCGGGATCGGGCTCATGTACGGCCCCATCAGGCCCGACACGAAGGCCATCGGCAACAGCGCCGCGATGACGGTGAGCGTGGCGAGGATGGTGGGCCCGCCCACTTCATCCACCGCCAGCGGAATGATTTCTGACAAAGGCCGTGCCGGCGTGAGTGCCTGATGGCGGTGGATGTTCTCCACCACCACGATGGCGTCGTCCACCAGGATGCCGATCGAGAAGATCAGCGCGAACAGCGAGACGCGGTTCAGCGTGAAGCCCCAGGCCCACGAGGCAAACAGCGTGGCGGTGAGGGTGAGCACCACGGCAGCGCCGACGATCACGGCTTCGCGGCGGCCCAGCGCCAGGCCCACCAGCAAGATGACCGAGCCGGTGGCAAAGGCCAGCTTCTGGATCAGCTTGTTGGCCTTGTCAGCGGCGGTCTGGCCGTAGTCGCGGGTGATGCTGGCTTCCACACCCTCGGGCAAGACGGTGTTGCGCAGCTCGTCGAGCCGCGCCCGCACGCCGGTGGCCACCTCCACGGCATTGCGACCGGGCTGTTTGGTCACGGTCAGCGTCAGGGCCGGGAAGCGTTGGCCGGCCTCTGCTTTCGCCGCCTCAGGCTGTGCATCGTTCTTCGAAGCCGCGCCGGGCGTGTGCCACACCAGGCGCTCGGTCTGCGCCACACCGGCCGTGATGGTGGCCACCTCGCGCAGGTACACCGGCTTGCCCGCCTGCACGCCCACCACCACGTCGCCCACGTCTTCGGCCGAGCGCAGGAAGTCGCCGGCCTCCACGCTCAACATGCCGCCGGGCGGGTTGGCCACGGCGCCAGCCGGCATGCCCTGGTTGGCGGCTTGCAGGGTGCTGGTCAGACGCAGCACGTCGACGCCGCGCTCGCGCAGGCGAGAGGGGTCCAGCGCCACCTGGATGCTGCGGCCCGGGCCGCCCAGGGTGGTGATTTCGCGGGTGCCGGGCACGCGCTTGAACTCGGCTTCCAGCGTGTGGGCCACGGGCTCCAGATCGCTGGCGCTGCGGCCGTCACGGGCCCACAGGGTGATGCCCAGCACTGGCACGTCGTCGATGCCCTTGGGCTTGACGATCGGGGGCAAGGTGCCCAGCCCGGCGGGCAGCCAATCCTGGTGGGCGTTCAGCACGTCATACAGCCGCACCAGGGCTTCGGTGCGCGGCACCCCGACCTGGAACTGCACGGTCAGCACTGCCATGCCAGGTCGGGCCACCGAATAGGTGTGCTCGATGCCGGCGATCTGGCCGAGCACCTGCTCAGCCGGCCGCGCCACCATGGCCTGCACATCGGCACTGCTGGCGCCAGGGAAGGCGATCAGCACATTGGCCATCGTCACGTTGATCTGCGGCTCTTCCTCGCGTGGCGTGACCAGCACCGCGAACAGGCCCAGCAACAAGGCCACCAACGCCAGCAGCGGCGTCAGGGCGTTCGACTGGAAGCTGCGGGCCAGGCGGCCGGGCAGGCCGAGGTGGGCGGCGTCGGGGGTGTGCTCAGGCGCGCTCATGGCTCACCTCCTGGCAGGGCACCGGCCAGGCCGGCGCGCACGGCGTCCGTCGCGATGCGCTCGCCGGGCTTCAGGCCGGCCAGTACCTCGACCCGGTCGGTGCCTTGCTGGCGGCCGAGGCGAACGGCGCGCAGCACGAAGCGCTGTTCACGTTGCACGTACACGGCGTCGAGTTCGCCCCGGCGCAGCACGGCGGCCTGTGGCACGGTGAGCGGGGCGGTGCTGGTAGCCGCATCCGGCGCCGGGTCGTCAAAGCGCACCCGCAGGCTCTGGCCGGGCGAGAGGGTGTCGGCGGCTGCGGCCAGGTCCAGGCGCCATTCCACGGTCTGCGAAATCGGGTCGGTCACCGGCAGGGCCTGCACGGCGGTCGGGGCTACCCACTGGCCATCAGGCAATTTCACCTGCACCTGGCGTGCGGCGCGGGCCTGGGCGGCTTGCGAGGCCGGCACCTGCACCACGGCCCGCAGGGCGCCGGGGGCGTACAGCGTCAGCACCGGGCGGCCCGGGCTGGCCAGGTCGCCGGCGTCGAGGTGGGTGGCCAGCACCACACCGTCAAACGGTGCCACCAGCGTGGCAAAGCCGCGGGTCAGTGCGGCCTGGCTGCGGGCGCCGCTGGCCTGGGCGAGGCCGGCTTGCGCGGCCTTGAGTTGGGTCTCGGCCGTGTCCACCGCGGCCTGGCTGACGAAGCCCTTGCTGCGCAGTTCACGCTGGCGTTCTGCCGCGAGTCGTGCGTTGCGCAGTTCGGCCTCGGCCTGGGCCACCCCGGCGTCGGTGCGCTGCAGGCCGGCACTGGCGTCGCGGTCATCCAGCCGGGCGAGGGGCTGGCCTGCCTTCACGCGGTCACCGGCCTTCACCAGCAGGGCGAGCACATTGCCGCCCACCTGCGCCGCCACGGTGGCTTGCCGGCGGGCCTGCACGGCGCCGTCGAGGCTGACGCCGGCGGCGGTGCCGCGCTGCTTCACCACCAGGACTGGCACGGTCACGGGCAGCGTTTCCGCGGCCTGGGCCGGTGCAGCTGAGGTGGCCGCGCCCACCGCCATCCACATGCTGGCTGCCAGGGCCAGGGCGCGCACCTTGGCGGGTGCCCGCCAGGCGAGGGACGCAGTGGGCAAGGCGACGGATCTCGCGCCGGAATGGGGGGTGTTCAGAATAGCCATTGGGGTATTCTGTCACATACCCCCAGGGGGTATCAAGCACCGAGGTTTTTCAACCCCGGAAAAACGTGATGAATGTCAGTCGAGCGAGATGCCCACCTTGCGGATCACTTCGCCCCAGCGCTTGCTGTCGCTGGCCACCACCTGGCGGAATTCGGCGGCCGTGCCGCCCACCGGGGTCAGGCCCTGGCCGTCAAACGCGGCGCGCACGGCCGGGTCGGCCAGAACGGCGTTCACATCGGTGTTGATCTTCTGGATCACGGCGTCCGGCGTGCCGGTGGGCACGAACAAGCCGTTCCAGGCGAGCGATTCCACCGCCTTGTAGCCCGCGCTCGCCATCGAGGGCAGGTCTTTCAGGCTGCCCGGGTGCTGGGCGCTGCTCACGGCCAGCAGGCGCACACGGTTGTTGCGCACATGGGCCATCAGCGCCGGTGCCACGATGAAGGTGGCGTCCACATCGCCCTGCGCCACGGCCAGCGCTGCGGGCGGTGAGCCGTTGAAGGGAATGTGCGTGCCGCTCAAGCCGGCTTCCGACAGGAACAGCGCCATCGTCAGGTGGGCGGAGCTGCCGTTGCCCAGCGATGAGTAGTTCAGGCCCTCGGGCTTGTTTCTGGCCCAGGCCACGAGCTCGGCGACGCTCTTGATCGGCAGTACGGCGTTCACGGCCAGCACATTGGGCTGCGAGGTGGTCATCACCACCGGCACCAGATCGCGGTTGGCGTCGTAAGGCACCTTCTTGTAAAGGTAGGGCGCAAAGGCGATCGGGCCGTTGAAGGACAGCGCGATCGTCAGACCGTCCGGCGCGGCCTTGGCCACTTGGTCAGTGCCGAGCATGCCGCCCGCGCCGGGCTTGTTGTCGACCACCACAGGCTGGCCCCAGCGGTCCTTCAGGCGCTCGCTCAGCTGCCGCGCCACGATGTCGAGGGAGCTGCCCGCCGGGGCCGGCACCACGATGCGCACCGGTTTGCCCGGCCACGCAGGCGCTTGCGCCATGGCCGGCAGCGCTGCGAGGGATGCCAGGACGGTGGCCACGCTGGCGGCCAGGAGGTGAAGGTGGGAGCGACGACGCACGGCGAATTCCTTGTTGGGTGACAGCTGCCACTGTAGCCAGCCCCCGGGCAGCCGCCCAGCCGGGCCGGCCCGGACGACCCTTACAACTTGAAATGTGCTTAATGCACATATTGCGCGCACAATGCCCCTGACGGGCACGGGGCCAACGCTGTATCCGGTCCCGAAAAGCCTTCCGACCGCGCCTCGAGTTCGCCTCAACAGTCCTTTCGCCTACCCGTTTGCCAGCCCGCCATGGCCCACCTGCCCACCCTGCTGACCGACCTGACCGCGCCTTGGCGCCAGGCGCCCCTGCTGGCGCTGGCCCTTGGTGTGTTGCTGGCGCCCTGGGTGGAGGAGGTGGTCTTTCGCCTGGGCGTGCAGCAATGCCTGCTGGACCGCGGCTGGCGCCCCTGGCCCACCGTGCTGGCCACCGCGCTGGTGTTTGGCCTGGCCCATGCGCTGCTGCGGGCCGACTGGTTCGGGCTGGCCACGGCGCTGCCTGCGCTGGTGCTGGGCGGCCTGTATCTGAAGACCCGGCGAGTGGCCCCGTGCGCCGCGCTGCACGCCGTGTTCAACCTGATCTGGTGGCTGGCGCCGTTGGCACTGAGGCGCGTTTGACGCAGCAAACCGCCGGTACCGCCACCCACACGCACACCCTCATGCACACCCCCACGCACACCCTGCCTGACCTGGAGATCCCATGCACGCTTCGCCTCACTCCTTGAATCCACCCCGGCGCGGGCGGCCGTCGGGCCTGCTGGCGGCGCTGGTCTCGCTGGTCGCACTGATGGCCCCGTGGGCCGCCGCGCAGGCCCAAGATGCCACCAACGGCGCTACGCTCTACGGCAAGGTCATCGTCACCGGCAAGCAGACCTGCGCCGCCGCCGCCTGCCACGGCAGCGCGCCTTCGGCCAATCGCAACAAGATCGCCACGGGTGCCAGCGCCCCCACCATCAAGCTCGGCATCCAGAGCGTCGGCGACATGACCTTCCTGAGCGGCAAGCTCAGCGACAGCGAACTCAATGACCTCGCGGCCTACATCTCGCAGCAGACCGGCCGCGCCGCCACCTACATCACCGTGGCCACGGCGCCGGCGGCCACGCTCTCCGTCACCAGCCTCGCGTTTGGCAGCGTCACGGTGGGCCTGTCGGCCAGCCGCACCGCCACGCTCACCAACAGCGGCACGGCAGCGCTCACCCTCAGTGCCATCACGGTGTCGGGCACGGGCTTCAGCCTGAGCCACGACTGCCCGGCCAGCCTCGCCGTCGGCTCCGCCTGCACCCTGACCGCCGGCTTTGCGCCAGCCGCTGCAGGGGCCGCCACGGGCACCGTCACGATCACCAGCAATGCCAGCACCAGCCCGGGCAAGATCACCCTGACCGGCACGGGCGCCACCGCGGCCACCGCCCTGCTGGGCTGGGGCGGCAACGTCAGCAGCCTGAGCTTTGCCGACACCACCGTGGGCACCACCGCCGCCGCCCAAACCCTGACGCTGGCCAACACCGGCACGGCCGCGGCCAGCCTGACCAGCGTCACCCTGGGCGGCAGCCACGCCACCGACTACAGCCTGGGCGGCACCTGCACAGCCGGCAGCCAGGTGGCGGCCAGCAGCAGCTGCACCGTCATCGTCAGCTTCACGCCCACGGTGGCCGGCACGCGCACCGCCAGCGTCACCGTGGCGGCGTCCAACGCCACCAACCCGGCGGTCATCAGCGTCAGTGGCGTGGCCAGTGCGGCGTCCACCGGCGGCTCGACCGGTGGCAGCACGGGCGGCAACACCGGCAACACCACGGATGCCAACAGCAACACCGGTGGCGGCGGCTGCACCCTGGGCAGCGCGCACACCCTCCTAGATCCGGTCTGGGCGCTGATGCTCGCCGCAGCGGTTGGCGTGCTGTGGGCCCGCCGCAAGCGGCCGGCCTGATCACCGCCTTCACCCTGCCACCCCACCACCACCCCACAAGCGAACACAATGCAACGCCCTCATCCCCGACGCGCCTGGCTGCGCACCACCTTGCTGGCCCCGATGGCCGTCTCGACCATGCGTGCCGGCCTGGCCGGCGTGGTGGCCAATCTGGCTGCCCAAGCCCCTGCGCTGGCAGCGCCCGAGCCTGGCGCAACTGCCCCTGATTTCGAACTCGATGGCCCCGCCGGCCGGGTGCAGCTCTCGAAGCTGCAAGGCAAGCTGGTCTACCTCGACTTCTGGGCCTCGTGGTGCGGCCCCTGCCGCCAATCGTTTCCCTGGATGAACGATGTGCAGGCGCGCCTGGGCCCGCGCGGCCTGCAGGTGCTGGGTGTGAACCTGGACGCCCGCAGCGCGGATGCAGACAAGTTCCTGGCCGAAACCCCGGCCCGCTTCCAGGTCGCGTTCGACCCCAAAGGTGACACCCCCAAGCGCTACGGCGTGAAGGGCATGCCGACCTCGGTGCTGATCGGGCCCGACGGCCGCGTGCTGCTGACCCACAGCGGCTTCCGCCCGGACGACAAGGCCGAGCTCGAAGCCCGCATCACCGATGCCCTGAACCGCATGGCCGCCACCGGCGGCCGCAGCGCCACGTGAATCTGCAGGAGTGCCCATGAGATTGATCACCACCTTCACCCGACCGGCCACCGCCGCCGCCGCGCTGGCCGCGCTGCTGGTGCTGCCCGGCTGCGCCCAGCTTGCGCCGCCGCAAGCCTGGGAAAAGGGCGACCTGGCCCGCTCGGCGATGCGCATGGACGGCGACCCGCTGGAGGGCCGTTTCAGCCAGCACATCTTCGCCAGCAAGGAAGCCGCTGCCGGTGGCGCCGGCGTGGGGGGAGGCGGCTGTGGCTGCAACTGACCACACCCGCCGCACCTTTGGCGCACTCACGCTGGCCGCCTGTGCGCTGCCCGGCGTGATGCCGGCCGCGGCCCTGGCCGAGGAAGCCCCCGAGCACAGCCTGGTGGCGGTGAAGATGTCGGGCTACCAGGACAAGCAACCGGGCCTGGACCGCCTCAGCGTCAAGTCGCCGTCGTTCTACCTGCTGACACCGCTGGGGCGGCAATGGGCGGTGGAAGGCTCGCTCACGTATGACGATGTGTCGGGCGCTTCGCCGCGTTACTACACCGACGTCTCGGGCGCCAGCCGCATGCACGACGACCGGGTGGCCGGTGACGTGCGACTGACCCGCTACTTCGAGCGCCAGAGCCTGAGCATCGGCCTCTCGCATTCGGGCGAACACGACTATGTGTCGAACGCGCTGTCGATCACCGGCACCCACGCCAGCGAAGACAACAACACCACCTGGAACGCCGGCATCGGCTTGTCGCGTGACCGCATCAACCCGGTGAATGAGCTGGTGGTGGATGAGCGCAAGCGCACCGTGGAATGGCAGGTCGGCGTGACCCATGCGCTGAGCCCGCTCGACCTGGTGCAGGGCACGCTGACCTGGTCGGTGGGCAAGGGCTATTTCAGCGATCCTTACAAGCTGTTTGATGAGCGCCCGCGTGAACGCAACAGCGGCGTGCTGCTGCTGCGCTGGAACCACTGGTCACCCGCGCTGGCCGCTGCCGTGCGCAGCAGCTACCGGCTGTACCACGACAGCTTTGGCGTGCAGGCGCACACGGTGGAGCTGAACGTTGAAAAGCCGCTGAATGCGCAGTGGACGTTGACGCCGTCGCTGAGATATCACACGCAGCGTGCGGCCGATTTTTATGTGGACCCGGTGGACGACGTCAACGTTTACCCCGGCCCGAATGGCACACCCACCTATGTCAGCACCGACCAGCGCCTGTCGGCGTTTGGTGCATTTGGCTTGGGGCTGAAGCTGGCCTGGCAATGGAGCCCCGCCTGGGGCGCCGACATGAAGCTGGAACGCTACGAGCAGCGCGCCGACTGGCGCCTGGGCGGGCAAGGTTCACCCGGGGTTGACCTGCTGAAGGCACTGCAATGGCAAATCGGACTCTCGCACAAGTTCTGACCCTGCGGCCCGGCCCCGGTGGTCCGGTGTGGGTGATCGAGTTCATGGCCATGGGCTCGCCCTGCCGGCTGCACCTGGCGGGCGTGGCGCTGCCCCGCGCACAGGCATTGGCCGAGCTGGCGCTGGCGGAAGTGCAGCGCATCGAGCAGGCCTGGTCGCGCTACCTGGACGACAGCGTGGTCAGCCGCATCAACCGCGCGGCCGGCACCGGCAAGGTGGTGGCGGTGGACGCGGAAACCGCGCACCTGCTCGACTTTGCCGATCAGCTCTGGCGGGCCAGTGAAGGCCGTTTCGACATCACCTCCGGCGTGCTGCGCCGGGCCTGGAATTTCAGGCAGGCCAGCGTGCCCGATGCGGCGCGTCTGGCGCAGGTTTGCGGCCTGATCGGCTGGGCCGACGTCGCCTGGAATGGCGAGTTCATCAGCCTGCCGCGCACGGGCATGGAGATCGACTTTGGCGGTCTGGGCAAGGAGTACGCGGTGGACCGTGTGGCCACCTTGCTGATCGAGGCCGGCCAGTGCAGCGGCGTGGTGAACCTGGGCGGCGACCTGCGCGTGCTGGGCCCGCGCCCCGACGGGCAAGCCTGGCAGATGGCGGTGGCGCATCCGCGCCAGCCCGGTGAAAACCTGGTGAGCTGGCCGCTGCTGGAGGGCGCGCTGGCCACCAGCGGTGACTACGAGCGCTGCATTGACGTGGCGGGCCGCCGCTATGCCCACATCCTTGACCCGCGCACCGGCTGGCCGGTGTCTGACTGGCAGTCCATCAGCGTGCATGCGCCGGCCTGCCTGGCCGCGGGTGCGCTGTGCACCGTGGCCATGCTGAGCGGCCCCGCTGCCCCGGACTTCCTGCGGGAGCAGGGCGTTGATTTTGTGGCTTGCGATGCGCACGGCCACCTCTTTACTTCGGAGGACACACGATGCGATCTGCGTGCGGCGTGTTGATGTTGGGCCCGGTACGTTTGAGCCGGGGTTTGAGGCAGTGGTTCGGTGGGCTGGCGTTTGCGGTTGTTGCCATGGCAGCCAACACCGCGGCCATCGCGGCCACCGACACCTTCCTGCCCCCCGAGCAGGCCTTCGCCGCCACCGCGTTGGCCCGGCCTGACGGTGCGGTGGACCTGCAGTGGCAGGTGGCGCCCGGTTATCACCTTTACCGCGAGAAGATCGCCGTGGACACGGTGGATGCTGGCGTGCGCCTGGGCACCTGGGTGGCCCCGAAGGGAAAGCGGGTGCACGACGACAACCTGCAGCGCGATGTGGAGGTGCTGGAGGGCCGGGTGGCGATGCGCGTGCCGGTGCTGCAAACGGCGCCGGTGTGGCAGCTCAGTGTCACCAGCCAGGGCTGTGCCGATGCGGGCCTGTGCTACCCGCCGCAAACCCAGCGCTGGCGCCTGCAGGCACCGGATGCAGCCGGCAGCGCCTGGCGCATCAGCCTGGTGCCTGAGCCGGAAGACATGCCGCAACCGCCCCCGCACCGCGGGCCAGCCACCGCCACGTCCACGTCCACACCCACGGTGAGCCAGCCACCGGCTGACGACGCCGGCCCCGGTGGTGCCGCCGCGCGCATCGATGGCGCCTTGCGGGGCGGGCACCTGCCCACGGTGGCGGGCCTGTTCCTGCTGGCGGGTTTGCTGCTGTCGTTCACGCCCTGCGTGTTGCCGATGGTGCCCATCCTGTCGTCGATCATCGTGGGCCAGGGCGGCACGCCGTCGCGGCGCCGCGGCCTGGCGATGTCGATGGCCTACGCGCTCGGCATGGCGCTGGTCTACACCGCCTTGGGCGTGGTGGCCGGGCTGATGGGCGAAGGCCTGGCGGCCTACCTGCAGAACCCGTGGGTGCTGGGCGCCTTCGGCTTGTTGCTGGCGGGCCTGTCGCTGTCGATGTTCGGCTTTTACGAGCTGCAACTGCCGGCCAGCTGGCAATCCGGACTGATGGGCGCGTCGAACCGATTGCCCGGTGGGCAATGGGCGGGCGTGTTCGTGATGGGCGGCTTGTCGGCGCTGATGGTGGGGCCGTGTGTGGCAGCGCCTTTGGCCGGTGCGCTGCTCTACATCGGCCAGACGCGCGATGTGCTGCTGGGCTCGGTGGCGCTGTTCAGCCTGGCCATGGGCATGAGCGTGCCGCTGCTGCTGGTGGGCCTGTCGGCCGGAGCCTTGCTGCCGCGTGCCGGCGCCTGGATGACGGGCGTGAAGCATGCATTCGGCATGCTGCTGCTGGCGGTGGCCTGGTGGATGGTGTCGCCCGCGCTGCCGCCCCCGGTGGTGGTGGTGGGTTGGGCGGCACTGGCCTTGGGCGGTGCCACGGCGCTCGGTACGTTCGAGAGCCTGCCGCGCCCCGTGGCGGCGCCCCGCCTGCTGGGCAAGCTGGCCGGGGTGATGCTGGCGCTGCTGGGCGGTGCGCAGCTGTTCGGCGTGCTCTCCGGTGGACGTGATCCGTGGCAGCCCTTGTCGCACCTGGTGGCGGCGCATTCGGCGGCCAACGCAGCCACGGCGAACGGCGCCCTCGATGCCCGCGCGTTGCCTGCCGGTGGTCATCCGCGCTTCGAGCGTGTGGCCTCCCTGGCCGAGCTGGAGCAGCGCATGCGCCAGGCCGGCAAGCCGGTGCTGCTGGATGTGTCGGCTGACTGGTGCACCGCCTGCGAGGAAATGCAGCGCTTCACCTTCAGCGAGCCCGAGGTGCAGCGGCGCATGGCCCGCTTCGAGTTGCTGCAGGCCGACGTCACCGCGCACAGCGAGGCCGACCGCGCCCTGCTGCGCCGGCTCGGTTTGTTCGGCCCGCCCGGCATCGCCTTCTTCGACGGAGCCGGACAAGAGCTGCGGCAGCACCAGGTGGTGGGCTTCGTCAATGCCGCTGACTTCAGCGCCCACCTTGATCGCGTGTTGCGCTGACGCATGAAAAAAGCCACCCCGCGGGGTGGCTGCTGTCGATGACGCCGCAGTGCATCACTGCATCACGGCTTCAAGCAACGAGGTGGTGTCACCTCAAGGGTACAGACCGCGCTCTTCACGCGCCGTCAGGATGCGCTCGCAGGCCACGGCGAAGGTGGCGGTGCGCAGGGTGATGCGGTGCTGGTCTGCCACTTCCCAGATGCGCTTCAGGGCGCCGACCATGATCTTGTCCAGGCGGACATTGATCTCGTCTTCGGTCCAGAAGAAGCTGGAGAAGTCCTGCACCCATTCGAAGTACGAGACCGTCACGCCACCGGCGTTGCAGATCACGTCGGGCACCACCAGAACGCCACGCTCGGCGAGTATGTCGTCGGCGCTCGGCACGGTCGGGCCGTTGGCGCCTTCCAGCACCAGCTTGGCCTTCACGCGGTTCGCGCGGTCAGCGGTGATCTGGCCTTCCAGGGCAGCCGGGATCAGGATGTCGCAGTTGACGTCCCAGAACTCTTCCGACTTCATCACGTCGGCGCCCTTGAAGCCGCCCACACCGCCCGTGGCCTTCACGTGCGGGATGAGTTCAGCCAGGTCCAGGCCCTTGTCGTTGTAGATGGTGCCGGTGTGGTCTTGCGCTGCCACGATCTTCGAGCCGGCCTGCACGAACAGCTCTGCCGCAGCCGAGCCCACGTTGCCAAAACCCT
The DNA here is from genome assembly GCF_038066635.1 of Ideonella margarita. NCBI lineage: Bacteria > Pseudomonadati > Pseudomonadota > Betaproteobacteria > Burkholderiales > Sphaerotilaceae > Ideonella > Ideonella margarita. Next base: position 63,028 of record NZ_JBBUTI010000006.1, on the reverse strand, counting down.
GCACCGCGACGCGGGCGCCGTTCAGTTCCAGGTTGATGCGGCGGGCGGCTTCACGGCCGGTGACGAACACGCCGCGGCCGGTGGCCTTGACGCGGCCCAGCGAGCCACCGAGGTGGATCGGCTTGCCGGTGACCACGCCGGTGGCGGTGGTGCCGGTGTTCATCGAGTACGTGTCCATCATCCACGCCATGATCTGCGGGTTGGTGTTCACGTCCGGTGCCGGAATGTCTTGCTGCGGGCCGATGATGATGCCGATCTCGCTGGTGTAGCGGCGCGTCATGCGCTCCAGCTCCTTGTGCGACAGCTTCTTCGGATCAACCCGGATACCGCCCTTGGCGCCGCCGTACGGCAGGTTCACCGCGGCGTTCTTCACGCTCATCCAGGCCGACAGGGCCATCACTTCTTCCAGCGTCACGTCGGGGTGGTAACGCACGCCACCCTTGCCCGGGCCGCGCGACATGTTGTGCTGCACGCGGTAGCCCTCGAAGTGGGCCACGGTGCCGTCGTCCAGCTCGATGGGGATGTCGACGATCAGCGCGCGCTTCGGGCGCTTGAGGGTGTCGATCCAGCGGGCGAGGTGGCCGAGGTACGGGGCCACGCGGTCCACCTGCATCAGGTAGGTGCCCCAGGGGCTGTCAGCGGTGGGGTGGACAAAGGACAAAGGTGCGTTCATGTGTGTCTCCTAAGGGTTCAAGCAGCCCCGGCCAAGCCTCGTGAGCCGGCGTTGTCTGCATGGGTGCGGACTCTAGATCCGGGCAGGCCGAATTTGTCACGGAGGCACATGCAAGATTTGCATAACCCCAGTCCAATGCCGTCATTGCCTCTTTGCATGACCCCCTAAACTCCGGGCATGAACACTGCAAATCCTTCCCCTGACCGCGCGTCTGGCGTGGCCTTCATCGGTGGCGGCAACATGGCCAGCGCTGTCATCGGCGGCTTGCTGTCGGCCGGCCAGCCGGCAACGTCGATCACCGTGGTCGAGCCCTTCGCCGAGCAGGCGCAGCGTCTGCGCGAGCGCTTCGGCATCACGGTGCTGGCGGCCGCCGGTCCGGAACTGTTGAGTGCCGGCGTGGTGGTGTGGGCCGTCAAGCCGCAGATGTTCCAGGAAGCGGCCCTGCCGTGCCGGCAGTTCGTGGGCCAGGCCTTGCAGCTGTCAGTCATGGCCGGCATTCCAAGTGCGGCCATTGCGGCGGCCACGGGCAGCCAGCGCATCGTGCGCACCATGCCCAACACGCCCGCGCTCATCGGGCAGGGCATGACGGGCCTGTTCGCCTCGGCGGCGGTGTCGGCGGACGAGCGCCAGCGCGTGGAAGCCTTGCTCGCGCCCACCGGCACCACGCTGTGGGTGAATGAAGAAGCGCACCTTGACGCGGTGACGGCGCTGTCGGGCTCAGGCCCGGCGTATGTCTTCTACTTCGTCGAGGCGATGATCGAAGCCGGCACCGCGCTGGGTCTGAGCGCCGAGCAGGCGCGCCGCCTGGCGGTGGGCACGTTCTCAGGCGCGGCCGCGCTGTGCGGCCAGTCGGATGAATCGCCCGAGGTGCTGCGCCAGCGCGTCACCTCGAAGGGCGGCACCACGCACGCCGCCATCACCACGATGGAGGCTGAAGGCGTGAAGCCGGCGTTCGTGAAGGCGCTGCACGCCGCGGCCACGCGGGCGCAGGAGCTGGGCCGGGAGTTCGGCGGCGCCTGAAGCCCTTGAGGCCCCGACGGCCTTCAGCGCAGGTACGCCAGCACCGTGCCTGCGAACACGGCAAAACCCACCCAGTGGTTCAGCCGGAAGGCCTTGAAGCAGCCGTCGCGGCTGCGCTGGCGGATCAGCGTGTAGTGCCAGGCGGCCTGCGCACCTGCGCCCGCCAGCCCGGCCAGCAGCCAGCCGTGCGGCGTGCCCAGGCGGCTGCTCAGCCAGCCCCAGGCCGCCAGGTAGGTGGCGTAGAAGGCCATGATGGCGGCCACATCAAAGCGGCCCAGCGTGATGGCCGAGGTCTTGATGCCGATCTTCAGGTCGTCGTCGCGGTCGACCATCGCGTATTCGGTGTCGTAGGCCAGCACCCAGAACAGGTTGGCCACCAGCAGCGCCCAGGCGGTCAGCGGCACCGCGGCGCCCACGGCGGCGAGGCTGGCTTCACGCCCGCCCTGCACGGCACTGAAGGCCATCGGAATGCCGAAGCTGAACGCCACCCCCAGCACCGCCTGCGGCATCGACACCAGCCGCTTGGCATACGGGTACACCACCGCCACCGCCAGCGCGGCGAACGACAGCAGGATGGTGGGCGGGTTGGTGGTGAGCACCAGGCCAAAGGCCAGCACGGCCAGCACGGCGCCTACCGTCAGCGCTTCTTTCACGCCCAGTGCACCGCTGGTGACCGGGCGCTGGGCGGTCCGCTTCACGTGGCGGTCGAACTCGCGGTCGGCCACGTCATTCACGCAGCAGCCGGCCGAGCGCATGAGGATGGTGCCCAGCGTGAACACGCTCACCAGATGCCAGCCCGGAAAGCCATCGGCCGCGATCCACAAGGCCGTCAGTGACGGCCACAGCAGCAACAGCCAGCCGGCCGGGCGGTTCCAGCGGATCAGGTCAAGGTACAGCGCGAGGCGTTGGCGAGGGGCAGACAAGGTCGACATGGCGGAATTGTCACCCGGCAGATTTACATCCGTTCACCAAGCCGCTGCAAGCAGACAAGGATCCTTCCCTACAGTGACCGCATGACCCGCCACCGCCACTCCCTGATCCCCTTGCGCATCGATGGACAACCCACCCGCCGTGAGGTCGCGCATCGCCGAGGCTGGCTCGGCCATGCGCTGGCATTCCAGGGCAAGGACGCCCAACCCGGCGCCTGCGGTACCTGGCTGAGGCGCTGTCACTCGGTGGTCAACCTGCACCGCAGCGTCGACATCGCCTTCCTCGGTGAAGACGGCACGGTCATCAAGGTGTGCGCCAAGGTGCGGCCCTGGGAAGTGGTGATCTGCCGCAAGGCCAGCTCGGCCCTCACGCTGCGCCGCGGCCTGGCCTCGCGCCTCGGTTTGCGGCCGGGCGTGCCGCTGGATCTCCATGCTTGAGCCTGGAGGGGCAAAAAAGTGTGACGGCGCGTGACCAGGTGTGACGCTGGCGGCAGGGCTTGATGCCTGCGTTCAGCGTGGCAGGTCGCGCTGCATTTCTCGCTGAAGTGCCGCGATGTTCGCCACCACCCGCGCGCGCGCCGCATCGTCGCGGGGGCCTGCGTTGAGGCTGGCTGGTTGGCGGTCGATGGCGGCCAGGGCCAGTTGCTCACGCCGCAGTTCGGCCTGAAGAATGCCCTGACGGTCGGTATCGCGTTGGGCCTGGGCCTGGGGAGAAATGGTGGTGTCGGGCCCGCGGGTAATGGCACCACTGCCGCCCCCGCGTGGTGTGGCGCTGGGGGCAACCGGCGTGGGCATGGGCGTGCGCATGCCGGCCGTTTGCGCGCAGGCCGTTGTGCTGACTGCGCCGCCGCCAAACAGAATCTCGACCTGCCCTTGGCGGCAGCTGTGGGGCGGGCTGGCCAGTCCGGCCACCTCGATGGTCGGGGCGGCCAGCGCACTGCCCGACAGCGCCATCAACCAGGCGCCGGTGATTGGCGACCAACGCATGGCGCGATCAATCGTGCTCGTTGGTCACCAGCACCTGCATCACCCGGCCCATGTCGTCTTCGATGGTGATGGGCAGCGACTGGATGCAGGTGCCACTCAGCGTGACGGTGAAGCCTTCGCCCGCCGCGTTCAGCGTGGTCTTGTTGAGCGACATGCCCGACGGCAGCGAGTTCTTCAGGGTGTACGGGGGCAGGCCGCCGTAAACATGCACCGTCGGGCCGGTGCCGCGGAAGCACGAGGGGCCGCCGTTCACGGTGAAGGCTTCGGGCGAGGCCTGCAGGCTGTCGGCCGGGCCGAGCTCATTGCCACCGCCGCCGCAACCAGCCAGCGTGAACAAGGCGCCGCACAGCGCGGGCAGCAGAAGGGATCGGGCGTGAACAGACGTCATGGTCAAGGCGGGTCAGGTTGGGTTTCGGGAATTTCAGTTCTGGATGGCGGCCGATTGCATTTCGATCGTGGCCACGCTTTCGATGGGCATGCGCCCCTGCTGGTAGTACAGCGCGCAGTCGACGGGCTTCTTGAGGCCGTAGACCGAGTCGATGAGAGAGACATTGCCCCAGGCCTCAACGCCCGCACTGCCGCCGCACATCACGCGCGACACCACCCAGGCCATCAGCGGCACCTTCAGCTCGTAGGCGTACACCGTGCGGATACGCAGCAGGTTGGCGTCGCGGATGTTGACCTTCGAGGTCGACCCCAGCACGTTGCTGCGCCATTCGAGGTTGTCGTTCGGGATGGCCACCACCTTGGTCGCGGGGTCCTTCACGCCGAAGTCCTTGAACGCGGCGGCCGACGGCGACAGTTTCTGGATCTTCAGGAACAGCACCGCATCGAGCTTGGCCTCGGCGTAGGCCAGGGCCAGGCGCGTGCTGTCATCGGTGTGGGTGGCGTTCTGGTAGAACGGGCTGAGGCCGCGGATCATGGCCTCCTTGATCACGCTGTCCCGGGCGTTGTTGATGGCGCCAGCGCGGGCCGCCATGAAGGTGGCATGGCTCAGCGTCGACTTCGCCATGAACACGAAGCCGGTCTGGATCAAGGCCAGCACGAACAGCACCGCCACCGGAAACACGATGGTGAATTCGATCAGCGACACGCCACGCTGGCGCGGCGGCCGGGCAGCCCGGGGCAGTGTGGGGGTCATGGGCGTTTCCTTGGTTCGGCCGTGCGGGTCGCCTTCATGGCCCACATGAAGCCCGCCAGCAGCCAGGCCATGGACAGCGCACTCAGCCATTCGGCATGGCGGCTGTAGAAGCTGGCCTGCAGGGCAGGCCAGACCTTGAACACATGCGGGCCGCTGCCGCCGCTGGCTGCTTGCACCTGCCCCGAGGGGAGGGCCAGCAAGGTGTCGCCGGCGTTGGCCACGCGCACCACGGGCAGACCGGTTTCCATGGCCCGCAGACGGGCGATGGCACGCATCTGGGTGCGGTAGGCGGCGTGCGGCACCCACATGTCTTCGGCCGGGCTCAGCAGCCAGCCGGCCCGGGCGGCCCGGTGGGCCACGGTCAGCGTCAGCGACAGCTCATGGCAGATCGCCACGCCCACCGGCACGCCGTCATCCAGCAGCGGCTCGGTGTAGGCCTCACCACCCGGAACCTGCTGGTGGGGCTGGGTGCCGAACAGCGCCACCTGCAAAGGCCCGAGCCAGTCGGCCAGTGGCAGGTTTTCGCCCACGGGCACCAGGCGCTCTTTCGCATACACGCCCCGTGTGCCGCTGCCCAGGTGCAGCACGGCGTTGGTGAGCTGCGGGCCGTCGTCGGTGTCCAGCACCAGCACCAGCGGCAGTCCGACCATCAGGCGCACGCCGTGCTGGCCGAGCATGGCCAGCAGGTCTTCCCAGACGCCGATGACGTGTCGGGGGGCGGCTTCGGCCAGCACGGTTTCGGCCGTCACCACCAGCGCGCCGGGCGGCGCGGCTTGCAGCGCCTGTTGCAGCGCGGCCAGCGCCTCGTCGCGCTGGGGGCGGCCCCAGTTGGCGCGCTTGTCGAAGTTCGATTGCAGCGCCACCACCTCCAGCGGGCGCGCGTCGATGGGGGCGCCGCCAGCGTCGGGCAGGGCCGTGGTCAGCAACAACACCAGCGCCAGCACCAGCGGTCCGCTGGCCGCCAGCCACCAGCGTCGCGGGGTGGTCAGCCAAGGGCTGCAGCATGCCAGCAGCACCGCCGCCACCAGCCCGTTCGGGCCGACAAGGCTCAGCAACGCGGCGGCGCCAGGGGCATCCACAAACGCCAGCGCCAGGCTGCCATACCCATGGCCGGCCCAGCCCCATTGGCGCAGCCCTTCGGCAGCGGCCAGGGCCAGCGCAAATACCAGCGGCGTGGCCCGGCCCGCGCGGTCGAGCCGGCGGCCGAGCCACCACACCGGCAGACAGCAGGCCGCGTGGTGCAGCGCCACCAGCGTCAGGGCCACGGCGCTCCAGAGGCTGGCCGCCTCGGTTTCCGGCGCAATGGCCGCGTCGGCCCAGCCCATGGCGGCACAGCTCCAGCACAGCACACCGGCCAGCAGCGTCAGGGTGGGCAAGCCATGGCGTGCAGTCAGGCTGGCTGAGCGCTGCACCGCCGCGCACCACACCACCAGGGCTGCAGGCGCCATCAGCCACGACCACCCCAGCCCGCCGCCGGTGCATGCCCCCACCACCCCGCCTGCCAGTGCGCCCAGCAAGGGCAGCCGCACGGCACGAAATGTGTTCAAAAGTAATGAACTGGTGGTGCCGTCAGCAAGCGCTTCGGGCGTGATCTGGCTGGGCGTTGCCATCGGAGGGGTCGACGCACGAGCCACCCAGCCTGCGGGCCGGATGCGCGTGAATTCTCTAGGGAGGTTTTGGACGGCGCGAGTTTATGGACTTGCGTCAGCAACACGAACCCCCTAACTGCGAAGTGCCCTTGTTTTACCTATGAAACCACCCTGGATCCCCCCCAAATTGGGGGCTTGGAATAGTTTGATGGGTCGATAAGGTGCCGGCTCGGCAAAGGCGGCAAGCGCCAGCTCTGGCCGTGTAGTGCAGTTAGTCAACGCAGAAACAATTGGTTTCAAACAGGAGTGTAATTGTGAACAAGACCCAGCAATCCAAGCAGTCGGCTCGTGGCCAAGGCATGACCGAATACATCATCATCGTGGCGCTGATCTCGATCGCTGCCATCGGCGTCTACAACCTGTTCGGCAAGACCGTCCGCAACCAGACCGCCGCCATGGCTGCAGGTCTGGCCGGGCAAGACGGCGATGCCAAGAAGGCCATCGCTGCTTCCAAGAAGGCTGAGCAAGATGCCAAGGCCGATGCCAGCAACGCCCGTGGCCTGAGCAATTTCGCTGACAGCACCGGCACCAAGTAAATTGAAATCGATTGGCGGCGCCCTGAACCGGGTGCCGCCAATACCGTCTGAGGAAGTACCCATGAATGGTTTGACGCGTCGTTGCCTGCAGGCATTTTTGCTGGCTTTGCCATTGGTGTATTCACAATTGGTAACAGGTGCCGAGCTCAAACCGCATCCGATGCTCACGGGTATGCCTGGGTTTGTATTGGCCGAGCGCGAAGACAAACCATTTGATCGAGTTCAGATTGACGATTTCGAACTGGCTGGAAAAATATCAGGCCAAAAGGGTTCGGTGTCATATGAGGGACATATTTCAGTATTGAAATATGTCGATGAATCTCAGGCCACGAGCGAACTCGCGGTCTTCCGGAACTATCAAACGGCATTGAAAAAAATTGGTGCCGTGCAGCTGAACAGCGGCTATGGCACGTCTGGCAATGATGTGCGGGGCGGCTTTCACGTGTTCCAGCAACCGGCGGCCCAAGGCGGCGCCACCGTGCTGCTCTACATCAACAGCCCGCAGTGGTACTCGCTGACGATCATCCAGCCAGCCGCCCTGGTGCAGAGCGTCACGGCCTCGGCCCTGGCTGAGAGCATCCGCAAGGACGGCCTCGCCACGGTGCAGATCAACTTCGCCACCGGCCGCGCTGAATTGCCGGCCGATGCCGCCCCCCTGATTCGTGAAATCGTGGCCCTGCTGAAGGCCGACCGCCAATTGCAGCTGTCGATCGAAGGCCACACCGACAACGTTGGCCAGGCCGCTGACAACCGGAAGCTCTCGCTGACGCGCGCCCAGAACGTGGCCGCGGCCGTGGCGCAGGGCCTGGGTGACCCGAAGCGCGTGCAGGCCGTGGGCCATGGCGCCGATGTGCCGGTGGCTGACAACCGCACCGAAGACGGCCGCGCCCGCAACCGCCGGGTGGAGCTGGTGAAGCGCAAGGCGGGCTGACGCCAGGCCCGGACGACAGGACAGGAGACCCGCATGCAGATTCGCACCCCCCGCGGCCAGCGCCCATCGCGCCAGGCCCGCAGCCACGGCCAGGCCCTGATCTGGATGCTGGGCACGATGGCGGCCAGCGCGGCCGTGCTGTATGCGGTGTTCAACACCTCGCAGCTGCTGGTGGGCAAGCAGCGCACCGTGAATGCGGCGGACGCAGCCGCGATTGCGGGCGCCACGGTGGAGGCCCGCCTGCTGAACCTGGTGGCCTACAACAACCGCTCCATCATGGCCAACGAGGCCTTCCTGATCCAGATGATCAGCCTGGAGAGCTGGCTGCAATACCTGCGCCGCACGGCCGACAACATGGGCTACGTGGTGGACGTGCTGAGCGTCTTCGTGCCCCCGGTGGCGGCGGTGGCCAAGTTCCTGCACCAGTCGGCCAGCGTGGCCGAGAAGGTGCACGGCCAGCTGGTGAATGTCGACAACAACGCCGTGCTGCCGGCCCTGAAGGTGTTGAAGGAGTCGGCGGCCGTGGCCCACAAGGCGGTGCTGGCCGCTGGTGGGGCGTTGGCCGAAAATGCCGCCATCGGAGTCGTCAACCAGAACCGCGCCGCCTTCAAGACCCATGCCGACGCCGGCATGACGATGGAGAACAGCGTGCCGGTGCGGGCCCTGACGCTGGGCCTGAACATCACCGCGTTTTCCAACTTCACCTCGCAGTACAAGGCGGGTGACCGGGGGGATGCGGCCAATGTGCTGCTGGCCTCGCGCGATGACTTCTCGGCCAGCCGGCCGGGGCGCGGCTGGATGAATGCGAACTTCGGGTTGATCGGCACCGAGAAAAACGGCGGCTCGCAACTCCACAACTTCGAGCGCTGGGAAACCCAGGACACGCTGGAAATCTGGGAGAAGCACCCCTGCAAGAAGGGCATGTGCAAAGACTACATCCCGATCGGCTGGGGCCGCTCGAACGCCGACAAGAACGGCTCGACCGCAGGCACCAAGTGGAGCCCGGGCCGCAGCGCGCAAAGCCTGGCCCGCTCGGATGCCACCAAGCACAGCAACTGGTCTGGCGTGCCCGAGCTCTACGACATCGCGCCGAAGCTGAAGAAGGCCCCCAAGACCGATCCGCTCGGGCTTGATTTCACGGTGGTGGTGCGCCGCCCGCAGGCCAACACGACGACCTCCGAATCGCTCGCCATGGGCGTGGCGACCGAGGCCGCCACTGGCTCCTCCGAGATGCCGCAGCGCCTGAACGACAACCAGCTGACGGCCATTGCGCGGGCCCGGGTGTCGTTCGAGCGTCCCCGGCGCGGCCTGCTGAACGACATCACGGGCAGCAGCCTCTGGCGCAGCGACAACGCCAAGGAATATGGCTCGCTCTACAGCCCCTACTGGCAGGCTCGCCTGACTGACATGACGCTCAAACAGAAGGCCGCCCTGCTGATGGCGATGGGCATGATCATCCCGGATGAAGCGCTGTACACCCCCGGGGGGCAGAAATGATGCACATCACCGCTTTGACCGTTTTGACGGCGGGTCTGCTTGCTGCTGGCCTGGCCACACCCGGCCATGCTGCCACGGCTGAGCGCCCACCCACGCTGCGTGTGGTGGAGGTGGGTTACAGCCCGGCGCAGGCCCTTGAAGACCGCCTGGAGATGGCGGTGGAAGCCTGCATGAGCGACAAGCCGGCGCAGGCCAAACGACCGGCGATGCCGCAGCCGGCCGAGCTGGCTCGTCTGGTGACCTTCGAGCGTGAGGCCCTGTTTGATGGTGAGTTCTGGGCTGAGTACGTGACCCAGTCCACCGTCGGCGCGGATGCCGCACGGGGCTGCGCACCGGTGGTCTACCGGGAGTTCCATGTGCGCCAGCAGAAGGGCTGTGAGGCCGAGTGGGTGGGCTACTCGGCACCAACGTCGGTGCTGGCCTCGGGCGCTGCACCCAGCGCCGGCGACCGCGGCTACAAGGCGGGCACCGCCGGCCCGGGTTGCCCGGCCAAGCCGGCCCCGGCCTTGAACCTGCAAGGCCTGAAACGACAAGCCACGGGCAACGGCGACTGTGTCTGGAATGCCGATCTGCTGGCCCGTGACATGCGCAAGGCCGGCATGCCGGTGGCTGACAGCGCGGACGACGACCTCGACGTCTGCCTGCTGGCTTCGCGCCCGGTCTACCAGCACCGCGGCCCGTGGCGCAACGTGACCGTGATGACGCGCCACCCGGCGGGTGGCCTGATGGAAGCGATGCTGTACGTCGGTGGCCGTACCCAGCTCAAGACGCTGGAAGAAGGCCAGCCCATCGCGGCTGAACGCTTTGGCCGCGCAGGTGCCGAGCGCTTCATCCAGCAGGTGGCCAAGCAGCCGCTGGGGGGCACACGATGAACTCGAACATGATCGTCCGCACGGGCGCAGCAAGGGCCACTCAGGCCGGCCAGTCGGCCACCGAATTCCTCATCGCGCTGCTGGTGATGTTGCCGCTGTTCCTCGCGGTGGCGTATGCCGGCCGCTATGGCGAGATCCACCAAACCGCCACGCAGGCCAGCCGTTACGCCGCCTTCCAGCGCGTGATGCAGCCCGACAGCAAGGTGCTCTCCGACGCCAAGATCGAAGACCAGATGCGGGCGCGCTACTTCACCAGCTGGAAGCAGCTGCAAGCCGATGGCCACCTGCAGACCGACGACACCGCCACCAAGCTGGCGGATGGCGAGGGCCAGCCCTGGATGTGGCAAAGCGTGAGTGGCGAAGCCCTGCTGCAGAAGCACACCGATGCGAAGTTGACCTGGGCCTCGGGCAGCCTGGGCAGCGGCACTGTAGCCAAGTCGCTGGGCTTCATGACCAAGACGGCCGGCAAGAGTTATGGCGGCACCCACACCGCCCAGGTCGAGGTGTCTTTGCTGAACCGCTACGACCAGTCCACCGACACCCCCGGCCTGCTGACCATTGCCGCAGCCACCGCCGCCGTGGGTGACGGCCTGGGCAGCAGCGGCTCCAAGGCCACGCGCGACGCCGCCTCGACCCTGGTGCCCACCTCCAAGATTCCCAAGGCGCTGTCCGGCCTGCTGGCCGCGGCGATTGGTCTCTTCGAGCCCCATGGCCCGCAGCTCGGCTGCATCAAGCCCGACGTGGTCTACAACGGCCGCCTCGACGGCGCCGCGGACAACGGCAAATGCTGGTGAGCCTGCCCCGCCGCTCTGGCCATGCGCTGGCCTTGAGCGCTGTCGCCGCTGCTGCCGCCGCCCTGGCCACGCCGGCGCTGGCCGCCGCCTGGCCCGAGCTGGGCCTGCCGCCGCGCACCACCACGCAGCTGGTGGCGGGTGACTCGGTGGTGAACGGCCGCCCCACCCGCATCGAGGAGTTCCAGTCGGAACTCACCGTTGACGAGGTGCTGGCGTTTTATCGCCGCGCCTGGCACGACCGCCGCCTGGGTGAGCCGCGCAGCCTGGAAGTGGCCGGCTGGCAGACCGTGTCGATGCTGCGTGATGGCCACCAGATGATGGTGCAGGCCAAGTCGCGCACACCGGGTGGTGGCAGCACCGGCATGCTGAGCATCATCAACTTCAAGGACGGCAGCGCGCCGGTGGTGCCGGCCTTCCTGCCCAGCTTTCCGGACACCCGCGTGATGCAGGTGACCGAGTCACGCGACGGCCCGCGCCGCAGCCAGCTCATCAGCCTGAGCAGCAACGCGAGCCTGGAGGTGTCCATCCAGCGTTGGCGGTCCGAGTGGCTGCGCCGGGGTTGGCAGTTGACCTTCGACCGCACCTCCACCTCGAAGGACGGTGACACCACCTGGCTGGCAAGTTTCGACAAGCCACCGCAGTCGCTCGACATCGTCGCGGGCCGTGACCCGTCCGGCCGTGCCGTCTACCTGACCGTGAACCTGCTGAGCCCGCCGCCATGACCCTGATTCGCCGCTCCCTGGCCTCCCTGCACCGCGGCCGCCTGCACGGGCAGGCCAGCATCGAGTACCTGGTGGTCAGCGCCGCCCTCGTGGCCGCGCTGTTCATGGTCGATGTGGGTGGCCGCACGATGGCCCAGCACCTGGCCGACATGGTGCGGGCGTTCTTCCGCAACTTCTCTTTCTTCATCTCCTTGCCCTGAGTCACCATGCAGTTTCCGAAACTCAAGATCAACTCCAACTGGCTGTTGCTGGGCGGCGCGCTCACCCTGGGTGGTGGCGCCGTGTACCTCAGCAACGCCGTCATCACCGACAAGATGGCGCAGCTGGAGGACGAGGTGAAACGCGGCCAGCGCATGGTCAATGTGGTGGTGGCCAAGCGTGATCTGGAACGTGGCGAAGCCCTGACCGAAGAGCTGCTGGCCGTGCGGCCCATGCCGCAGGAATACGTGCACGCCACTGCCGTGCATCCGGACGAGTTCGGCACCTACCTGAAGCAGCGTCTGGTGGCGCCGCTCAAGCGTGGCGAGGTGCTGCTGCCAGTGCACACCGAAGGCCTGGGCAACGGCGTGTTCTCGAGCACGTTGAAGAAGGGACATCGGGCCCTGACGTTTGAGGTGGACGCGGTGAATTCGGTGTCCGGCCTGCTGCGCCCGGGCGACTTCATCGACCTGATCTATTCCGGCAAATCCGGCGACGGCAACGAAACGGAATTCACCTTGCCGCTGCTGTCGCAGGTGCAGGTGCTGGCCACCGACCAGGTCTTGAGCAAGCGCGCGGAAGGCACCGAGGCCGAACGCGGCTTCGCCACGGTGACGCTGGAAGTGACGCCGGAAGAGGCCTCCCGCATCATCCAGGCCAAGCGCGCTGGCAGCCTGACGGCCGTGTTGCGCCACCCGGACGATGCACAGCCCAACGGCGTGGCGGCGATGAATGCCGCTTCGTTGATGGGCGGCCGCAAGGCGGTGGCCGCCGCCGAGCGCACGGTGGAATACCTGGTGGGTGGCAGCGGCACCGGTGCTGCTGAGCTGCAGCTCGCCAAACTGGGCAGCACCGTGCCCGCACCGCGCCCTGGCCTTGCCAGCCTGCCGCCGACGGCAGCGGGGCCTGCAGCGGCCCAGGCGGCCAACGTCATCAAGGCCACCACGGCGGCCACGGCCAACGCCACGTCGGCCCTGTCTGGCCAGCGCTGACGCGCGCCAGCCCCCCCAACACACACCCATGCACCCGGCGGCCCTGGTGGCCGACCTCACAGATTCATGAACAGGGAGAAGACCTTGCAGTTGTATCGCGCGCGAACCAAGCGGAGCGCCCGCACCGGGGTGGCAGCCACCCTCTGGATGTTGCCGGTGGCCTTGTGGGCCCAGGCGCAGACGAGCCCCCCACCTACCAACCCGTCGCTCAAGGCCCCGACGGTCGCGTCGACGCCGGTGGCCCCTCCGGTCGCGGCTCCGCGCAATGCACCTGTCACCACCGCGCCTACCACCGCGGCCGCCAGCGCCTTGATCGAGCCGGCGGGCACGGCCGCCAAGCCGGCGCCCGTGTTCCGGCCACGTGCTGCCACCACGCCGATGCCCCCGGTGCTGGAGCGTGGCCCGGCCCGCAGCATGGTGGTCGGCGAGGTCTCGACCATCGAGCTGCAGAGCGTGGCCCGCATCGCCATCGGCAACGGGGCCTTGCTGAAGGCCACGGTGGTGGATGACCGCCAGATCGTGCTGCTGGCCGAGGCCGCCGGCCAGACCACCATGCATGTCTGGCTGAAAAACGGCCGGCAGCTGACCTACGCGATCAACATCGACAGCGTGGGTGCCAACACGGTGCTGTCGGATCTGCAGAGCCTGATGCGTGAAGTGCCGGGCATCACCGCCCGTCTGGTGGGTTCTCGCGTGGTGATGGAAGGGCGCTATCCCGATTCGGAAAGCGGCGTTCGCCTGAAGCGGCTGGGCGAGAGCTTTCCGCAAGTGCTGAACCTCGTGCCGGACCGGCCGGCTGATGCCGACCCGCTGATGCTCGACCGCATGGTGCAGATCGACCTGCGCGTGGTGGAGGTGAAGAAGAAGGCACTCGACCAGATCGGCGTGAAGTGGGCCTCGTCGGCCAATGGCCCGACCCTGGCAACCAGCGCGCTGGGCTACAGCAACACGCCGTGGCGCCCGGCGGCATCGGCCACCTTCCCGTCGGTGAACACCTCCAACCCGGTGGCCACCTATTTCGGGCTGGCCACGCAGATCACCTCGGCGATCAACATGCTGGAGCAGAACGGCGATGCCTGGACGCTGGCCGAGCCGCGCCTGAGTTGCCGCAGCGGCGGCGAAGCGAACTTCCTGGCCGGTGGCGAGATTCCGATCCCGGTGCCGCAGGGCAACGGCGTGATCGGCGTGGAGTACAAGCAGTACGGTGTGCGCATCGAATTCAAGCCGCTGGCCGACGGCAACGGCAACATCGATTCGCAGTTGCTGATCGAAGTGTCCGAGCCCGACACGCGCAATTCGAACGGCGGCTTCGTGGCCTTCTCGACCAACCGCACCCAGACCCAGGTGGCCATGAAGGAGGGCGAGCCGCTGGTCATCGCCGGCCTGCTGCGCCAACGCTCGGAAGTGTCGAGCGACGGCGTGCCCGGCCTGTCGCGCCTGCCCATCATCAGCCACCTGTTCAAGGCCCGCGAAAACACGGCCGAGCAGACCGAGCTGTTCGTGATCGCCACGCCGCGTGTGAGCACGCCAGACTCGGCACTGAATCGCCAGGGCCTGGAGAACGCGCGCAAGCACGCGACCCGCGTCGGCGAGATGACCTCGGAGCGGCTGAATCGCCCGGCGGTCATCACCCACGAACCCCAGGAGCCGTGATGCTGACGATCGAAGTGCAGGGCCAGGCCAATGCGGTGGGGCCGGTGCAGGTGGAGGGCCACCGCTGCGTCATCGGCAAGGACCTGGAGTGCGAGGTGTCGCTGCCGGGGTGGCGGGTGAGCCGCCGCCATGCCGAGGTCTTTGTCTCGAACGACCGCATCTTCGTGCGTGATCTGGATTCGACCTTCGGCACGCTGGTGAACGAGGCCCGCGTGCACCAGGCCCATGCGCTGGCCGATGGCGACGAGATCCGCATCGGCACGCACTGCCTGAAAGTGCGCTGGCAGCGCCACACCGATGACGTGGCGCTGGTGCCGGCTGCTGCCCCTGCGCAGGCACCCACGGCCACATCCGCCACGGCTGCAACCGCCTCGGCGCGGCCTGCGCAGCCGCCCCAGCGGCCGGTGCCGCGCGCTGATCGACCCGCCGTGCCCACCGTGGCACCGCAGACTGCCAGCCCTGCCGCAGCCGCTGCACCCATCGCTGAGGTGGCACAGCCGGCCGCGGCACCCGCACCTGCGCCAGTGCAGGACGACACCTTCCGCTACCGGCGCATGCTGCACGAGAAGTTGCTGGAAGCGTTCGACGTGCGCCGCACCGACACGCACCGCATGGCCGACGCCGACCTGCGCGAGCTCACCGAGAACCTGATCCGCGACCAGATCGCCCGCATGTCGGCTGATCTGCCGCCCGAGGTCGACCGCGTGCGGCTGCTGGAAGAGGTGCGCGACGAAGCCATCGGCCTCGGCCCGCTGGAGCCGCTGCTGGCCGATCCGTCGGTCACTGAAATCATGGTCAACCGCTCGGACGAGGTGTTTGTCGAGCGGGCCGGCAAGCTCTCGCGCTGGCCGGTCAACTTCACCAGCGACCGGGCGGTGCAGGGCATCATCGAGCGCATCGTGGCGCCCATCGGTCGCCGCATCGACGAGAGCTCGCCGATGGTCGATGCGCGCCTGAAAGACGGCTCGCGGGTGAACGCCGTCATCCCGCCGCTGGCCCTGAAGGGGCCGTCGATCACGATCCGGAAGTTCTCCAAGCGCAAGCTGGGGGCAGAAGACCTGCAGAAGTTCGGCTCGGCCAGCCCGGCGATGATCGAGTTCCTGCGCGTCTGCGTCGAGCAGCGCAAGAACATGCTGATCTCCGGCGGCACGGGCTCGGGCAAGACGACGCTGCTCAACATCCTGTCGAACTTCATCCCCGACGGCGAGCGCATCGTGACCATCGAAGACGCGGCCGAGTTGCAGCTGCACCATTCGAACATCGTGTCGCTGGAAGCGCGGCCCGCCAACATCGAAGGCAAGGGCGCCATCAGCATCCGTGAGCTGGTGAAGAACTCGCTGCGGATGCGGCCGGACCGCGTGGTGGTGGGCGAGTGCCGGGGCGGTGAAGCGCTCGACATGCTGCAGGCCATGAACACCGGCCACGACGGCTCGCTGACCACGGCCCACGCCAACAGCCCGCGCGACATGCTGGCGCGTCTGGAGGTGATGGTGCTGATGGCGGGCATGGACCTGCCGGTGACGGCCATCCGGGAGCAGATCGCCTCGGCGGTCGACATCATCGTGCAGCAGACCCGATTCGCCTGCGGCACCCGCAAGATCACCAGCGCGGTGGAAGTGACGGGCGTCGAGAGCGGCAAGATCCAGCTGCAGGAGGTGTTCGCCTTCGTGCAGACCGGCCTGGACGCCAATGGCAAGACCAAGGGCTACTTCACCGGGCGCGGTTTCGTGCCGGAGTTCTATGAAGAGCTCACCCGCATCGGCATCTCGCTGGATTCCGAGATCTTCTACGACGGCATGTCGCCGGAAGACGTGCAGAGACTGCGCTCATGAACGCCCAGGTTGCCTTGATCGGACTGCTGGCCCTCGGCGCCTTGCTGGCCGTGGTGCTGCTGGCGCGCTCGGCCTTCGGGCAGTGGCGCACCAGCTTCACCTCCAGTGCCAAGCTGTCGCTGGAAGACATGTTCCTGTTCATCGACCCGCGCCAGTTGTTCCGCGTGAACGTGGCGATGTTCCTGCTGTTGCCGGTGGTGGTGTGGGTGGTCACCGGCACGGTGGCGCTGGCCGCGCTGGCGGCCCTGGTGGGCGCGGTGTTTCCACGCGTGATGTGGATCGTGATGCGCAACCGGCGCGCCGCCAAGCTCCTCGTGCAGCTGCCTGACGGTCTCACGATGATGGCGGGCTCACTGAAGGCCGGTGCCAGCCTGCAGGGCGCGCTCGACATGCTGGTGAAGGAAAGCCCCGCGCCGATCTCGCAGGAGTTTTCGCTGCTGCTGCGTGAACAGCGCCTGGGCCTGGCGCTGGAGGATTCGCTGCGCGGCATGTCCGAGCGGCTCAAGCTCGAAGACATCGACCTGTTCGTCTCGGCGCTCACCATCGCCAAGGAAGTGGGCGGCAACCTGTCCGAGATCCTCGAGCGACTGGCCACCACCTTGCGCGCCAAGGCCACCATGGAAGGCAAGATCAAGGCGCTGACCTCGCAGGGCAAGCTGCAGGGCATCGTGGTGGGCGCACTGCCGCTGTTCCTGGCCGCTGCGCTCTACACGATGGACCCGGTGGCAATGACGCCCTTGTTCACCACCGTGTACGGCTGGGGCGTGATGGCCGTGATCTTCGTGATGCTGCTGCTGGGCGGCATCTTCATCAAGAAAATCGTGACCATCGACATATGAGCACGCCGCTGCTGATTTCACTGATGCTGGGCGCCGCGCTGGCGCTGGCCGCCTTCTCCGTCTGGCGTCTCTACCAGGAGCTGGGCAAGGCCGAGACCATTTACCGCGACCGTCCGCCACCCGGCTTCCGCCTGCTCTGGCCGGTCATCAATGTGTTCGCCAATACCTTCGGCCCGCTGCTGTCGGCGGCCCGTGAAGCCGCGCTGCTGGCCCGGCTGCGCAAGGGCGGGCAGGAATACGCGCTGACGCCGCGCCAGTTCTTCGCCGGCAAGCTTGTCAGCATGCTGGTGGCCTCGTCGGTGGTGTGGCTGCTTGCGGGTGAGCTCAGCTTGCTGGGCCTGTTGCTGGCCGCCACGCTGGGCTTCATGTACCCCGACATCTGGCTGAACGACCACACCAAGGCGCGCAACCTGGCCATCCTCAAGGCGATGCCGTTCTTCCTCGACATCGTCACGCTCTCCATCGAGGCCGGCATGAACCTCACCGGGGGCATGCAGAAGGCGGTGGAGCGCACCAAGCCCGGCCCGCTGATGCTGGAGATCAACCGCGTGCTGCGCGACGTGCGCGCCGGCAAGCCGCGGGTGGAGGCGCTGCGTGATCTGGCCGATCGCCTGGACTTCGCGCCGGTATCGAGCCTGGTGAGTGCGCTGGTGCAGGGCGAGTTGATGGGCTCCAGCCTGGGGCCGGTGCTGCGGGCGCAGAGCGATCAGCGCCGCACCGAGCGCTTCCAGCGCGCCGAGAAGCTGGCCATGGAGGCGCCGGTGAAGATGCTCGGCCCGCTGATCATGTTCATCTTTCCCTGCACCTTCATCGTGCTGGGGTTTCCGATCGTCATGAAATTCATGGCGTCCGGCCTGTGACGCGCGGTCTCTACGTCAACGGCCGGGCCGCGCATGTGGGCATCCGGATGGCCAACCGCTGGTGGCAGCGCCTGGTGGGGCTGCTGACCACGCCCGACCTCGACCACCCCTCGGGGCTGTGGATCACGCCCTGCAACTCAGTGCACACGCTGGGCATGCGCTACGCCATCGACGTGCTGTTTCTGGACGCAGACGGCCGCGTGATCAAGCGGGTCGACCACCTGCGCCCCTGGCGCGCCAGCAGCTGCCTGCGCGCCCGCGCCACGCTGGAGTTGCGCGCCGGGCTGGCTGAAGAGCTGGATGTGCAGGTGGGGCAGCGGGTGGCGCTGTTCCCCTGAGCCTGTCGGCCCACCTGCACCGGGCGATCAGTCGCCCATCCGCTGCTGAAACACCAGACCCGCGTGCTCGCGCAGCGCGTGGAACTTGATCTTCGGCCAGTTCTCTTGGATGGCGCGCAGCTCGCCGGCGTATTCCAGCAGCAGCGTCGGTGCATCGACGGCGTCGAGGGCCATGCGGTGGCTGTTGTTGTCGATGAAGCGCTTGAGTTCGGCCTCGCCACCATCGGCGGCATCGCAGGTCACCCAGCGGGCCACGTTGAAGCGGGCCGGCATGATGCGCGCCTTCACGCCGTACTCATGCTCCAGGCGGTGGGCCACCACTTCGAACTGCAGCTGGCCCACGGCGCCGAGCAGCAGCACGCTGCCCAGCATCGGGCGGAAGACCTGGATGGCGCCTTCCTCACCCAGCTGTGTCAGGCCGGCGCGCAGCTGCTTGGTGCGCAGCGGGTCGGCCACTTCCACCGAGCGGAACAGCTCAGGCGCGAAGAAGGGCAGGCCGGTGAACTGCAGGGTTTCACCTTCGGTGATGGTGTCGCCGAGCTGCAGCACGCCGTGGTTCGGAATGCCGATGATGTCGCCGGCAAACGCCTCGTCCAGCAGCTCGCGCTTCTGGCTCATGAAGGTCACCACGGTGTTCGGGCGCAGCTCCTTGCCGGAGCGCACCACCTTCAGGCGCATGCCGCGCTCGAAGCGGCCGGAGGCCACGCGCAGGAAGGCGATGCGGTCGCGGTGGGCCGGGTCCATGTTGGCCTGGATCTTGAAGACCACGCCGGTGAACTTGGGCTCTTCCGGCGTCACGGTGCGCTGGATGGCCGGGCGCGGGCCGGGGGCCGGGGCCAGGCCCACGAGAGCGTCCAGCACTTCCTGCACGCCGAAGTTGTTCACGGCCGAGCCGAAGAACATCGGCGTCTGCTTGCCGGCCAGGAAGTCTTCCAGCACGAACTCGGGCGCGGCTTCGCGCACCAGCTCCACCTCGCCCTGCGCCTGGTCGTACTGCATGCCGAAGCGCTCGGCGTACAGCGGGTTGTCGAGACCGTCAATGACTTCCTCGCCGCCCGCCACGCGGTCTTCACCGGGGCTGAAGACGCGCATCTGCTGCTTGCGCAGGTCCATCACGCCGTGGAAGAACTTGCCCATGCCCACCGGCCAGGTGAACGGCACCACCGTCATGCCCAGCTCGGCCTCGATCTCGTCCATCAGGGCCAGCGGGTCTTTCACCTCGCGGTCCATCTTGTTGACGAAGGTCAGGATGGGCGTGTTGCGGGCGCGGCAAACCTGCAGCAGGCGGCGGGTCTGTGGCTCGACGCCGTTGGCCGCGTCGATCACCATCAGCGCGGCGTCCACGGCGGTCAGCACGCGGTAGGTGTCTTCCGAGAAGTCCTGGTGGCCCGGGGTGTCCAGCAGGTTGATGGTGCAGTCGCGGTATTCCATCTGCATCACCGACGACGCCACCGAAATGCCCCGCTGCTTTTCGATCTCCATCCAGTCGGACGTGGCGTGGCGCGACGCCTTGCGCGCCTTCACCGAGCCGGCGATCTGGATCGCGCCCGAGAACAGCAGAAGCTTTTCCGTCAGCGTGGTCTTGCCCGCGTCAGGGTGGGAAATGATGGCAAAGGTGCGGCGGCGGCGCACCTGATCGGCGAGTTCGGCAGACATGGCAAGAGCGGCCCGGTGATGCGGGCGCTGGCAGCAGCAACCCGGCGAGGGAGGGGAACCCGCCATTATCGCCGGGCAGGGCCGCGGGTACAGTCCCGGCTTTTCCGCCCATGGTCACGAGCCGGGTGGCGGCGTGAAACTTGCTGATTCCTCGCATGCAACAGACTCTTTCCACACATGGCGCTGATCCGCGCCGCTGGGCCTGGCTGCCCCCTGTCGGCAGCCCGGGTTATTACACGCTGCTGGCCCTGGTGGGCATGCTGGTGCTGGGCCCGCTGGGCGCCGTCACCGCGGCCTTCATGAACTTTTCGCTGGGTTTCCTGGTGGGCGGGCAGGTGCTGGCCGGCATCCTCGGCTCGGTCATCACCTTCGGTTACGGCGTGGAAGGCAAGCACGGCGCCAACTACATGCAGACCACGGCGGCCTCGGTGGCCAGCCTGGGCGGCATGGGCGTGTTGATCCAGGCCCAGGCCTGGATGGGCATGCCGCCGATCCCCGACTGGCAGATGGTGGTGTACCTGCTGTGCGTGGGCATGCTGGGCGCTGGCGTGGGCATGCTCTACACGCCGGTGCTGGTTGACCGGCTGCGGCTGGTGTTTCCGTCGGGCCTGGCGGTGGCCAACATCCTGCGGGCCCTGACCGACCCGGTGCTGCTGCGCCAGTCGGTGTCGCGCCTGTTTGGCGGCGTGGGCGCCGGCCTGCTGGGCGGCATCGCCTCGGCCAAGGTGGCGGCGCTGGGCGCACTCGAAATCTCCACCTCCACCTTCGGCGCTGGCCTGGTGGTGGGCGCGCGCATCGGCATCCCGGCGGTGCTGGCCGGTGTGCTGGGCTGGGCGCTGGTACCTTACTTCATCAGCATCGGCTGGCTGAAGGACGGCGATCCCTTCCGCAAGATCACCTTCCTGATCGCGCTGGGCATGATCCTGGGCGCGGCGGTGGTCGATCTGTCGCTGATTTTCTGGCGCACGTTTGCCTCCCGCGTGGGTGTGGGCGTGACCGAAGCGATGCCCGAAGAAACCACCACCGGTCCGCGCGCCAGCATCTGGCGCCTGGTGCTGTGGGTGCTGTTCTGGGGCGCGGCCACCGTGGTGGCGGGCGTGCAGTTCTTCAATGAGCCGGTCAGCTACATGCTGCTGTCGCTGGGCCTGGTGATGGTGTTCGCCATGGTCAACGGCATCTCGCTGGGCGTGAGCGATTCCAACCCGATCTCCTCGGCGTTTGTCGTCACCGTGCTGGTGCTGGCGGCGTTTGGCCTGCAAGACCCGCTGCTGGGCCTGATGGCGGCGGCCGTGCTGCTGGTGGCCACCAGCGTGGCCTGCGACATGCAGCAGGACCGCTCGACCGGCTGGCGCCTGGGCTCGAACCGCGCCCTGCAGTTCCGCTTCCAGGTGGCGGGCCTGGTGATGGGCGCCGTGATGGCGGTGGTGCTGGCCAAGCTCTTCATGACGGCCTACCCGGTGCTGCTGCTCGATCAGACCGTGATGCGCGCCGACGAAGTGCCGGCGCAGTGGACGTCGGCGATGACCTACAAGTTCGTGGGCGTGCTGCGCAGCCTGACCGACCCGAAGCCGTTCCAGATGACGGCCATCGTGCTGGGCGTGGGCATCGGCTTCATCACCGAGTTCCTGCGCAAGTTCATCAAGAGCCGCGCGGGCTATCAGGCGTTTGTCGCCCGCAGCAAGAATGGTTTCGCCACCGACTTCATGCTGGACGCGGTCGTGCTGCCGTCTCCGTACGCCAGCAGCTTCGGCGGCTTTGTCACCCTGGGCACCTCGCTGTGGCTGGGTGCGGGCGGCGTGGTGTCGAGTGCACTCAACACCTGGAATGCACGTCAGGGCCAGCAGGACGATGGCCTGCCGTCGGACATGAGCAGCACCTCGCTGGTGGGTGGCGGCTTGATTGCCGGTGACGCGCTGGCGGCGCTGGGCCTGGGCCTGGCGGGTTTGGCTGCGCTGGTTTGATGCACTGACGTTGCCCAAGCATCAACAAAAAGGGCTGCCCGCGGGCAGCCTTTTTTTCATGGCGCGGTGGCCGGGGGTTCAGTCTTCCAGCAGCGAGCGCAGCATCCAGGCGGTCTGCTCATGCACCGTCAGGCGCTGGGTCAGCACGTCGGCCGTGGGCTCGTCGCCGGCCTTTTCCACCAGCGGGTACAGGCTGCGGGCGGTGCGCGCCACGGTTTCATGGCCTTCCACCAGGATGCGGACCATTTCCAGTGCCTTGGGCGGCGTGCTCGGGGCATCGGCCACCGAACTCAGCTTGGCGTAATCGGCGTAGCTGCCCGGGGCGATGTGGCCCAGCGCGCGGATGCGCTCGGCGATCGGGTCCACGGCGTTCCACAGCTCGGTGTACTGGCCCATGAACATCGCATGCAGCGAATTGAACATCGGCCCCGTCACGTTCCAGTGGAAGTTGTGGGTGGTCAGGTACAGCGTGTAGGTGTCGGCCAGCAGGCGCGACAGGCCATCGGCCACGGCGGCGCGGTCTTTCTCGCTGATGCCGATGTTGATGGCGGGGCCGGCTTTGCCGACGGACTTGGGGCTCTTGGCCATGGTTCGCTCCTTGGTGTCAGGGTTCGTTTCGGGCATCTTGAAACAGATGCTCCGACTGTAGAACGCCCGACGTATTTTGTTGTGACGGATCGGGCCGCGTCTGTGCGCGGCGTGGGGGCTTCAGCTCGCCGCCAGGTGGTGGCTCCACTGTCCCAGCCACAGCAGCGCACCTGCCGCAACCAGACCGAAGCCGATCTGCTGTTGCCAGCGCAGGCGCAGCGTGGGGGCTGAGGCGGTGGTGGCGGCAGTGATGGCGGCAGTGCCGCGGTCGACGGGGCGGGGGATGCGGGGCATGGAACTCTCCTGCAAGGCGGTGGGGCGGCTCGGGGCGCGCAAGGTGCCGGGGTTGCCCGCCGCGCCTGACCGGTTTTTCGGCCAATCCGCAGCGATGCTGAAGCGCGCCAGCCAATCACGGGGTGTGTGGCCGCCGGAGCGCTCTGTTGACCGGGGTACCGGGCATGGCGAGAGTTTAGGGATTCGCTATTGAATCATCCAATGCAATAGCTTTATCGCGGCCATAGCCGGGGCGGCGGCAGGGTGGCGCGCTGTGCTCGATACCCGGGTGCGTCAGTCCACCGGCTTGCCGCGGCCCGCCTTGATGTCCGACCGCCGTGATTTGCCATCCAGCCGTCGCCGCTGTGAGCCGCGCGTCGGTTTGGTGGCCCGCCGGGCCTTGGGCACATGGGCGGCCTGCGCCACCATGGCCTGCAGGCGGGCGAGCGCATCGGCCTGGTTCATGGGCAGGCTCCGGTGCTCCTGCGCCTTGATGACCACCACGCCTTCGGCGGTGATGCGCTGATCGGCCAGGGCCAGCAGGCGCTCTTTCACCGGCTCGGGCAGCGAGGACGCGCGGATGTCGAAACGCAGGTGCACGGCGTTCGACACTTTGTTGACGTTCTGGCCGCCAGCCCCCTGCGCGCGGATGGCACTGAACTCCACCTCGTCCGCGCGGACGTTGGGCACCGAGGCCATGCGCTGTCTGCCCGATGGCGCCGCAGCGCTCAGGCCGCAGCCGTCGGGGCGTCGGGCGGCGAAGCGGGCGACGTGGACGAATTGCCGACCTGGCCACCGGCGCGCATCTCGCGCTGGCGCTGCTCCATCTCGGTGCGCAGCTGGCGGCGGATGCGGGCGTTGTCCCAGCGTCGCTTCTCGTCCGGTGAAAACGGACGCAGGGCCGGCACGGGCACCGGCTTGCCGCCGTCGTCCACCGCCACCATCGTGAAGAAGCAGCTGTTGGCGTGCCGAACCACCTGGGTGCGGATGTTCTCGGCCACCACCTTGATGCCGATCTCCATCGACGAGGTGCCCGTGTGGTTCACCGCCGCGAGGAAGGTGACCAGCTCACCCACGTGGATGGGCTGGCGGAACATGACCTGGTCCACGCTCAAGGTCACCACATAGCGGCCGGCGTAGCGGCTGGCGCAGGCGTAAGCCACCTGGTCGAGGAACTTGAGGATGGTGCCGCCGTGGACATTGCCGCTGAAGTTCGCCATGTCGGGCGTCATCAGCACGGTCATCGACAGCTGGTGGGAAGGAAGATCCATCGGGGGTGTTCAGAAAGTGGGTGGGTGCCCCGAGGGCAAGCAAGGTCGGGGCCCGGGGCCTCAGGCCACGGTGACGGGCACCCGGGGCGCCAGGGCGCACATCAGTTCATAGCCGATGGTACCGGCCGCCCGGGCGATCTCGTCGATGCCCAGCAGGCTGCCGCCCGGCCCCTGGCCCCACAGCGTCACTTCGCTGCCCAGCTGGGCGGCGGGCACGGGGGTCAGGTCAACGGCCAGCATGTCCATCGACACCCGGCCGATGGTGCGGGTGCGCACGCCGTCCACCAGCACCGGTGTGCCGGTGGGGCAGTGGCGCGGGTAGCCGTCGGCATAACCGCAGGCCACCACGCCGATGCGCAGCGGGGCATCCGCCACGAAGCTGGAGCCATAACCCACGCTCTCGCCGGCCGGCACCTGCTGGGTGGCGATGATCTTCGAGCGCAGCGTCATGCCCGGGCGCAGTTGCCAGTGTGCGGCGTCGTGTTCAGGGAAATCAGGCACCCCGCCGTAGCTCATGATGCCGGCGCGCACCCAGTCGGCACGCACGCCGGCATCGGCGGCATGTCGCAAGGTGGCGGCACTGTTGGCGAGTGAGCGCTCACCTGGCAGATCATGCGTGGCAGCCGTCCAGGCGGCCACCTGGTGGGCGATGCCGTTCTGGCCGAAGCGGTCGCCATCGGCATCGGAAAAGTGCGTGACCAGCGAAATTTCATCCACCTGCGGCAGCGCGTTCAGGCGCGTCCAGGCCGCCCGGAAGGCGCGCGGCGTGAAGCCCAGGCGGTTCATGCCGCTGTTCATTTTGAGGAAAACGCGGTGCGGCGTGTGGGTCTTGTGCGCGGCCAGCCAGTCGATCTGGGCTTCGTTGTGCACCGCGTGCCACAGGCCCAGCCGTGAGCAGAGTTCCAGATCGCGGGGCTCGAACGCGCCTTCCAGCATCAGGATCGGGCCGCGCCAGTCGAGGGCCCGCAGGCGCTGGGCCTCGGCGAAATCCAGCAGCGCGAAGCCGTCGGCGCCCCGCAAACCCTCGAACGCCCGCTCGATGCCGTGGCCGTAGGCGTTGGCTTTCACCACCGCCCAGACCCGGGCGTCGGGGGCACAGGCCCGGGCGCGTTCGAGGTTGTGGGCCAGGGCGTCGACATGGATCAGGGCTTCGATCGGGCGGGGCATGGTTCAGCAAATGCGGGGGCCGGGGGGCTGGTCAGTGTGCCAGAGGCCCCACCGAGAATTCTTCGGTCCTGCATGGCCTTGTCAGGCGGTGGCTGGCGTTGCTGCTATAAATGCGGGCCGCCGACAGGCTGGCCGTCCATCCCGAGACCTCGGGGTGGGGAGGCCGGCACCGCGGAAATCGCCGACATGGACGTCTTCAACGCACTGCTTCCCATCTTCACCGAGTACGGCTACCTGGCGGTTTTCACCATGTTGCTGATCTGCGGCTTCGGCATTCCCGTGCCCGAAGACGTCACCCTCGTGACCGGCGGCGTGATCGCCGGCCTGGGCTATGCCGACCCGCACACGATGTTCGCCGTCGGCATGGCCGGCGTGCTGATCGGCGACGGCATGGTGTTTGCCATCGGCCGCTTCCAGGGCGAAAAGGTGATGCGCTGGCGCATCTTCCGCAAGGTGCTCACGCCCGAGCGTTATGCCAGCGCCCAGGGCGCCTTTGAAAAATACGGCCGCTGGGTGATGTTCGTCGCCCGCTTCCTGCCCGGTCTGCGCACCCCGGTGTTCTTCACTGCTGGCATGAGCCGCCGCGTCAGCGTCGGTACCTGGTTCCTGATGGACGGCGTGGCCGCCCTGATCAGCGTGCCCATCTGGGTTTACCTCGGCTACTTCGGCGCCCGCAACTGGGACTGGATGTGGCGCATGGTGCACAGCTTCCAGTACGGCATCTTCGGCCTGCTCGGCATTGGCCTGGTGGTTGGCGGGGTGCTGTGGTGGCGCCGCCGCAACTGCGGCCCGCGCGCCGACTGAGCCTGCCGCTTCATGACCTTGCGAACCTCACCGCTGCCCGCGGTGGCTGGCCTGTTGACCAATGCCATGGTCTGGGGCCTGTCGTGGTGGCCGATGCGCCAGCTGAACGCTGCCGGCCTGCACCCGCTCTGGGCCACGGCCATCATCTTTGCCATCTCTGTTGCGGCCATCACCCTGCGCAAGCCTGCCGCCTGGCGTGAGCTGCTGACCCAGCCACCGTTGTGGTGGATCTTGCTGGCCGCCGGTACCACCAATGCCAGCTTCAACTGGGGCGTGACCGCCGGCGATGTGGTGCGCGTGGTGCTGCTGTTTTATCTGATGCCGCTGTGGGCCGTGCTGCTGGCGCGCTGGCTGCTGAAGGAGCCCATCACCGGCGCGGCCGTGATGCGGCTGACGCTGGCGCTGGGCGGGGCCGCCGTGGTGCTGTGGCCGGCCGAGGGCCAGGGCCTGGGCGCGTTCAACCCGATGGACCTGCTGGGCCTGATCGGCGGCTTCAGCTTTGCGCTGAACAACGTGATGCTCAAGCGCGAATCGCACCGGGGCGACGGCGGGCGCGGCCTGGCCATGTTCCTGGGCGGCTGCCTGGTGTCGCTGGCCCTGACGCAGGTGCTCGACGTGCCGCCGCCCCCGGCGGTGGCGCCGGGCTGGTTGCTGGGCGCCGTGGCCATGGGCGGCTTCTTCCTCGTCAGCAACCTGGCGCTGCAATATGGCGTGTCGCGGCTGCCGGCCAACGTCACGGCCGTGATCATGCTCACCGAGGTGCTGTGGGCCGCCGGCTCGGCGCTGCTGCTGGGCGCTGGCGTGCTGACGCCGCAGCTGGCCATAGGCGGCGCGCTGATCGTGGGCGCGGCGGCGCTGGCTGCCCTGCGGCCTTGACGGTTGCTTTGTGGCCTTGATGGACGTTCTGCGGCCTTGATACGCGCCTCCGGGCGCCGGGCTACCATCCAAGCTGTTGCAACCCACCGGGGCGCTCGCCCGCGCATCGCCATGTCCAGCATCTACGATTTTGAAGCCCAGTCGATCACCGGCCAGAACGTGCCGCTGAAGGACTTCCAGGGCCGCGTCCTGTTGATCGTCAACACTGCCAGCCAGTGCGGGTTCACGCCGCAGTTCAAGGGCCTGCAGGCGCTGTGGGACAGCTACCAGACCCAGGGCCTGACGGTGCTGGGCTTTCCCAGCAACGAGTTCGGCAGCCAGGACCCCGGCAGCAACGACGAGATCTCCTCGTTCTGCGAGCTGAACTTCGGCGTCAACTTCCCGATGATGGCCAAGATCGAAGTCAACGGCAAAGGCGCGCACCCGCTGTATCAGTGGCTGAAGAGCGAGAAGCCCGGCCTGCTGGGCAGCGAAGGCATCAAGTGGAACTTCACCAAGTTCCTGGTCGGCAAGGACGGCCGCGTGCTCAAGCGTTATGCGCCCCAGGATTCGCCGGAGAAGATCCGCGCCGACATCGAGGCCGCACTGGCCGCCTGAGCTTCGCCTCTGTTCGGCTTGACCCCGGCCTGAGACCTCGCCGACCTGAAATCCATCTTCATGCAGCACACCGCCACGCCTCTTGAGTGGGCCGCCGCCATCGTCTTCGCGCTGGCGCTGATCCACACCTTCACCGCCAAGTACTTCGAGGCGCTGGCGCATCGCCACCCGCGCCATGAAGGTCTGTTCCACCTGCTGGGTGAGGTGGAAGTGGTGTTCGGTTTCTGGGCCGCGGTGTTGATGCTGATCACCGCCGGCATGGCGGGCAGCCACCAGGCGGTGAGCTACATGGAGTCGCGCCAGTACACCGAGCCGCTGTTCGTCTTCGTGGTGATGGTGATCGCGGCGTCGGGCCCGGTGCTGGCGGCGGTGTCATCGGCCGTGGCGGCGCTGGCCCGCCTGCTGCCGCTGCCCGATGCGCTGGCGCGCGTCTGGCTGGCGCTGGCGGCCGTGCCGGTGCTGGGCTCGCTCGTCACCGAACCCGCCGCGATGACGCTGGCCGCGCTGATGCTGCGCCCGCTGGTGTTTCGCGCTGGTGTCACCGAGTGGCGCAAGTACGCCGCGCTGGGCGTGCTGTTCGTGAACATCTCGATCGGTGGCACGCTCACGGCTTATGCCGCACCGCCGGTGCTGATGGTGGCGGCTGCCTGGCAATGGGACACCGCCTTCATGGCCGCCCAGTTCGGCTGGAAGGCCGTGCTGGCCGTGCTCATCAATGCCAGCGTGCTGACCTGGCTGCTGCGAGGTGAGGTGGGCCAGGGCGGTGACGCCGGAGCGGCGGATCAGCCGCCCTCGGCGCCGCTGACGGTGCAACTGGTGCACCTGGCCTTCCTGGCCGCGGCGGTGGTGTTTGCGCACCACCCGGTGATCTTCATCGGCATCTTCATGTTCTTCCTCGGCTTCACCCAGGCCTATGCCCGTCACCAGACCCCATTGATCCTGAAGGAAGCGTTCCTCGTGGGCTTTTTCCTGGCGGGCCTGGTGGTGCTGGGCGGCCTGCAGCAGTGGTGGCTGCAGCCGATCGTGTCGGCTCTCAGCCCGACGGCGATGTTCTTCGGTGCCCTCGGCCTGACGGCCATCACCGACAACGCGGCGCTCACCTACCTCGGCTCGCTCATCCAGGGCATCTCGGCGCCCACGCAGTACATGCTGGTGGCCGGTGCGGTGGCTGGTGGTGGCCTCACGGTGATCGCCAATGCGCCGAACCCGGCTGGTGTGTCGCTGCTGAGGCGCGGCTTTGCCGATGAGTCCATCGGTGCCGGTGCCTTGCTGCTCGGGGCGCTGGCGCCCACCGCCGTGGCGGCGGCGGCGTTCCTGCTGCTCTGAAAGGTGGGTTGCAGGCGGTCGATAATGGCCGCTTCCCCACCGGAGGCACTGCACCCATGTTCGCGCACATCGACGCCTATGCTGGCGACCCCATCCTCACGTTGAACGAGAACTTCCAGAAGGATCCGCGCAGCGACAAGATCAACCTGTCGATCGGCATCTACTTCGACGATGCCGGGCGCATTCCGGTGATGGACGCCGTGCGTCAGGCCGAGGCCCGCATCGCCCAGCAGACGGGCCCCAAGCCCTACCTGCCGATGGAAGGCCTGGCGGCATTCCGCACCGAGGTGCAGAAGCTGCTGTTCGGCGCCGATGCACCGGCACTGGCCGAAGGCCGCGTGGCCACGATCCAGTCGGTGGGCTCCAGCGGCGGCCTGAAGGTTGGTGCCGACTTCATCAAGCGCTGGTTCCCCGACAGCGCCATCTGGGTGAGCGACCCCACCTGGGACAACCACAAGGCCGTGTTCGAAGGCGCAGGCCTGACGGTGAACACCTACCCGTACTACGACGAGACCACGGGTGGCCTGCGCTTTGACGCGATGCTCGAGAAGCTGCGCACGCTGCCCGCACGCAGCGTGGTGCTGCTGCACGCCTGCTGCCACAACCCCACCGGCGTCGACCTGACCGCGGCCCAGTGGGACGCGCTGATCCCGGTGCTGCGTGAGCGCGAATTGCTGCCCTTCCTGGACCTGGCCTATCAGGGCTTCGGTGATGGCATCGAGCAAGACGCCTACGCCGTGCGCGCGCTGGGCGCCTCGGGCCTGGCGGGCTTCCTGGCCAACTCGTTCTCGAAGAGCATGAGCGTGTACGGCGAGCGTTGCGGCGCGCTCAGCGTGCTGTGCCCGAATGCGGTCGAAGCCCAGCTGGTGCTGGGGCAGTTGAAGGCCACCGTGCGCCGCAACTACTCGAACCCGCCGATGCACGGCGGCCAGCTGGTGGCCACCTTGCTGGGCACGCCTGAGCTGCGCGCGCTGTGGGAAACCGAACTCGACGCGATGCGAGTGCGCATCCAGGCGATGCGCGAGCAGCTGCATGCGGTGGTCAGCGCCAAGGTGCCCGGCCGCAACTTCGATTACTTCCTGACCCAGCGCGGCATGTTCAGCTACACCGGCCTGACGCCTGCGCAGGTCGACCGCCTGCGTGACGAGTTCGGCGTGTACATCCTGCGCTCGGGCCGCATGTGCGTGGCCGGCCTGAACAGCGGCAACGTGGAGCGCACCGCCAGCGCGATGGCGGCGGTGCTGCTGGCCTGATGCTGCGCCGGTCTCGCTGCATGAACTAGTCGCAACGGCGGTACCCACAACGGTATCTGCCCCGGCCCTCACAACGGCCCGCATCGCCACCGATGCGGGCCGTTGTCGTTAAGGCGGGCTTCATGCCGCCGGCCCACCATGGCAACACGTTTGATCGGAGTTGCCATGTTCCCTGACCTGTTGGCCTTGTCCACCGCGCGACCGCGTGGATGGCTTCTCGCTGCGCTTCCACGCTGGCCTGCCCTCTGTGCTGCCTTGCTGCTGGCGCTGACGGGCTCGCTGGCCGTTGCGGCCTCGCCGGCTGAGCTGCTGGCGGCCTACACGGCCGAGGCGGGTGCCCCGGCCAGCGCGGTGCGGGGCGAGGCGTTTTTCACCAGCCGGCACGGCCGTGAATGGGCGTGTGCGTCCTGCCATGGCGTCAAGCCGGTGCAAGACGGCAAACATGCCGCCACCGGCAAGGTCATCGGCCCGCTGGCGCCGGCCTTCAACCCGCAACGCTTCACGGACGCGGGCAAGGCCGACAAGTGGTTCCGCCGCAATTGCCAGGACGTAGTCGGGCGCACCTGCACCGCTGCTGAAAAGGCCGACGTGCTGGCCTGCCTGGTGAGCCTGCGATGAGGGCCGCTGTCTACTCCGGGCTTTTCGCTGCCCTGCTGCTGGCCTGCGCACCCCGCGTGCAGGCCGATGAAGGCGGCGCCCGGGTGCCGGTGTTGCCGCTGTACCAGCAAGAGTGCAGCGCCTGCCATGTGGCCTACCCGGCGCGCGGTTTGCCGGCCGCGTCGTGGCAGCGCCTGATGGGCAACCTGCCACGGCATTTCGGCACCGATGCGTCGCTCGATGCAGCCTCCCTGCGTGAGATTTGCGGCTGGCTGCAAACGCATGCCGCCACCGGTCAGCGCGCCAATGATCAGCCCGCCGACGACCGCATCACCCGCACCCGCTGGTTTGTCCGCGAGCACGATGAGATATCGCCCGCCGTGTGGCGGCGCGCCTCGATCGGCAAGGCCAGCAACTGCGCGGCTTGCCACACCCAGGCCGCGCAAGGCCGGTTCAGTGAACACGATGTGAGGATTCCCAGATGACCCAACCCCGAGTGCTTGTCTGGGACTGGCCCGTGCGCGTTTTTCACTGGCTGGTGGTGGCGTGTTTCGCCGGTGCGTGGTTGACGGCCGAAAGCGAGGCCTGGCACCTGGTGCACATCACGCTGGGCTACACGCTGGGCGGCCTGGTGGCGTTCCGCCTGGTGTGGGGCGTGGTGGGCAGCCGCACGGCGCGGTTCACCTCGTTCGTGCGCAGCCCGCGCGCCGCGCTGGCCTACCTGCAGCACCTCAAGGCGGTGGCCCTCGGCCAGGCGCCCCGGGAGGCCGGCAGCGACGCACCGGTGGGTGTGGGCCACAACCCCGCCGGCGCCTGGGCCATCGTCGGTTTGCTGGTGCTGATCGCCACCACCGTGGGCCTCGGTTGGGCCACGGAAACCGAACGCCTGCCGGCCTTCCTTGATGAGGCCCATGAAGCCGCCGCCACCGCCTTGCTGGCGCTGGTGGGGCTGCATGTGGCGGGCGTGGTGGTGGGCAGCCTGGTGCACCGTGACAATCTGGTGCGGGCGATGCTGACGGGCTTCGGCCGCGGCCGGCCGCAGGATGCGATTGCGCGCAGCTGGTGGTGGCTGGGGGCCCTGATGCTCGCGGCGGTGCTGGCCTTCTGGGGCTGGCAGTGGCAACAGGCGCCGGCAAATCCGCATGACCCAAGCCAAGTCGCAAGCCACGACAAGGACGATGATGGTGATGATGACTGAGGAGCGGCCACATGCGCATCTTGCTGGTTGAAGACGACGCCCTGCTGGGCGACGGCCTGCGTGCGGGCTTGCGCCAGCAAGGCCTGGTGGTGGATTGGGTGCGTGATGGCCTGGCCGCGCAGCGCGAGATGCGCACGGCCGTGTACGCCGCCGTGGTGCTTGACCTCGGCCTGCCCTTGATGGACGGCATGGACGTGCTGCAGCAGGTGCGCGCAGCCGGCATCACCACGCCGGTGCTGGTGCTCACGGCCCGCGACGCCGTGGCCGACCGCATCCGCGGACTGGACGGCGGTGCGGATGACTACGTGCTCAAGCCGGTCGATCTGCATGAGCTGGCGGCCCGCCTGCGCGCGCTGGTGCGCCGCTCTGCCGGCCAGCCGCAGGAGTGCCTGACGGCCGGTGGCGTGACCCTGGACCCCGCCGCGCGACAGGTGCTGCTGGACGGCGCGCCGGTGGCCTTGTCGACGCGCGAGTTTGATCTGCTGCAGGCACTGATGCTGAATGCCGGTCGCGTGCTGTCGCGCGATCAGCTGGAGCAGCACCTCTACAGCTGGGGCCAGGAAGTGGAGAGCAATGCGGTGGAGGTGCACATCCACCACCTGCGTCGCAAGCTGCGGCCCGAGCTCATCACCACCGTGCGCGGCGTGGGCTACATGCTGGCCCGTGCGGAAGGCCCGGCATGAGCCGCGGCGTGCCGTCCCTGCAGCGCCGGCTGCTGGTGGGCCTGGCCTGTGCGCTGGGAGGCCTGTGGCTGCTGACCGGCCTGCTGCTGGGGCTGGATGCGCGGCACGAGCTGGATGAATTGCTGGACGCCCACCTGACCCAGGCGGCGGCGCTGCTGGTGGCGCGGCAGGCCCCCGGCCATGACAACGACGATGACGACGGTCTGGTTGATGCACCGACGCTGCACCGTTATTCGCGACAGGTTTCTTTCCAGGTCTGGCACGAGGGCGAGCTCATCCTGCGCTCGTCGAACGCGCCGGCCACGCCCTTGATGGTGCGCGCTGACGGCTTCGAGACCCGCGACATCGACGGCCAGCGCTGGCGCCTGTTCGCCACGCGCGGCATCGAGAACGACATCCAGGTCTACGTGGGCGAGCAGCTTGAAGCCCGCGACGCCATTCTCATGGCCGTGATGCGCGGTTTGCTGATGCCGATGCTGGTGGCGTTGCCGCTCATCCTGTTGCTGATCTGGTGGATCCTTCGCCGGGGCCTGAAGCCCTTGCATGAGTTGCAGCAGCAACTGGCCGGGCGGGCGCCGCTGGCGCTCACGCCCTTGCCGCTCACGCCGGGCACGCCCAGTGAGATCGCGCCGCTGCAGGCCACGCTGAATGGCCTTTTCGAGCGCATTGCACACCTGCTGGACAGCGAGCGCCGCTTCACGGCCGATGCGGCGCATGAGCTGCGCACGCCCATCGCGGCCATCCGCGCGCAGGCCCAGGTGGCGCTGGGTGCGCAGGACGAGCCCGATCGCCGGCATGCGCTGCAGGCCACGCTCGCCGGGTGTGACCGGGCCAGCCACCTGGTGCAGCAGTTGCTGACGCTGGCGCGGCTGGAAGCAGGGGCCACGCAGCCGCGGCAGACACCGGATCTGGCGGCGCTGACCCGGCGTGTCGCCGCTGAGCTGGCCCCGGCAGCGCTGGCGCGTGGGCAGCAGCTGGAGGTGCTGGCCGATACGCCGGTGATCTGCAGCGCCGACGAAGCTCTGCTCGGGGTGCTGCTGCGCAACCTGATCGACAACGCCCTGCGTTACGCGCCTGATGGTGCGACGGTGGTGGTGTCGGCCGGGTTGGTGGGCGATGGCCCGATGGGTGGTAGCCGGTGGCACTGGTGCATCAACGACAGCGGGCCGGGCCTGGCCGAGGCCGACATGGCGCGGCTCGGTGAGCGCTTCTTCCGGGTGCTGGGCACGGCGGCGCCGGGCAGCGGCCTGGGCTGGTCCATCGTGCGGCGCATCGCGGCCGTGACGGGCTGCAGCATCCAGCTGGCGCGCTCCAGCACCTTGGGCGGCTTGCGTGTCGAGGTCAGCGGGCCCGTGGTCTGAGAGGTCCACCTGAGCGGCCCAACTGAGCTACCCAGTTGAGCTGCCCAGCTGAGCAAGCCCGCCCGCCTCAGCGTGCCGAGGCCGGCGCCGCAGCCGGCGGCTGGTCGGGTGTGTCCTGTCGCCCGGCGGCCACGAGACCCCGCAGCCAGCGGTGGGCGGGGTCGCTGTCCTTGCGCATGTGCCAGACCATCTCCACCCGCACCCGGTTCAAGTCGAACGGCAACTCGCGCACCACGAGATGGTCCTGGTTGCCGGTGGCCGAGATGAACGACAGCGGCAGCACGGTCAGCAAATCGGACCGCGTCACCACCTGGCCGGCCGTGTAGAACTGGTTCACCGTCAGCACGATGCGCCGTGTGCGCCCGAGGTTGGACAGGGCCTGGTCGACAAAGCCCTGCGGCCGCCCGGAAAAGCTCACCAGCAGGTGGTGCGCGTCGCAGAAGGCGTCCAGGGTCAACGGGCCACGCGCCAGCGGGTGGCCCGGGCGCATCACGCACACATAGCGGGTGTCGTAGAGCCGCAGGTGGCGCAGCGGCGTTTCCTCGCCGGCTGCGGTGATGGCCGCTACTGCATCGGGGAAGTGGCCCACGGCCAGATCGGCCTCGCCGCGCTCGATCATGGCGCGCGGGTCACGGGTGGCCAGCGGCAGCACGCGGAAGTTGGCCAGCGCACGCTGCTGCTCGGTCGCCCGCACCAGCAGCGGCATCAGCAGCACGGCGGTGGCGTCCACCATCGCGAGCCGGAAGTTCACTTCGTCGGCGCTGGGGTCGAACTCGCTTGGGGCCAGCGCCTGCTGCAAGCCCGACAGCGCGGCCCGCACCTGCGGCCACAGGGCCTGCGCACGCGGGGTGGGTGACATGCCGTGGGCAGTGCGCACGAACAGCGCTTCGCCCACGGCGTCATGCAGGCGCTTCAGGGCATGGCTGACGGCGGGCTGGGTCATCGCCAGCACGCCCGCACTGCGCGTCAGGCTGCCTTCGGCCATCACGGCGTCGAACACGCGGAGCAGGTTCAGGTCAAGTGTGCGGAAGTTCACGGACGGCTTTGTTATGCGATTGGTGAATATCGTATCTGAATAATATTCAGTGGGCGGCAATAGGGGAAACCCGTACAGTCCACCCCATCGACGCACAACGTCCCCCTGCAACCTGACTTCCACCGAGGTTCCCACCATGACCACTTTTGCACTGCCTTCCGGTTCCTATCGCGCCGCTTCCCTGAAGCAGGTCTGGGCTGGCCGGGCCCGTGCCGTGGGCCATGCCGTGTGGGTGGCGCTGGAAGAAGCCGGTCGCCGCCGCGCCGCGGTGCAGATGCTGCACACCGCTGAACGCGTGGCCGCCGGCCAACCCGAACTGGCCGCTGCCCTGCGCAACGCCGCGACCTCCAAGCGCTGAGCTTTCACGCCGCGCCCCCTTTGTTCCTAGGCTCTGTTTCCAGGAGATCACCATGACCGCCATCACCTCGCAAACCTTCCACCACGCTCCTGCCTTCACCGTGCCGCGTGGCGCGCGTGTCGTCGCCGAGTTGTTCATCGCTGCTGCTCGCCTGACGGCTCGTGCCTTCAGCGCCGCCCCGTCGGTGGCCAGCACCCTGCGCAGCCGCGCCGCCGAAGCCGAAGACGTGCGTCGCCTGGCCCGCACCTGGGAGCGCACCGACCCCGGTTTCGCTGCTGACCTGTACGCCGCCGCTGCCCGCCACGAAGGCCAGGCCGACTGACACAGGTTCTCCGGCATCATGGCGTGACCACGTCACGCCATGAGGAGCCGGAGATGACCGAAGCACTGCACGCGCTGAGCGCCACCGAGCTGGGCGCTGCCTACGCCAGCGGTGCGCTCTCGCCGGTCGAGGTGACCCGGGCCGTGCTGGCCCACATCGACGCCTGCGAGCCTGTTCTGCATGCCACCTGGGCGCAGGACGAAGCCGAGGCGCTGCACATGGCGCAGGCCTCGGAAGCCCGGTGGCGGCACGGCCAGCCCTTCAGCGCGCTCGACGGCGTGCCCGTCACCCTGAAGGAAAACATCGCCACCCGCGGTGTGCCGATGCCCCTGGGCTGCGCCGCCACGGTGTTGAGCCGCGCGCTGGACGATGCGCCGCCCGCAGCCCGTCTGCGTGAAGCCGGCGCCGTGTTCGTGGCGCGCACCACCATGCCCGACTGGGGCATGTTGTCGTCGGGCCTGTCGAGCTTTCATGCGCTTGCCCGCAACCCCTGGGACACCCGGCTGAACCCCGGTGGCTCCAGCGCCGGGGCTGGCGCCGCTGCTGCGGCCGGTTATGGCCCGTTGCACCTGGGCACCGACATCGGTGGTTCCATCCGCCTGCCCGCCAGCTGGTGCGGCGTGGTGGGCTTCAAGCCCAGCCTGGGCCGCATCCCGATCAAACCCCCGTTCGCCGGCCGTGTGGCGGGCCCGATGACCCGCACCGTGGCCGACGCCGCGCTGGCGATGAGCGTGCTCTCACGCCCCGACTGGCGCGACGGCATGAGCCTGCCGCCGCAGCCGATCGAATGGCAGCAGCTGGAGCGTGACGTGCGCGGCCTGCGTTTCGGCTTGTTGCTGGACGCCGGCTGGGGCGACGCCCTGAACCCGGAAGTGGCCCTGGCCGTGAGCGACGCGGCCCGCGCCTTCGAGGCCGCCGGTGCGGTGGTGGAGCCCATCGGCCCGCTGTCGACACGGGCGATGGTGCAGGGCCTGGACCATTTCTGGCGCATGCGCTCGTGGCTCGATTACGCCGCGATGCCGCCCGAGCGCCAGGCCAAGGTGCTGCCCTACATCCGCGACTGGATTGCCGCCGGCCAGCACCTCACGGCCGAGCAGGTGTTTCGCGGCTACAGCCAGATCGCTGCGCTGCGTGATTCGGCCATCGCCGCCTGCCAGCCCTTTGATTTTGTGCTGTCGCCCGTCAGCCCCGAGACGGCCTTCCCCGCCGAGCAGGCCAGCCCCTTGAATGACCCGGAGCGGCCGTTCGAGCACATCGCTTACACCTTGCCGTACAACATGAGTGAGCAGCCGGCGATCAGCGTGAATGCCGGCTTCGACGCGGCGGGCCTGCCCATCGGGCTGCAGATCATCGGGCGGCGGCATGACGACCTCGGTGTGCTGCAGATGGCCCGCGCCTGGGAGCAACTCCGCCCGGCCCAGCGGCCCTGGCCGGAGGTCTCGATTCCTGCCGTACAGTCGCGGGCATGAGCCTGCCACCTGAGCCCCAGCGTGTGTTGAGCGTGCCCGCTGCCGGGCGCGGCGGCAGCGTGTCGAGTTGTGCGCAGCAAGCGCTGCTGGACGCGCAGCAGGCTTGGCTCGAAGGCCGGCCGTCCGTGCCTGGCTTCTTGCAGCAGGCGCAGGAAGCGGATCCGCAGTGGGCTTATCCGCTCGTGCTGCAGGCGCTGTGGTGCCTGGGCCAGGCCGAGGCCGGTTCGCCGGCCCGTGCGCGCGCCTGGCTGAACCAGGCTGCGGCCTGGCTGCCCGGCGCACCGCCGCAGGAACTGCAACACGCCCACGCGGCGGTGGCCGTGCTCGACGGCCGCTGGCACGAGGCCTGCCGGCTCTGGGACGACCTGCTGCTTGGCTCGCCACACGACGTGCTGGCGCTGCTGCTGGCCCACCACTGGGACGTGCAACGCGGCGAGGCCCTGCGCCTGCGACAGCGCCCGGCGGCCGTGCTGCCCGACTGGGACGAGACCGACCCCCGCTTTGCGCAGGTGATGGGTTTGTATGCCGCCGGCCTGTCGGAGAATCAGCTGTATCCACAAGCCGAGGACATGGGCCGGCGTGCGCTGGCCCTGCAGGCGCGCGTGCCCGCCGCGGTGGTGGCCGTCGCGCAGGTGATGCAGTCGCAAGGCCGCTTCGAGGACGGCACGGCCTGGTTGCGCCAGCACCAGCCCGCCTGGGCTGACGACGCGGTGCAGGCCTCGCACGGCTGGTGGTTGATGGGCCTGTTCCGGCTGGAGGCGATGGACGTGCCCGGCCTGCAGCGCTTGGTGGATGCGCACCTCAGTGGCGCGGCACTTGGCTCGGCGCAGGCGCGCATCGATGCCGTGTCTTTGCTGTGGCGCATGCAGTGCGTGGGCGTGGACGTGGGCGGCCGTTTTGCCGAGGTGCTGCAGGTATCGCCACCGGATGCGCCCGACGTGGCGGCCGGGGAACATGCGCGCAGCGATCTGCATGTGTTGCTGGCGCTGCTGGGCGCGGGTGAGCTGTCGCGCGCCGAGCGCTGGGTGGCCCGCTGTGCCGAGCGCGCACTGCAGCCTGAAGAGGCGCGCCGCAGCAACCATGCGGTGGCCCGTGAGCTGGGCCTGCCCTTGATGCGCAGCCTGCTGGCGCTGTCGCGCGGCGAGGGCCCGCGTGCCCTGGCCAGCCTGCATGCGATGCGCAACAGCGGCCATCGGCTGGGCGGCACGGCGGTGCGCCGCGAATGGCTGGATCACACGCTGCTGAGCGCGGCCTGTGAGGTGGGCGCTGCCGACATCGGCCGGGCCTTGCTGAACGAGCGGCGCATGTCACGCCCGCTGACGCCGCTCACCCGGCACTGGGCCGCGCGCCTGGGCCTGGCGCTGTGAGCGCGGCCGTCAGCTGCGTGGCAACTGCGCCGCGTGGTCGAGCCACTGGTGCAGCGCATCGAGCATGTCGCTGCGGCTGAACGAGCAGCTTTCCTCGCCAATCATGGTGGCCGTGTCCAGCGGCTGCAGCAGGCGCTCCAGCACGTCGCCATAGCGCGCTGGCAAGCCCGGCCATTGCAGCGAGGCCATGCGGAAGCGCGCGCACACCACCTCGGGCTGCAGTTGCCCGTCGCGCAGGGCGTCCAGCGTTTGCCGCAGGTGGTGCACGGTGCTGTCGATGCTGCTGTTCATGGTTGTTTGTCTCCGGCGGTCGATGTGTTGGGAACGTTGGCCCGACTGGCGAGCAGGTTCAGTGCCAGCCCGCCCATCACCAGGGCGGCGGCAGCGAGTTTCCAGCCGGGCAGGGCTTCGTGCAGCACCGCCGCTGCGGCGCCCATGCCGAACACCGGCACCAGCAGCGCCATCGGCGTGACGGTGGCAGCCGGGTGGCGCGCCAGCAGCCAGTTCCAGGTGCCATAACCGAACAAGGTATTGCCCACGGCCTGCCAGAGCACCGCGGCCCAGGCCATGGGCGAGGCCCGCAACACGGCCTCACGCACCGGCTCGACGCCTTCCACCACGGCACTGAGGCCGGCCAGCGGCAGCACCGCGAACAGGCTGGACCACACCATGAAGCCCAGCGCGTCCACCTTGCCGGCGCCCCGCACCACGCTGTTGGCCAGCGCCCAGCTCAGGGCGGCGCACAGCACCAGCGCCAGGCCCAGCGGGGTCACGTCGGCCGCGGCCGTGCCGTGTCGGGCCTGGCCCGCCCAGCCGATCAGCACCATGCCGGCCACCGCCAGCGAGGCCGCCAGCACCTGCAGCGGCCGCACACGTTCCCGCGTGGCCAGCATCGCGATGCCGATGGTGAAGAACACCTGGGTCTGCACCACCAGCGAGGCCAGACCGGGAGAAATGTCGCTGCGCATCGCCTGGAACAGCAGGCCGAACTGGCCGCAGCCGAGCAACACGCCAAAGGCCGCCAGGCGCCACCACGCCACGCGCGGACGGGCAATGAAAAACACCCAGGGCAGGGCGGAGAGCGCAAAGCGCAGCGTGGCCAGT
Organism: Ideonella margarita; assembly: GCF_038066635.1. NCBI lineage: Bacteria > Pseudomonadati > Pseudomonadota > Betaproteobacteria > Burkholderiales > Sphaerotilaceae > Ideonella > Ideonella margarita. The sequence continues at coordinate 23,298 of NZ_JBBUTI010000006.1, read as the reverse complement.
GCGAAGGGCGGCAACTCGGCCAGCCCCCACTTGATCACGACGAAGTTGGTGCCCCAGACGGCCACCACGGCCAAGGCGAGCAGGAGGTGCGACAAGGGCATGGCACCAGTGTAGGTGCCACACCCCTGCGTGTTCAGGGCGTGCTGAAGTAGGCGCCGAACCAGCGCATGCCGGCCACGCCCACGGTGCCACCGAAGTCGGAGTCACCCACCATGGCGGTGCCGCTCAAGGTGGGCGCCGTGGTGAGCCGCCAGCCGCCGCTGGCTGGTGCCGCCGCGTTGCTGAATTGCGGCGCCTCCACGAGGTTGCCGCTGGTGCCGGTGACGCTGTTGATGGCCGCCGCGCTGTTGTGATTGGCGTTGTCGGCCCAGCGCAGGTGGGTGCCGCCGGCGGTGTGGTGCAGCCAGTTCGGGCCGAGCACATTGCTGTTGTTCCAGGCACGGCCGTCGACCCACATCGCAGGCACCGCGCTGCGGGTGGACACGGCGATGTTGTTCCACACCTGGTTGCCGCTGGTGCGGTCCAGCGCGGGCGAGCCGGCGATGATCAATTCACCCAGGCCGCCGTGCGTGCCGCCGCTGTCCAGGCCGTTGCCGCGCAAGGTGTTGCCCATCACGCGGTTGTCGTTGCCGTCGTAGATGATGATGCCGGCGCCGTCATTGCCCCAGGCCATGTTCCAGGCCACGGTATTGCCGTCGCACCATTGGTCGATCTGGATGCCGTTGCCGTCGTGGGCCAGCGTGTCGACGTTGTCGAAGCTCAGGTTGTAGCGGATCGTGTTGTGGTCACCCGCATCGTCGGTGGCCGACGACGCCCACAAATGAATGCCCGAGGCGCCGCCGATGGCCAGGCCGCTGCGGCTGACATTGTTGTGCTCGATCAACCACCAGTTGCCGCGGATCTCCATGCCGTGCTGGCCGCTGCGCCGCACGGTGTTGCCGCTGATGATGTTCGGGTTGCCGGCCACGGCATTGGTGCTCACGCCGATGCCCTGCGTGGCCGTGTCCTCGACGAGGTTGTTGGCAATGACCAGGCCGGTGCCGGCGCCATCGGAAACATCGAAGCCGATCGGTGCGTTGCGCACGATCGAATCACTGATGCGGATGTCGTGGCTGCCTCGGCGGACGACAAAACCCGCCCAGGTCGGGGCGCGCACGCTCAGCCCGCTGATCTGCACCCAGCCGGCGCCTTGCACATCGACGCTGTTGGTGACGATTGGCAGATTCGCGCTGTCGGCGGCCCGCACCACGATGGGCGCGCTGGCGCTGCCTTGTGCATTGATGGTGACGGGCCCCGCATAGGTACCGGCCGAGACGATGACCAGGCTGCCCACGGGCAGGCTGGCCCAGGGCACATCGGTGAGTTGGGCCACGCGGGTGGCGCCCGTGGGCAGATCGGCACTGCCGCCCACCACATAGGTGGCGCCGGTGGTGCTGGAGCCTGAACCGGAACCCGAGCTGGAGCCTGAGCCCGTGTCCGGCGTCGTGGGCGCAGGCTGGTTGGTGGTTTCACCCGCCGTGGCGGTGCTGGTGCTGCCACCACCACCGCCGCCACAAGCCGCCAGGCCGGTGAGCGCGGCCAAGGCCGTGGCCTGCAGCAGGCGGGTGAATCGGGTGTGCAGACACAGCGCGGACAGCCGCTGCTTCAGACGCCGGGGGAGCGCGTTGGATCGGATCATGGGGCTGGCCGCGTGAGGGACGATGCCGCCGCAAGGGCGGGCTGGCTGCGAAATCACAGTATCTGTGCTTCGCAGTGTCTCCGGCCCCGCCAAATGTGAGCGCTTGAAAAAGGCGTCAGCGGATCACTTCATCGATGCGTCGAAGCTTCACGCGCTTGCCCTTGAGGGTGCCTGCGCCCAGGCGCTTCACCGCTTCTTCGGCGATGTCGGTGGCCACGGCGACCCAGGTGTGGAACTCGGTGACCTTGATCTTGCCGATCTGGCTGGCGGTGAAGCCGGCCGTGCCGGTGAAGGCGCCGAGCACGTCGCCCGGGCGGATCTTTTCCTTCTTGCCGCCCAGCAGTTGCAGCGTCACCATCGCCGGGCGCAGGGGCACGCCGGGCTGGCTCGGTGTCAGGGACGACAGCTTGGCCCAGGTGAACTCGCTCTTCTGCGCCACTTCGATGCGGCCGATGCGGCCCATCTCGTCCATGCTGGCCAGGCTCAGGGCCAGGCCGTCACGCCCCGCACGCCCGGTGCGGCCGATGCGGTGCAAATGCTGCTCCGATTCGGGCGTGATGTCGACGTTGATGACGGCCGAGAGGTCGTCGATGTCGAGGCCGCGGGCCGCCACGTCGGTGGCCACCAGCACGCTGACGCTGCGGTTGGCGAAGCGGATCAGCACCTGGTCGCGCTCGCGCTGCTCCAGATCACCGTGCAGGGCCAGGGCCACATAACCCTGCGCCGCCAGCACATCGACGAGGTCGCGGCACTGCTGCTTGGTGTTGCAGAAGGCGATGGTGCTGTCGGGGCGGAAATGCGCCAGCAGCTGCGTCACGGCATGCAGCCGCTGGCTTTCTTCAACTTCGTAGGCGATCTGGCGGATGTGGCCGGTGGCAGCGGCTTCACCCGTGTCTCCGGCCACGACCGCGGCCTTGGTCGGGGCGGCGCCCACGGTGATGCGCTGCGGCGCCTTCAGGAAGCGGCTCGCCAGCGCGGCGATGCCTTCGGGGAAGGTGGCCGAGAACAGCAGGGTCTGGCGCTTGGGCGGGCAGTACTTGGCCAGTTGCACCATGTCGTCGATGAAGCCCATGTCGAGCATGCGGTCGGCTTCGTCGAACACCAGGGTGTTCAGGCCGGTCAGGTCGAGCGTGCCGCGTTCCAGGTGGTCCAGCAGCCGGCCCGGGGTGCCCACCACCAGGTGCGCGCCGTGCGACAGGCTTTCGCGCTGCGGCTTCATCGGCGAGCCACCGCACAGGCTGAGCACCTTGACGTTGCCGGTGGCGCGGGCGAGCTTGCGCAGCTCTTCGGCGACCTGGTCGGCCAGCTCACGCGTGGGGCACAGCACCATGGCTTGCACCTGCCACACGGCGGCGTCCAGCCGGGCCAGCAGCGACAGGCCGAAGGCGGTGGTCTTGCCGCTGCCGGTGGGCGCCTGCACGATCAGGTCACCGCCGGCCAGCGCGGACGGCAGGCTGGCGGCCTGCACCGGCGTCATCTGCGCATAGCCCAGGCGCTCGAGGTTTTCGAGGGCGGCCGGGCTGATCGGCAGGGAAGAAAAGGCCGTGTTCGGCGTGGAGCGGGTCTCTGAGGTCATGCGGGATTATCCGGGGTGTGGCTCTCAGGAGCCAGCGCCACGTGCAGATGTGCAGTTGCGCACGCTTGGTCAGCGGGCTTTTTGCGTTAGAGGCCGCGCCCTAGCGCGCAGGATGGGCTTGCGCAGCTTCGGCGGGCATGATGCCGCTCCCGAGCCCCTTGCTGATTGCGTCCATGTTCTCGCCTCCCGCGCCGTTTTCCGAAGTGCACACCCTGCCCGAGTTGCTGGCAGCGCGCATTTCGCTCACCCCCGACGCCGAGGCGTATCGGCAGTTCGACGTCTCGTCGGGCCGCTGGTTGTCGATGACCTGGTCCGAGGTGGGCCAGCGCGTGATGCGCTGGCGCGATGGCTTGGCGGCGCAGCAGCTGCCGCGTGGCGCCCGCGTCGCCATCCTCCTGCCCAACGGCATTGATGCGATGACCATGGACCAGGCCACGCTGGCGCTGGGTGGTGTGCCGGTGCCACTGCACGCCATCGACAACCCGGCCAGCATCGCCTACATCCTGGCCGATTGCCAGGCCTCGGTGCTGGTGGTGCAGCAGCGCAGCCAGTGGGAGGCGATTGCCGCCACCGGCGCCACGCTGCCGGCCCTGCGTGCCGTGGTGGTGGTGGGCAACTGGCAAGGCCCCGACGCCGTGGCCGGGCTGCCCACCGAAGGCGTGCCGGTCGTGCCACTGGCCATGTGGCTGGCGGTGTCGATGCCGTCGGCGCACCTCTCCGGGCCGTCGGGGGATGACCTGGCCGCCATCGTCTACACCAGCGGCACCACCGGCAAGCCCAAGGGCGTGATGCTGACCCACGCGAACGTGGTGGCGAACGTGATGCAGGTGATGGCGCGCGTGCGCCCGACACCGGAAGACCGCTTCCTGTCTTTCCTGCCGCTCTCGCACACCTTCGAGCGCACGGCGGGCTACTACCTGCCGATTGCATCGGGCAGCTGCGTGGCCTATGCGCGTTCGGTGGCCGAGTTGTCGGAAGACCTGCTGACCCAGCGCCCGACGGTGCTGATCTCCGTGCCGCGCATCTATGAGCGGGTGCACGCCAAGCTGCAGGAGGCGCTGGGCACCACCGGCCTCAAGGCGCGGCTGATGGCGCTGACGCAGTCGATCGGCTGGCGCCGCTTCCGCGCGGCCCAGGACTTGCCGCTGGAGCCGGGTGATGCCCACCGCTGGTACGACCGTGCGTTGTGGCCCGTGCTGCAAGCCGTGCTGGCTCGGCCGGTGCTGGCCCGCTTCGGCGGCCAGGTGCGGGTGGCGGTGAGCGGTGGTGCGCCCTTGCCGCCAGCCATCGCCCGGGCGTTTCTGGGCCTGGGCCTGCCGCTGCTGCAGGGCTACGGCATGACCGAAACCTCGCCCGTGGTGGCGGTGAACGGACTCGATGACAACGACCCCGCCTGCGTCGGCCGCGCGCTGGACGGCGTGCGGGTGCGCATCGGCGAGAACCGCGAACTGCAGGTGGCCGGCCCCAGCGTGATGAAGGGCTACTGGGCGCGGCCGGAAGACACCGCCAGGGTGCTCAGCGCCGACGGCTGGATGTCGACCGGCGACCAGGCCGAGATCATCGACGGGCGCATCTACATCCGCGGCCGCATCAAGGAAATCATCGTCACCTCCACGGGCGAAAAGATTCCGCCGGTGGACCTGGAACTGGCCATCTGCAGCGACGGCCTGTTCGAGCAGGCCTTCGTGGTCGGCGAGAACAAGCCCTTCATCGGCGCGGTCGTGGTGCTCAACCGCGCCGAGTGGCAGCGGATGGCCGCCAGCCTCGACCTGAACCCGCTGGACGAAACCAACCTGGCGCACCCGAAGGCGCGGCAGGCGGCGCTGGCCCGCATGGCCGCAGCCACCACGCACTTTCCGCGGTATGCGCAGCCGCGTGCGGTGGTGTTGAGCCTGGAGCCGTGGACCATCGAAAACACGATGATGACGCCGACGCTGAAGCTCAAGCGTCTGAACCTGCAGGCGCGCTTCGAGGCGGAACTCAGCGCGATGTACGGGCCGCGCTGAACAGCGCTGGCGCGAACACGGCAAAGGCTGCCCACCAGTCGATGGCGGCCGACCACAGGTTGTGGCTCAGGAAGTGAGCCCCCTGCATCATGCGTACCTGGCTGAACAGACCGCCCACCAGCAGCGTGAGCACCAGGGCCGCCCAGGCCGCGCGCGGCCAGCCCATCAGGCGGGCGCCAAAAAACAGGGCGATCAGGCTGAAGCCGCCGGCCGCATGGCCACCGGGGAAGCAACGGCCCGCCTCGGCCCGGGACACCCACCAGCGGGCGCTGAACTCGGCCTCACCCCCAAATTGCTTCAGGTCCCAGGGGCAGACGTGGGTGTTGATATCCTTCAGCAGCGTCACCAGCGTCGGCCCCAGGCCCATGGCCGCCACCGTCAGCCACAGGGTGCGGCGGTGCGGCTTCAGCCGGGCCACCTTCGGTGCCGCGAGTGCGGCCACCATCAGGCCCAGCCAGAGCAGCAGCAGCACGTTCTTGCAGAACTTGTGCACGAACTGCTCGGCCCACCAGGCGTCACGAACCGGAAACCCGCCGGAGGCCACGTCGAAGTAGCGCGCAGCCAGATTCATGTCAGTGCCGCTGCTGGCCGCCCACTGGGCCACGGCCACCATCGCCCCCGGAATGAGCACGGCATGCCACAGGGTGAGCCGGGCGGGGGAGGTGGGCAGGGCAGCGGGCATGACAGACAACGTGGAGTGGAATTCGGAAGAACGACGCGGAAGAACGACGCGGAAGTGCGACTCGGGAGAACAGCGGTCGACAACAGCTGAGGTGGCAGCGCAGCAGTCTATCGCCGCTGGCCGGGCCACTAACATCGCGGCTCAAGCCAAGGACCCCTTTGCCGTGACCACACTCCCCTGGGACCACCCCGACCCCTTTACGCTGGACGTGACGCCCGAGCCGGCGCACATCGACGGCCTGAACCACACCAACAACGCGGTGTATGTGCAGTGGTGCGAGCGCGTGGCCTGGGCGCATTCAGCGGCGCTCGGGCTGACGCTGGCGGACTACCAGCGGCTGGACCGCGCGATGGCGATCCGGCAGGCGCACTACGACCATCTGCTGCCTGCGCTGCTGGGCGAGGCGCTGACGCTGGGCACCTGGCTGCTGCCGGGCGACGGCAAGCTGCGCATGGAGCGCTGCTTCCAGCTGCTGCGCCGCAGCGACGGCGCCACCGTGCTGCGCGGCCGCTGGGACCTGGTCTGCATCGAGCTGGGCAGCGGGCGGGCGCGCCGCATGCCGCCGGAGTTCCTGCAGGCTTATCTCAGCGCGGCGCTGCCGGCGGCGCCCGTGGAACCCGGCGCGGTTTAAAGCGCCACGGTCTGCCGCACTGCATGCTCCCAGCGCGCCATGCGCTCGGCGGCGCGGTCGCGGGGCAGCGTGGGCGTGAACACGCGCTGGGCGCGCCACTGCTGCGAGAGCTCATCCAGCCCGCCCCATACGCCGGTGCTCAGGCCGGCCAGGTAGGCCGCGCCCAAGGCCGTGGTTTCGATCACCTCGGGCCGCACCACCGGAATGCCCAGCAGGTCAGCCTGGAACTGCATCAGCAAGTCGTTCACGCAGGCGCCGCCGTCCACCCGCAATTCACTGACCGGCGCGCTGCCGGCGGCCACCGCGTCGCGGCTCATCGCCTGCAGCAGGGCGGCGCTCTGGAAGGCGATTGACTCCAGCGCCGCGCGCGCGATGTGGGCCACGGTGGAGCCGCGTGTCAAGCCGACAATGGCGCCGCGCGCGTCGGCGTCCCAGTAGGGCGCGCCCAGGCCGGTGAAGGCCGGCACGAACATCACGCCGCCCGCGTCGGGCACGCTCTCGGCGAGTTGCTGCACTTCGCCGCTGCCCTTGATGGCCTGCAGGCCGTCGCGCAGCCACTGCACCACCGCGCCGCCGATGAACACGCTGCCTTCCAACGCAAATTCGGGCGTGGCCGAGGGCTGTGACGCGCTGGTGGTGATCAGGCCGTTGGCGCTGGTCTGGAACTTCTCGCCGGTGTGCATCAGCATGAAGCAGCCGGTGCCGTAGGTGTTCTTCGCCATGCCGGCCTTGAAGCAGGCCTGGCCAAACAGCGCGCTCTGCTGGTCACCCGCCATGCCGCCCACGGGGATGGATGCACCGAGCAGGTCAGCATTGGTTTCGCCGAACACATGGCTGCTGGGGTGCACGGCCGGCAGCATGCTGGCGGGCACTTGCAGCAGATCCAGCAGGCGCTCGTCCCAGCGGTTTTCGCGCACGTTGAACAGCATGGTGCGCGCTGCATTGCTGACGTCGGTCGCATGCACGCGTCCGTCGGTCAGCTGCCACAGCAGCCAGCTGTCGACCGTGCCGAAGGCCAGCTCGCCGCGCTCGGCAGCGCCGCGTGCGCCGGGCACGTTGTCGAGGATCCAGCGGATCTTCGTGCCCGAGAAATACGCGTCGATGATCAGCCCGGTGGCTTCACGCACCTGCGGGGCGTGGCCCTGCTCACGCAGCTGGGCGCACAGCGGCTCGGCCCGGCGGTCTTGCCAGACGATGGCGTTGTGCACCGGCTGGCCGGTCAGGCGGTTCCAGACCACGGTGGTTTCGCGCTGGTTGGTGATGCCGATGGCGCTCACCTCACGCGCGGTGAGCCCGGCCTTGGTGAGCGCTTCGCGGGCGGTGGCGAGCTGGGTTTGCCACAGCGCCATCGGGTCGTGCTCCACCCAGCCGGGCTGCGGGTAGATCTGCGGGAATTCACGCTGGGCCATGGCCACCACGCGGCCCTGGGCGTTGAAGACGATGCTGCGCGAGCTGGAGGTGCCCTGGTCAAGGGCAAGAAGGTAGGACATGCGGACTCCGCAAAGACGTCAGACGGGAATCGAGGATCGAGGATCGGAACTTATGCGCTCACTTCGAGCTGCACGCCGGCATCCACCAGCAGGCCTGGGAAGGGGGCGGGCGGTGCGGCGTCGGTGAACAGCACGTCGATCTGGGCGATGTGCGCCACCTCCACCATCGCCGGCCGGTTGAACTTGCCGTGGTCGGTGGCCAGCCAGGTCTGACGGCTCTGCTCGATGATGGCGCGGGCCACCTGCACCTCGCGGTAGTCATAGTCGCGCAGGGTGCCGTCGGCTTCGATGCCCGAGATGCCGATGATGCCGATGTCGACCTTGAACTGGCGGATGAACTCGACCGCGGCCTCCCCGACGATGCCGCGGTCGCGGTGGCGCACCACGCCGCCGGTCACGATGACTTCGCACTCGGGGTTGTCGGCCAGGATGGCGGCCACGTTCAGGTTGTTCGTGATGACGCGCAGGCCCTTGTGCTGCAGCAGCTCACGGGCCACGGCCTCGGTGGTGGTGCCCAGGTTGATCAGGAGCGAGGAGCCGTCGGGCACCTGCGCCGCGATGGCCTTGGCGATGCGCTGCTTGCCCTCGGCGTTCAGCGCTTCGCGCTGGCGGTAGGCGATGTTCTCGGTGGTGGAGGTGGGCACCCGCACGCCGCCGTGAAAGCGCGCCAGCAGGCCGGCCTCGGCCAGCAGCTTCACGTCGCGCCGCACGGTTTGCAGCGTCACGCCGAATCGCTCGGCCAGGGCTTCCACGCTCTGCGCACCCTGTGCGCGCACGGCATCAAGCAGTTCGGATTGGCGGGGGTTCGGGGTCATGGGACGTGATTGTGGCTGGCGCTGGATGCAGCCTAATCCGAATCAAAACGAAAACGAATGATCGAAACACCCATTGCAAACGAACATTTATTGGGATAAAACGAAAAAAGAAGATCAAGAGCCGAGACAATTCCGGCTCGATTCAACCCAGGAGACCCGCTTGCACACCGAAGCGCCCCACACGGCTGCGCCCCAGCCTTTGCCCGACCTTGACTGCGACGTGCTCGTCGTCGGTGGCGGCATCAATGGCGCCGGCATTGCGCGTGACCTGGCCGGCCGAGGCTGGCGCGTGGTGCTGGCCGAGCAGGACGATCTGGCGGCCCACACCTCGTCCTCGTCGACGAAGCTGATCCACGGTGGCCTGCGCTACCTCGAGTACTACGAGTTCTCGCTGGTGCGCAAGGCGCTGCAGGAACGCGAAGTGCTGCTGAAGAGCGCCCCGCACATCATGTGGCCGCTGCGCTTCGTGATGCCGCACGACCCGTCGATGCGCCCGGCCTGGATGATCCGCCTGGGCATCTTCCTGTACGACCACCTGGCGCGCCGTGAAGTCTTGCCGGGCTCGCAAGGCGTGAACCTGCGCACCCACCCGGTGGGCCAGCCGCTGCACGACCGCTACCGCCGCGGCTTCATCTATTCCGACGGCTGGGTGGACGACGCCCGCCTCGTCGTGCTCAACGCCATCGATGCGCGCCAGCGTGGCGCGCAGCTGTTCACCCGCACCCGCTGCGCCAGTGCACAGCGCACGGCCACCGGCTGGAACGCCGTGCTCGAAGGCGCCGATGGCACGAGCCGCGTGGTGCGCGCCCGCGCCCTGGTGAACGCCGCGGGCCCGTGGGCCGAAAGCTTCCTGCGGGGCACGGCCAAGCCGGCGGCGGCGGAGGCCCTGGCCACCAAGCAGCTGCGGCTGGTCAAGGGCTCGCACATCGTGGTGCCGCGCTGCTTCGAGCATGACCACGCCTACATCTTCCAGAACCCCGACAAGCGGATCATCTTCGCCATTCCCTACGAGCAGGACTACACCCTGATCGGCACCACCGACCAGGAGATCCACGGCGATCCGCGCGGGGCCAAGATCGCCCCCGATGAAGTGGCCTACCTGTGCGAGCAGGCCAGCCGCTACTTCAAGCGCGCCATCACCCCGGCCGATGTGGTGTGGACCTACGCCGGCGTGCGCCCGCTGCTGGACGACGAATCGGGCGACCCGTCCGCCGTCACCCGCGACTACCTGCTGGAATCGAACACCACCGCCGCGCCGCTGCTGAGCGTGTGGGGCGGCAAGATCACCACCTTCCGCAAGCTGGCCGAAGAGGCGGCGGACCAGGTCGGCTTGATGCTCGGCGACCAGCGCCCGCACTGGACACACGACGCCAGCCTGCCCGGCGGCGACCTGCAAGCCTGGATCGGCCCGGCACGGCGCCCTGACACCGACTTCGAGCGCCTGGTGCAGGCCGTGCAGCAACGCCACCCGTGGCTGCCGCGTGCGCTGGCGCACCGACTGGCCCGCGCTTATGGCAGTCGAATCAGCGAGGTGCTGGGCACCGCCGCGGCCTTGACCGACCTGGGTGCAGAAGTGGCGCCCGGCCTGTTCGAAGCCGAATTGCGCTACCTGCAGCAGCACGAGTGGGCCACCACGGCCGACGACGTGCTCTGGCGCCGCAGCAAGCTGGGGCTGCACTACACCGCAGCACAGCGCCAGCAGGTGGACGACTGGATGAAGACCACAACACCAACAAATGACATGAACCGCATGACGGAGACACCATGCAGCTGACGCTCGAAGGCATCAGCAAGCGCGTCGGGGCAGCGCCCTGGCTCTACGAGATGAGCCTGGCCCCGAAGCCGGGCGCCGTGACGGTGCTGCTGGGCGCCACCCAGGCCGGCAAGACCAGCCTGATGCGCATCATGGCCGGCCTGGACGTGCCGAGTGCCGGCCGCGTGAAGGTGGACGGCGCCGACGTGACCGGCATGCCGGTGCGCGAACGCGACGTGGCCATGGTCTACCAGCAGTTCATCAACTACCCGTCGATGACGGTGTACGACAACATCGCCTCGCCGCTGAAGCTCAGCGGCAAGAGCGCGGCGCAGATCGACCAGCGCGTGCGCGAGCTGGCGGCCAAGCTGCACATCGAGATCTTCCTGGACCGGCTGCCGGCGGCCTTGTCAGGCGGCCAGCAGCAGCGGGTGGCCCTGGCGCGCGCGCTGGCCAAGAACGCACCGCTGATGCTGCTCGACGAGCCGCTGGTGAACCTCGACTACAAGCTGCGCGAAGAGCTGCGTGACGAGCTCAGCCAGCTCTTCGCCGCGGGCGATTCCACCGTCATCTATGCCACCACCGAGCCGGCGGAAGCGCTGCTGCTGGGCGGCTACACGGCGGTGATGGACGCCGGTGAATTGCTGCAATACGGCCCGACCGCCGAGGTGTTCCACCGCCCCGCATCGCTGCGGGTGGCGCGGGCCTTCAGTGATCCGCCGATGAACCTGATCGAGGCCGAGGTGGTGACCGAGCACGTGGCCCACGCCGCCGGCACCGGCCTGCGTCTGCCGGGTGGCCTGGTGCTGCCGGCACAGTTTCCCTCAGGCGCCTCCAGGCAGGTGAGTGTGGGCGTGCGCGCCAGCGCCGTGCGGGTACATGCCCGGCCCGGCGACGTGGCCCTGAACGGCACGGTGGAGCTGGCCGAGATGTCGGGCTCCGACACCTTCGTGCACGTGCACACGGCCGTGGGTGATGTGGTGGCGCAGCTGACCGGGGTGCATGACTTCGCCATCGGCACGGCCATCACCCTGCACCTCGACCCCGCGCAGGTGTATGTGTTTGACCAGGCCGGCGGCTTGCTGCTGGCCCCGGCTCGACAAGGAGGCCGCTGAGATGGCCCGCATCGAACTTGACCTCGCGCATTCGTACAAGCCGAATCCGACCGAGGACGGCGACTACGCCTTGCTGCCGCTGAAGATGACCTTCGAGGACGGCGGCGCCTATGCGCTGCTGGGCCCGTCGGGCTGCGGCAAGACGACCATGCTCAACATCATGTCGGGCCTGCTGGTGCCGTCGCATGGCCGTGTGCTGTTTGATCAGCGCGACATGACCCGCGCCACGCCGCAGCAGCGCAACATCGCCCAGGTGTTCCAGTTCCCGGTCATCTACGACACGATGACCGTGGCGGAAAACCTCGCCTTCCCGCTGAAGAACCGCGGCGTGCCGGCGGCGCAGATCAGCCAGCGTGTCGGCCAGATCGCCGAGATGCTGGAGATGAGCCACCAGCTCGACATGCGCGCGGCCGGCCTGAGCGCCGACCAGAAGCAGAAGATTTCGCTGGGCCGTGGCCTGGTGCGCCCCGATGTGGCCGCCGTGCTGTTCGACGAGCCGCTGACGGTGATCGACCCGCACCTGAAGTGGCAGCTGCGCCGCAAGCTCAAGCAGATCCACCATGAGCTCAAGCTCACGCTGATCTACGTGACGCACGACCAGGTCGAGGCGCTCACCTTCGCCGACCAGGTGGTGGTGATGACCCGCGGCAAGGTGGTGCAGCTGGGCACGCCCGAGGCGCTGTTCGAGCGACCGGCGCACACCTTCGTGGGCCACTTCATCGGCTCACCCGGCATGAACTTCCTGCCGGCGAATGTGGCGGGTGGCATGGTCAACGTGGCGGGCCATGCACTGGTGCCGGCCGGGGCCATGGCGCCGGGCGAATTCAAGCTCGGCATCCGCCCTGAATACCTGACGCTGCAGGCCGCCGGAACGCCGGGCTGCCTGCCCGCCACGGTGCGCCAGGTGCAGGACATCGGCACCTACCTGCTGGTCACGCTGGACGCGGCCGGCCACACCCTCAAGGCCCGGCTGTCGCCTGACAGCCTGCCGCCAGAGGTGGGCACCCCGGTGGCGCTGAATGTGGCGAACGCCCACAGCTGCCACTACCGAGACGAGGAGCTCATCGCATGAGCCAGACCAACAAACCCGTGAACCAGAAGGCCTGGTTCCTGATCCTGCCGGTGTTCATCTGCGTGGCGTTTTCGGCCATCCTGCCGCTGATGACCGTGGTGAACTATTCGGTGCAGGACATCATCAGCCCGGAGCGCCGGGTGTTTGTCGGTACCGAGTGGTTCGCCGCCGTGATGCGCGACGAAGACCTGCACGCCGCCTTGTGGAACCAGCTGCGGTTCTCTTGCGCGGTGCTGGCGGTGGAGTTGCCGCTGGGCATCGCGCTGGCGCTGTCGATGCCGGCGGCGGGCTGGAAGTCGTCGGCCACGCTGGTGGTGGTGGCCTTGTCGCTGCTGATTCCATGGAACGTGGTCGGCACCATCTGGCAGATCTTCGGCCGCACCGACATCGGCCTGATGGGCGCGACGCTGGCCAAGCTCGGCATCGAGTACAGCTACACCGGTGATGCCACGCAGGCCTGGCTCACCGTGCTGCTGATGGACGTGTGGCACTGGACGCCGCTGGTGGCGCTGCTGGCCTTTGCCGGACTGCGCTCGATCCCGGATGCGTATTACCAGGCGGCCCGCATTGACGGCGCCAGCAAGTTCGCGGTGTTCCGCTACATCCAGCTGCCCAAGATGCGCGGCGTGCTGATGATCGCGGTGCTGCTGCGCTTCATGGACAGCTTCATGATCTACACCGAGCCCTTCGTGCTGACGGGCGGCGGGCCGGGCAATGCCACGACCTTCCTCTCGCAGTACCTGACGCAGAAGGCAGTGGGCCAGTTCGACCTCGGCCCGGCGGCGGCTTTCTCGCTGATCTATTTCCTCATCATCCTGCTGTTCTGCTTCGTGCTCTACAACTGGATGCAGCGCCTGGGCCAGGCACAACAGGAAGGAGCCGGCCATGAATGACATGAGCCCGCGTTTCCAGAAGCGCACGATCTTCCTCGTTCTCTACATCGTCTTCGCGCTGCTGCCGATCTACTGGATGCTCAACATGAGCTTCAAGACGAACGAGGAGATCCTGTCGTCGTTCAGCCTCTGGCCCCAGCACTTCACCTGGGCCAACTACGCCACGATCTTCACCGACGAAAGCTGGTACTCGGGCTACATCAACAGCCTGATCTATGTGGCCATCAACTCGGTGATCTCGATCACCGTGGCGCTGCCCGCGGCCTATGCCTTCAGCCGCTACAGCTTCCTCGGCGACAAGCATGTGTTCTTCTGGCTGCTGACCAACCGGATGACGCCGCCGGCCGTGTTTCTGCTGCCGTTCTTCCAGCTCTACACCACGGTGGGGCTGATGGACACGCACATCGCGGTGGCGCTGGCCCACCTGCTGTTCAACGTGCCGCTGGCGGTGTGGATCCTGGAAGGTTTCATGTCGGGCATCCCGCGCGAGATTGATGAAACCGCCTACATCGACGGCTATTCCTTCCCGCGTTTCTTCGTCACGATCTTCCTGCCGCTGATCAAGGCTGGCGTGGGTGTGGCGGCGTTCTTCTGCTTCATGTTCAGCTGGGTGGAGCTGCTGCTGGCCCGCACCCTGACGAGCGTGAACGCCAAGCCGATCGTGGCGACGATGACGCGCACGGTGAGCGCCTCCGGCATGGACTGGGCGACGCTGGCCGCGGCCGGTGTGCTGACCATCGTGCCCGGCGCCATCGTGATCTGGTTCGTGCGCCACTACATCGCCAAGGGTTTCGCGATGGGGAGAGTTTGACCCCCCCGCGCCGCCTTCGGCGTCACCCCCCAGGGGGCGCCACCAGCGGCCCGGCAAAGCCGGTTCCGCGGCGGCAGCTTGACGGGTTTTTACAGTGCTCGGGTTCGAGTGCTCAGGAGATGGAAGATGTTTGATTGGATGGTTTGGACGACGCCGGTGGCGGTGTTTTTCACCTGCATCGTGCTGATGCTGATCGGCATGACGATCTGGGAGATTCGCTCGCCCACGGTGATGCGCAAGGGCTTCCTGCCCATGGCCACCACCCGGGGTGATCGGCTGTTCATCGGGCTGCTGAGCGCGGCCTACATCAACCTGGCCTTTGCGGGCCTGGCGGGCAAGCTGGCCGAGTGGATGTCGCTGAGCGAAGAGCCCAGCATCTGGATCAGCTTCGTGCTGTCGATGGCCTGCCTGGGCTGGGTGATGCGCAAGGGCTGAGAGCAATTCAAAAGGGAATCCGGCCCGGCGCTGCCCCGGGGCCGTGGTGACCCGACCGCAGATCGGGGCAGCAGCAATTGACGACTGAATCGAGGAGACAAACCATGAAGATGCGTTACACCGCGTTGGCCGTTGCGGCCGTGTGTGCGGTTGCGGCCCACGGGGCCTGGGCCGGTGAGGCCGAGGCCAAGAAGTGGATCGATGCCGAGTTCCAGCCCTCCACGCTGACCAAGGACCAGCAAGCTGCCGAGATGAAGTGGTTCATCGACGCCGCAGCCAAGCTGAAGGCCAAGGGCGTGAAGGAAATCTCGGTGGTGTCGGAGACGATCACCACCCACGAATACGAGTCGAAGACGCTGGCCAAGGCCTTCAGCGAAATCACCGGCATCACCGTCAAGCACGACCTGATCCAGGAAGGCGACGTGGTCGAGAAGCTGCAGACCTCGATGCAGTCGGGCAAGTCGATCTATGACGGCTGGATTTCTGACTCTGACCTGATCGGTACCCACTACCGCTACGGCAAGATCATGAACCTGACCGACTACATGGCCGGCGCAGGCAAGGAGTTCACCAACCCCGGCCTCGACCTGAAGGACTTCATCGGCACCAGCTTCACCACCGCGCCCGATGGCAAGCTCTATCAGCTGCCCGACCAGCAGTTCGCCAACCTGTACTGGTTCCGCGCCGACCTGTTCGACCGCAAGGACCTGAAGGACAAGTTCAAGGCCAAGTACGGCTATGACCTGGGCGTGCCGCTCAACTGGTCGGCCTACGAAGACATCGCCGAGTTCTTCACCAACGACGTGAAGAACATCGACGGCAAGCCGATCTATGGCCACATGGACTACGGCAAGAAGGACCCGTCGCTGGGCTGGCGCTTCACCGACGCCTGGCTGTCGATGGCCGGCACCGCCGACATCGGCATCCCGAACGGCATGCCGGTCGACGAATGGGGCATCCGTGTCGGCGCTGACAAGTGCACGCCGGTCGGTGCCTCGGTCGAACGTGGTGGCGCGACCAACTCGCCGGCAGCCGTCTACGCGCTGACGAAGTACGTGGACTGGATGAAGAAGTACGCACCGAAGGAAGCTTCGGGTATGACCTTCGGCGAAGCCGGCCCCGTGCCGGCCCAGGGCCAGATCGCCCAGCAGATCTTCTGGTACACCGCCTTCACCGCGGACATGACCAAGAAGGGCCTGCCGGTGGTGAACGAGGACGGCACGCCGAAGTGGCGCATGGCCCCCGGCCCGAACGGCCCGTACTGGAAGCAGGGCATGCAGAACGGCTACCAGGACGTGGGTTCCTGGACCTTCTTCAAGGACCACGATGCCAACAAGACGGCCGCGGCCTGGCTGTATGCCCAGTTCGTGACCGCCAAGACGGCCTCGCTGAAGAAGACGCTGGTGGGCCTGACGCCGATCCGCGAATCCGACATCCGCTCCAAGGCGATGACCGACATGGCGCCGAAGCTCGGTGGCCTGGTCGAGTTCTATCGCAGCCCGGCTCGCGTGGCCTGGACGCCGACCGGTACCAACGTGCCCGACTATCCGAAGCTGGCCCAGCTCTGGTGGAAGAACGTGGCCCAGGCCGTGACGGGTGAAAAGACCCCGCAAGGCGCGATGGACAACCTGGCCAAGGAAATGGACGACGTGATGGCCCGCCTCGAGCGCGCCGGCATGGCCCACTGCGCACCGAAGCTGAACAAGAAGGAAACCGCTGCGAAGTGGCTGTCCGACAAGGGCGCACCGTGGGCCAAGCTGGCCAACGAGAAGCCGAAGGGCGAGACCATCGCCTATGACAAGCTGCTCGGCGCCTGGAAGGAAGGGAAGGTTCGTTGACCTTCCACGCTGACCTTTGACCGCTGGGGCCCATCGCCCCGGTGTGTTGAAAATGTCACCACAGGCCACCCCCGGTTCACGCCGGCGGTGGCCTTTTTCATGGGCCCGGTTCATTTGCAGCCCGACCTGCCGATAAGGGAGATGGCGCAATTCGCGTCGTGAAACTCTGCTGGTCTGCCTTCATGCCCGGGAACCGTTGCCCCTCACTGCTGCGTTGGATGTGCTGCATCGCCGGCGCGCTGGCGGCTGCCTTTCCGCTGTCCGCCACCGCCGCGGACGACGACCTGTCGGCCTTGTCGCTGGAAAACCTGATGGCCACCGAGGTCGTCAGCGCGGCGCGGTTCGCCCGCCAGATCACCGACGCCGCATCGGCCGTCTCGGTATTGACCTCCCGGGACATCCAGGCGCTGGGCCTGCGCACGCTGGGCGAATGCCTGGAGCAGATGCGCGGCCTGAACATGACCAGTGACGGTCAGTACACCTACCTGACCGCGCGCGGTTTTGGCGGCCCGCGCAACCTGGCCGGCCGCGTGCTGCTGCTGGTCGACGGCATTCCGGCGGTCGACAACCTCTACGACCAGCTCTTCCTCGGCCACGACAGCATGGTGGATGTGGCCCTGATCGAGCGCATCGAATACGCGCCCGGCGGTGGCTCGGCCATGTATGGCAACAACGCGTTCCTGGGCGTGGTGAATGTGCTGACCCGCCGCGGCCGGGACGTGAACGGCTGGGAGACCACCGTGGCGAAGGCCTCGAACCGTGGCCACCAGTGGCGCGTGACGGGCGGCGAGCGCCTGGACAACGGTGCGGAGTGGCTCGCGTCAGTCACCGTGCACCGCAATGACGGAACGCCCAGCGTGGACCTGGGCGACTGGCCCGTGCCCGGCGTGGGCCGCGCCTGGCAATGGCTGCTCAAGGGCCAGTGGCAAGGCTGGAGCGCACAGACGCTGGGCATGGCCCGCAGCGTGGCACACGACTACGGCGGCGGCGTGAGCCAGTCCTGGATCGACGGCAGCGGCTTCTGGTCCGTGGGCCATGACGCGAGCTGGGACGCCGGCTGGCGCACGACGCTGAAGATGCAGGGCGGCGTGCACCGCTACTGGGTCGACACGATCTACGGCGAGGACTTCGAGCGGGGCCGCGTCAAGGGCACGTGGTGGGGCCTCGATGGCCAGGCCAGTTATGGCGCGCTGGACGGCCATGAGCTGGTGCTTGGCCTGCGCTGGCGGCAGGACCCGCTGCTGTCGACGAGCTACGACAGCAGTTTTGCGGGCAGTGCGCAACTGGGTACCCAGCGCGAGTCGGGCGGCGTGTCGGCCGAAGACCGCATCCGTCTGCGTGACGATCTGCATGTGACGCTGGGGCTGCGCCTGGATCATCGGCCGAACGCCGGCTGGGTCAGCAGCCCGCGCAATGCGGTGGTCTGGACACCCGCGCAGGGCTGGGCCGTGAAGTGGTCGCAGGGCATGTCGCACCGGTTCGCCTCGGCGGCCGAAGACGGCTTCGGCCAGCTGGGCCAAACGAAGAGCGAGCGGGTGCACAGCCGCGAGCTGGGCGCTGAATATCGACGCAACACCACCCGCTGGCAGGCCACGGCCTACCACTACCGCATGACCGACCTGATCTGGGTCGATCCGGACACCCAGCGCTTCCGGGGACGGGGCCTGGAGCTGGAAGGCGAATGGCAGGCTGATGGCTGGCGCGTGCGCGGCAGCCAGGCCTGGCAGCAGCTCAGTGACAACCTGGGCCGGACGTTCCCCTATTCACCGCGGCACCTGGCCAATCTGCAGGTGTCAGCGCCGCTGGGCAGCGAGCGCTGGCGCCTGAGTGCCAGCCTGCGCCGCATCGGGGCGATGGATCTGGAACCTGGCTTCCGTGCGCCGTCCGAGACGCGCCTGGACGTGACGTTGATGGCCACGCGCTGGCTGGCCGGGCTGGACCTGCGGGTGGGCGTGCGCAATGTCGGCAACAACCGCCAGCACCAGCAGGACGGCTACTTCGAGGATGGCTCAGCGGATGCCCGCCGCAGCCGCAGCGGCTTCGTCGAGCTCGGAGGGAACTTCCGATGAGCCGCGCCGCTCTGTTCAAGCAGGCGCTGTGGCCTGTGCGCTGGCAGGCGCTGTTGCCGCAGGCCTTGCTCGCGTTGTGCTGCCTGCTGCCAGCCGGCCCGGCCTTGGCCCAGGCGGATGAGCGGGCCGTGAAGGCGGCTTTCCTCTACAACTTCATCCAGTTTGCGCAGTGGCCGGTGCCGCCCGATGAGCCCTTCCTGCTGTGCGTGCTGGGACGAACCAACCTCGATGAACACCTCGCCCGTCTCGAAGGCAAGAATGTGCAGAACGGTGTGCATGTGAAAGTGAAGCACGTGGCCCTGCGCGACAGCCTGCAAGGCTGCCATGCGCTGTACGTGGATGACAGCCAGCGGCAGCTGGCCGAAGAGCTGCTGCCCAAGCTGGCCGGCGCGCCCATCCTCACCGTCACCGACAGTGACGGCCTGGCCGAGCGTGGCGTGATCATCGAGATCCAGAAGCGCGACCTCAAGCTCGGCTTCGAGGTGAACCTGGTGGCGGCCCGCAAGGCCAACATCGCACTCTCGTCGCGCTTGCTGAAGATGGCCAACTACGTGGCAGGTGGGGCGCGCTGATGTCCGCCGACGAGGTTCGCCAGAGGGCGCCGATCGACCAGCAGATCACCCGCCTCGGCCTGGGCTTGACCGGGCTGCTGCTGGGCCTGTTCGCGCTGCTGATGGTGCTGCACGAGGTGAACAACCGGCGCACCGATGTGGAGGCCGGTCTGACCTCGCTGGCCGGCATGATCGCCAGCGGCAGCGAGGCGCCGCTGATGTTCGGCAACGAGCGTGACGCCGCCGACATCCTGGCGCCGCTGCGCGCCTCGCCCGACATCATGCAGGCCACGCTCTTCCTGCCCGACGGCAGTGCGCTGGCGCACTACACCCAGGAATCGGCCGATACCACCTGCCATGAGCTCAAGCCGGTGGAGCGCAGCATGGTGGTGAGCTGGTGCGGCGTCGCCATCTATCACCCGGTGATGCGTCACGGCGAGCGCGTGGGCCTGCTGGCCATGGAGGCCAGCCTGCGCGGTGCCTACCGCGCGATGCTCGGCACGCTGGCGTTCTGCGGCCTGGCGGCGGCGCTGGCGTTTGCGTTGTCGGTGCCGCTGTGGCGGCGGGTGGCCTCACGCCTGGCCGGGCCGCTGGATGAGCTGGTCGACATCACCCGCCATGTGCGCGAGACCGAAGACTTTTCGCGCCGCAGCGTGGCCGGTGGCAGCGCCGAGGTGCAGGCCTTGTCTGCCGCTTTCAACGGCATGCTGGAGCAGCTGCAGCAACGTGACGAGCGCCTGACCGACGAGCTGGCCCAGCGCCGCCAGGCCGAGTTGCGACTCAATGACCTGGCCTACCTGGACAACGTCACCGGCCTGAACAACCGCCACCATTTCATGGAGCGCATCGACCTGGCGCTGGCCCGCACGCAGCGCGGCCTGGCGGGCAGCGCGCTGCTCTACATCGACCTCGACGGCTTCAAGCAGATCAACGACACCATGGGCCACGACAGTGGTGACGAGCTGCTGCGCCAGGTCGGCAACCGCCTCACTGGCGCCTTGCGCGGTACGGACGTGATCTGCCGGCTCGGGGGCGACGAATTTGCCGTGATCCTGGAACACGCCGGCAGCCAGGACCAGGTGCAGGTCATCACGACAAAGCTGGTCGATGAGCTGGCGCGGCCCTATCTGCTCGAAGGTGGCGTCGGGCAGGTGTCGGCCAGTGTGGGCGTCTGCCTGTTCCCCGCGCAGGCGCAGGACCGCGAGACCCTGCTCAAGCGGGCCGATGCCGCCATGTACCGGGCCAAGCAGCAGGGCAAGAATTGTTTCCGCGTCTGGTCGCCCGATGGCGCCGCGGCACCACCCAGCCGGCAGCAGCTGCTTGGCGAGGCGCTGGGCCAGGCGCTGGCCGCGGGCCAGTTGCGGGTGGTGTATCAACCGCAAGTGACTCTGGTGGGCGGCGGCTGCATGGGCATGGAGGCCCTGCTGCGCTGGACGCACCCCACGCTGGGCGTGGTGTCACCCGTGGAGTTCATTCCGCTGGCTGAGGCGCAGGGCGAGATCATCGCCATCGGCGAGTGGGTGCTGCGTCAGGCCTGCGCGCAGTTGTCGAGCTGGCGCACCGTGCAGCCCGGCTTGCGGGTGAGCGTGAACCTGTCGGCTGTGCAGCTGGCGGATGATGCGGCGCTGGATGGCCTGTGTGCCGTGCTGGCCGCCAGTGGCCTGCCTTGCGGCGCGGTGGAGCTGGAGCTGACCGAAAGCCTGCTCGTGGATCGCTCGGAAGCGATGCTGTCGCGGATGCGCCGATTGCGCGCCGCGGGTTTTGGCCTGGCGATCGACGACTTCGGCGTGGGCTACTCCTCGCTGGCCTATCTCGACAGCTTCCCGATCACCACGCTGAAGATCGACCGGGCCTTTGTGCAGCCTTTGCTGCAGGGGGGGCACAGCACGGCCATCGCACGGGCCATCGTGGCCATTGGCGTTGCACTGAAAGTGGACGTGGTGGCCGAGGGCATCGAAACCCCTCTGCAAGCCGATGTGCTGCGTGAGCTGGGTTGCCTGCTGGGCCAGGGTTACCTCTTCGCCAAACCGCTGGAGGAAGCGGCGGCGCTGGCCTGGGTGCAGGCCCATGGTGATGAAGGCGCCGCAGCGGCGGCTGCCGCCTGGCCTCAGCCCGCGCCCGAGGTGCAGGCAGGCTGACGCGCCGGCGCGTTGAGCTGGTAGGTGGCCAGCGACTGGCCATACCAGCGCTGCAAGCCCAGGTTGTGCATGCCCAGGCGTTGCATCACGGCTGCCGAAGCGAGGTTGTCGGGTTTGCAGACCGCCAGCAGGGTGGGGGCCCGCAGCTGCTCGAATGCAAACGCGGCCATGGCGCGCGCGGCCTCGGTGGCCAAGCCTTGTCCCCAATGATCTTGTCGAAGGCGCCAGCCGATCTCCAGCGGGCAACCCAGGTCCGGCTCAGCGGTCGCTTCGCGGCGCAGATGCTGGATGGCGCCGGCCCCGATGAGGGCACCGCTGTGGGTGTCGATGAAACTCCACCAGGAATGACCGACAGCCTGCCAGCGCAGCTTGACGCGCTCGACCATGGCCCTGGTTTCTTCCAGCGTCTCGGCGCGGCCGGAAAGGTAGCGCATCACCGCCGGGTCGGCATTCATGGCGTGCAGGCCGGGCAGGTGCTCGTCCCTGAAGGGCACCAGCGTCAGCCTGGTGGTGGTGAGTGTGCTCATGTCTGCAGCCTGCCGAAGCCGTGAGGGCCCGCAGTGGGCGTGACCTGCCCCCGCCTTACCAGGCGTACCAGAGCGCCGCAAAGAAGTGGCAGACGCTGCCACCCAGCACGAACAGGTGCCAGACGAAGTGGGCGTAGCGCACCTTGTGGTCCATCAGGAACACCAGCGCGCCCAGGGTGTAGCTCAGCCCGCCGGCCACCAGCCAGGCCAGGCCGGCCGCGGGCATGCGGTCAAGCAGCGGGCCGGCGGCCAGCACCACCGCCCAGCCCATCACCAGGTACAGCCCGGTGGAGACCCACGGGTGCTTGAGGCGGTTCAGCAGCTTCACCGTGACACCGGCGGCGGCCATGGTCCAGACCAGGATGAACAGCGTCCAGCCCCAGCCGCCCTTCAGCACGCCCAGCGCAAACGGCGTGTAGCTGCCGGCGATGAAGATGTAGATGGCGGCATGGTCCAGCCGGTTCAGCCAGGCCTTGGCGCGGCCTTCCGGCACCGCGTGGTACAGCGTGGAAACCAGGTACAGCAGGATCATCGTGCCCGCGAAGATGCTCGCGGCCACCACGTTGGTAGTGGTGCCGTTGCTGGCGGCCTGCCACACCAGGATGGGCAAGGCGGCAATGGCCAGCACGCAACCCAGCCCGTGGCTGATGGCGTTGGCCAACTCTTCGCCGAAGGTCTGCGGGCGATCGGTGCGTGCGTTCATGCCGGTATTGTGCGCCGCAACACCCCGGTGGTGCAGCACCTTGCTCAAGGGAGCGCTCCCCAACAGATGCCCCTTCGAGCGGGCCTGTGTGGGCTTGATGAAAACAAGTTACGGGCGTTATGCTGCCGCCTGAAAGGGCACCGAGGGGTGCCCTTTGTCATGTTTGGACGGTAATTACGACGTGATTACGGATGCGATTTGGGGGTTTCCCCTGTTTGCAATCGTTTGTAGCGGCCTGAATATGCCGATCCATGCGATCGGGTGACGACGTCTGTTCATCCTTCTTCTTGTTCCTGAAGTTTCATTGCGACCATGACCACCGATCAGGCCAGACCACTTTCCTACGCTGAACTCCAGCGTTCTCCCAAAAAACACCCCGTGGGGCTCATCATCGTCGCCGGCCTGCACGTGGTGCTGGGCTGGGCGCTGGTCAACGGCCTGGCGCGCAAGATCGTCGAGGTGGTGAAGGCGCCGATCGAGACGAAGATCATCGAAGAGATCAAGCCGCCGCCCCC